>JALYSR010000021.1 GCA_030854715.1 Acidobacteriota bacterium
GGTAAATCTTGCTATCTATCCGGCCGTCGGTGACAAGCCCGATCAGATCTCGGCAAACAAAGCCATTTACGATCCGAAAAGCTCAGTCATAACTTTTCTTGGCAACGTGAAAGTTGAAACCAAAGACGCTTTGAAGGTAAACACGGAGTCGATTGCCTACGACCAGAATAGTGAAGTCGCACAAACAGACCTGGCGGTATCTTTCGATCGCGAGAATGTTTCCGGACACTCAACCGGCGCTATCGTTGAATCGAAGAGCAAGAAGCTGGAGCTCAAGCGAGATGTTGAGATCACGGTGGCGCCCGAGGTGTTGAAGGATCCAAATGCGAAAGCCACCTCATCGCGCGGGCGGCCGGTGACCATTCGCTCGGCGCACGCGCAGTTTGAACAGGAGGCGCGGAAGCTTTCGTTCTCGGGTGGAGTTACAGCCGAGCAGGATCGCGATTTAATGAGCGGCGAGAACCTCTACACCATGCTAAACGAGCTGAAGAAGGTGCAAAAGATAGAGATACGCGGCAATGCCTACCTGCGCTCGATGCAGGAAGGACGCGCGGCGGAAGTTCACTCCGCCGATATGGACTTCTTTCTGGACAAAGATCAGCGACTCGAGCGCGCGGTTGCGATGCGGGATGCGGGCGGCAAAACCCTCGACGCCGATTCAGATCTACAGCTAACCGGTGCCAGCCTGATCGAAGTGTTGTTTCAGGCACAGGGCGAGCGCAGTCTCCTGAAACAGATGCGAACCGAAGGGCGCTCAGTGATCAATCTGTCCGCGCCCAAGTCAAAAGTAAACGATCCACGCGCCACAAATAAGCGCCTGACAGCAGACGCCGTAAAACTTATCTGGCGCATGACGGGTCGGGACCTGGACAAAGCCGAGGCGGTGGGTAACGCGGAGTTATTTGTTGACCCGGTAGTGAAAGATGCCAGGGCCGACAAACACACGCTGACCGCGCCGCGCATTGATTGCGAGTTTTTCGAGATCGGAAATCTGGCCCGCACCTTTACCGCCACCGGCGGCTCGAAAGCCGTAATTGAACCCGTGCAAAAGGTGGAGGACAGGGGAACTCGCGTGCTTACATCGCAAAAAATGAGTGCGGTTTTCGTAAAAGAAACGCAGGCGATTGATCGAATGGATGCGCAGGGCGACGCCAAGTTTAATGAGAATGATCGAAACGGCGTGGCTACCAACATCTCCTACACGGCCGCCGACAACAGTGTGCGTTTGCGCGGCGGCGAGCCCACAGTTTGGGATTCGCGGGCGCGGACCAAGGCAATTGAGCTTGACTCCAATCTGACTGACCACGTGTCGTATAGCCGCGGGAAAACAGCGACAACCTATTACAGCCAGGAACAGACAAACGGCGCCACGCCGTTTTCAAAAGTGAAGAGCCCGGTTTACGTAGTTAGTGACCGAGGCGAGTTTGCCAGCGACACCGGCATAGCAATCTACACGGGGAATGCGCGCGCCTGGCAGGAAGATAACTTCGTTCGTGGCGATAAATTGACGATTTACGTGAAGGAGAAAAAAATGGAGGCGAGCGGCCGCGTACAAAGCCAGGTTTACAATGCGCGGCGGCGAGCGGAAGCTGGAGGAGCAGTGCCTGTTTTTGCCGCAGCGGACGCGATGACTTATTCGGATCCGAATCGCACCTTGCATTACGAGGGTAATGTTGACATTCGCCAGGGCGCCGACCGGCTGACCAGCGGTGTGGCCGATGTCTATCTTTATAAAGAGTCGAGCGAGGTCGAGAAGACGATAGCGCAGCGCGATGTGGTCCTTACTCAGCCGAATAGGAAAGGCACCGGCGACTGGGCCCAGTATACAAGTGCCGATGAGGTGGCCGTCCTGAAAGGGAACCCGGCGAGGGTGGAAGACGCGGAGAAGGGAAGCACGGAAGGTGGTCGTTTGACCGTGTATATGCGAGACGGTAGAGTGATCGCCGATGACGTCAGAGGACCACAATCTCCCGGACGAGTGAGATCTACTCATAAGGTAAAGAAGCAGTAAGCGGCCGCGGATTCACGCAGATAAACGCAGCTCGGTATTTTAAGACATACGTTTACCGAGAGGTTCGATAGTATTTTCCTTCTTCTGATCCGCGTGAATCCGCGGCTGACTTAGGTTGGCTAACATGAGCATACCGGCTGGGGATATTGAGATCGTGGAGCAGCGGAACGAAAGGTTGGCTGCCGACAACTCTCGTGCTGCGCGTCAGCCGGCCTCGTCTCCTTCGGCGTCGGCGCTGGCGGGAGTTAGTTTGCAGAAGAATTACGGAAAGCGCCGAGTAGTTGACAACGTTAGTTTGCATGTAGAAAAGGGTGAGGTTGTCGGATTGCTGGGCGCAAACGGCGCGGGGAAGACTACGACGTTTTATATGATTGTAGGACTCGAGCGTCCCGATGCTGGAGTTGTGAGCCTGGGCGATCGCGACGTCACGAAGTTGCCAATGTATTTGAGAGCGCGGCTGGGACTCGGTTATCTCCCCCAGGAGCCTTCGATCTTTCGCAAGATGACGGCGGCGCAGAATATTCTCGCGGTGCTCGAGACAATGGGGATGCGAAGGCGCGAGCGGCTCACCCGGCTTGAAGAGTTGCTGGAGGAATTCGGCATTGCCCACGTTCGCAATACTCGCGGCGACGCGCTTTCCGGTGGCGAACGGAGAAGAACGGAGATCGCGCGCGCGCTGGCTACTGAACCACAGTACATTCTGCTTGACGAACCCTTCGCTGGAATTGACCCCAAAGCTGTCGATGACATTCAAAATGTCATACTTTATTTACGTAATCGTAGCATCGGCATTTTGGTCACGGATCACAATGTTCGCGAGACTCTGGGCGTTACCGACCGGGCTTACATCATGGCCGACGGTCGCATTTTCCGCTCCGGCGTCCCGCGCGAGTTGACAGAAGATGCCGAGGTGCGACGGCTTTATCTTGGCGAAAAATTCCGCATGTGATTTCCAAAAGCGAAACTTGAGCGCGCAATTGTGCTCTAATCGAGTATAATCCCCCGTAGCGTTCAATCGTAAAAACAACAGACAAAATGCTGATTTAAGCTGAGAAATGTCTCTTAAACTAACTACCAGCCTCTCCCAACGCCTCGTGCTAACGCCGCAGCTGCGGCAACGCATCGAGATGTTGCAGATGACCACACTTGAGCTGACTGATCTGATACAGCAGCAGTTGCTCGAGAATCCGGTTTTGGAAGAGGTAGCTACGCAGGAAGAGGTCGGTGAGTTAGCGGAAAAGATTCTCGATCACCTAACCAGCGCGGATCCCGGCGCCGTTCCTGATCAGCCCCAGCTTGAAGCTTCTGAGCCAGAGCTTGGCAGCCCTTCTTCGAATGGATCGGGTGACCTGGAAGGTTTATCGAGCACCTATGCAGAGGGTGAAGCAGAAGGTGAAGGAGCAGGGGAAGCTCAGGAGTTTGCGACTTCCGACTTAAGTGAGGATTCGGTTGGTGACGAGATCGTAGGCGAGGAAGCTGCTCGCGATGCGTTTGAAGAGATCGACTTTGGCCGTGAGTTTCAGGACTACCTCGACCCTGGTTATAAAACCCAGGAGATCGAGTACAAAGAAGACGCGCCCACGTTCGAACAGTTTCTAACGAGAGCGCCGTCACTTTCGGACCATCTTGAGTGGCAACTCCACATGAGTCCGATAGAGGGCGAGGTATGTGACGCTGCGATTAGCGTGATCGGAAACCTCGACGCGGACGGCCGGCTAAACGCCACCAACGAAGAGATTGGTATCATGGGCGGCTGGGCTGAGGAAATGGTTGAGAAGGCGAGGCAGGCCGTGATGCGCCTTGATCCGATTGGCTGCGGCGCCCGGGATGTCAGGGAGTGTTTACTGGTTCAACTTGAAGTTAGAGGCGAAAGTGATCGGCTCGCGACGTCGTTGATTAGTGACCACCTCGCGGAACTCCAGCAACACAAGCTGCCGCATCTGGCGAAGCAAATTGGCAGCGATGTTGACACGCTGCTAAACGAATTGCAGTTCATTCGCACACTTGATCCGTATCCTGGACGGCGTTACTCGTCGGAAGAGCCAATTCTGATTTCTCCGGAAATCTACATTGAGAAGCTTGATGAAGACGACGAGGAGTATGTGATCTATTTTGCGGATGATGGCAGCCCGCGACTCCGTGTCAGCCAACAATACCAGCAGATGCTGGGCAAGCAGGATGTCAGCAATGAGACCAAGAGCTTCATTCGCGAGAAGATGCGCTCGGCAGTTGATCTCCTGCGCAACATTGAGCACCGCCGCCAGACGATTTACAAAGTGGTGGAGTCGATCGTGCACCGGCAACAGGACTTTCTTGACAAGGGTGTGCAGTACATCAAGCCGATGATGCTTAAAGACATTGCCGAGGATATCGGCATGCATTTGTCTACTGTCTCCCGCGTAGTGAATCGGAAGTATGCGCATACGCCTCAAGGGGTGATCGAGCTGCGCCGGTTTTTTACCGAAGGTATGATGAACGAAGACGGCGAAGAGATTTCCACGCGCATTATCAAGTTGAAGATAAAGAAACTAATCGAAGAAGAAGATTCGCATAATCCTATAACCGACGATCAAGTGGTGAAGATCTTGATCAAAGATGGAATCAAATTATCGCGCCGAACGGTGGCTAAATACCGCGACCAGATGAGCATCCCTGGCTCGCGCGAGCGTCGCGCGGTGGTCTAGCGCATTTTCCGTGGGAGTGCCGGGCAAACGCCGCGTTTGGCCCTAAGTCACTCTTGCGATGTTCAGGAATTAAGATTCGCCCCGGCAGCAATGATTTCGCCAAACAGGGTCGGCGGTTTGGCAAGCATTACTATACTCATCGAACCCGATAAGGGGAGAGCACTCATGAGGTTTGAGTACACAGGTCGTCATGTTGAAGTTTCACCGGGAATTCGCAAACACGTAGAAGATCATTTTGCCAAACTGGAACACATTTTTAACGGCACCACCGCCTGGACACACGTCATCATCGACGTTGAAAAGAACCGACACATTGCGGAGCTGATTGTACACTGGCGGGACCGTACGTTGACTGCCAAGGACATCAACGCCGATATGTATATGGCGCTCACGCGCGCGATAGCCAAGGTTGAAAAGCAGGCCCTGAAACTTAAGAAAAAAACAATCGACCGGAAACAGGGAGCAAAGCGCACCGCCGCAATGGCGCCAAATCCTGACGGTGAAATCGAAGCGACGCCGCGCCCGCCGAGAATCATTGCCGCCCGTCGCTATTCAATTAAGCCGATGACGGCGGAAGAAGCGGCGCTGCGTCTTTCGTCCGACACGGACCACTTTGTTGTGTTCCGCGATGCTGACACTGAACGAATTGGAGTATTGTTTAAGCGTTCCGATGGAAATTTCGGGTTGATCGAACCCTGAATCTGGTTTGTAAAGGTGGCCGAGTGGCGCCGTTAAGCAGACATCACACCTTCGCGGGCTCGGCCCAGCCCTTCCTGCACAATTCCGATATTCCCGTGTTATTTGTCCCGGCTCTCTTTTATCGCGCACCAGACGTCGCATGAAGAAATCGAAAAACTCGAATCATCAAACGAGCGATACGACGCCTGACATCGTCATCATCACCGGCTTAAGTGGTTCGGGAATGTCTTCGGCAACCAACGCATTTGAGGATCTTGGCTACTTCTGTGTGGACAATTTGCCGATAACGATGTTGCCGACTTTTGCGCGGCTGGTCAGGACCGGCACGAGTGAAAAGGGCTTTGAGCGCGCGGCAGTAGTGATTGACATACGCGAAGGCACTTTTCTTGCAGACTTCGGAAAACAACTTGCAGCCTTACGCGCTGCCGGCCTGGGCGTGTTTGTTTTGTTTCTCGAAGCTTCCGATGATGTCCTCCAGCATCGTTTCAGCGAAACACGCCGGCCTCACCCGGCCGATAAGGGCCAGGGGCTTTTGCAGGCGGTTCGCGCGGAGCGTAGCGCAATGTCAAACATTCGTTCCGACGCTGATCAGATCATCGATACTTCTGAACATACGGTCCACACGCTTCGCAGTCACCTGCTGGAAAAGTTCAGTCCCGACCGCAAAGGTGGACCAATGCGGGTTCAGGTGCTCAGTTTTGGTCATAAGTTTGGCAATCCGGGGGATCTGGAATTGTTGTTTGACGTCAGGCACTTGCCCAATCCCCACTTTATTCCCGAGCTCAAACCACTCTCCGGACACGATAAGCGCGTGGTGAAATATTTGAGAGCGCAACCCGAAGTTGAGGAGACTTTGAATCGCTTCAGCGATCTGCTTGACTATCTTTTGCCGCTATACAAACGCGAAGGAAAATCCTACGTGACGGTGGGAATTGGTTGTACCGGCGGGCGACATCGCTCCGTTATGATTGCAAACGCACTGGGCAAGAGGTTGCGCAAAGACGGGTTCGACGCCCGCGTGGTCCATCGCGACGTGAGAAAAACAAACCGTCAACGTTAGTTGGTTGTCAATACTACTTGCGTGAGCGGGTGGCTGGGATAATACGGTTGCCGTTTAGAAGGGCACTTGTGCCCCGGCCGCGCAGGGCGGACAAGTCCGCTTTCTAAACGATGTGCGGCTGTTGTATGCAATCATGGAGGTGGATTCGATGAGCAGTTCCCCACAGCCAACGGCACCGAAAGAAGACACGCGCAGAGTGGCAGGCGTAATTGTGACCCATGGCCATCTTGCCGGCGAATTGCTGGCGGCGGCTGAAACGATTATTGGTCCAATTTCCTTTATCACCGCAGTGTCCATTGGTTGGCACGACGACGTAGATGCGGCGCGCGATGAGGTGCAGCGAGCCATTACGCGCGTGTCCCAGGGTGCGGGTGTGTTGTTGTTAACTGATATGTTCGGCGGCACGCCAACTAATATTGCGTCAATGTTCCTCGACGATGGCAATGTGGAAGTTGTAACCGGCGTTAATCTTCCGATGGTGATCAAGCTGGCCAGCCAGACCGGAAATATTTCACTTCTCGAAACTGCTCGCCGGGTTTGCGATCTCGGGCGGCAGGGAATTTATCTTGCCGGTGACCTTCTCGCGCCTCCGGAAAAAAGCACTGCAAAATAATGGTTGAGCGCACGCTTCTGGTAACAGCACGGCTCGGACTGCACGCGCGGGCGGCCGCCAAACTCGTTCGCGTGGCAAACGGGTTTCGCAGCCAGGTGCTATTGCAGCGCGTTGACGGTGCCAACAGCCCAGTCACGGGCGCCAATGCGTTGGCCAATGGCAGCGCCGATGCCAAGTCAATCTTGAGTATTCTGATGCTGGCCGCAACCCATGGAACCCAACTTCGCGCGCGCGCTGAAGGATCTGACGAGGAAGCGGCGATCAGTGCACTTGAGAAGCTTTTCGCCGAAGGCTTTGGCGAAGCTGAGCCGGGAAACCCGCAATGATAAACCAACCACAGGAGCTTCGTTTCAAGGGCCTGGGTGTTTCCGAAGGCGTAGTAATCGGGCATGTCTTGAGAATGCATGACGGTACTCAGCACGTTTACCGCTGGAAGATTGACGACGCCGATCTGGACGCCGAGCGCCAGCGTTTCCGGGACGCTGTTGCTCTCGCGAGCAGGCAGGTGTTGAGGATAAAAGAGCAGGCCGAAGAACGTCTCGGAAAAGATCACGCTTACATTTTTGATGCCCACCTGCTCCTGCTCGAAGATGAGAAGCTCCTGAGTGACATTGAGCGCCACATGACCAATGAGCATGCAAATGCTGAGTGGGCCGTCAAGGTGGTTGGTGATCGTCTCTTGTCTCTTTATTCCGAAATCAAAGACGAATACCTTCGCGAACGCGGATCAGATATTGACGATGTGATTCAACGTTTGCTAGTGGCCCTGAGCGGCGCGCAGCATCAGCATCACAACCTTTCAGAAGATGCGGTAATTGTTTCTCAGGATTTGCTTCCGTCGGCGGTGGCCGAGTTAGACGTCGAACATGCACGGGCGCTCGCCACGGATTCCGGTGGTTGGACCTCACACACTGCGATTCTGGCCCGCGGCATGGGTATCCCGGCCGTGGTTGGATTGCGCGACTTCTACCGCCGCACAAAAACGGGGGACAGAATAATCGTCGATTCGACGCGCAATGAAGTGATCCTTTTTCCTTCGAGTGCGACGCTGGCGCGGTATGAAGCGGAGGCGGCGAACCGAACGAAAAGGCATGGCGTGGCTGAACCCAGGGAAAGTGGCCCTCTGAAAACTAAGGACGGCGTCGAAATAATTTTGAGAGCTAACGTTGAGTTGGCGACGGAATTCAACGCCGTCGAAAAATACGGTGCGCGCGGTGTAGGGCTTTACCGATCGGAGTTTCTGCTGGCACGGCGCGGCGTAATGGTTTCCGAGGAAGAGCAGCGGGCCGCTTATGAGGAGATTGCCAAAGTTGCCGGTGAAGACGGCGCTGTTGTTCGTTTATTCGATTTGGGTGGTGACATCCTGCGTGATCAGTTTCAGGAACCTGAAAAGAATCCGGCGCTCGGCTTACGGGCAATTCGCTTTGGACTGTGTAACGAAGACGTCATGCGCACCCAGGTTCGCGCGATCATGCGCGCGGCCGAGACGGGAAAACTGAAAATCGTATTACCAATGGTCGCAGACGTCAGCGATGTCAGACGAGCCAGGACAATAATCGACGAGGAAGCAGCAAACCTCAGCAAAGCCAGACAAGGATTCAGCAAGGTCAGCATCGGCGCCATGATCGAGGTGCCGTCGGCAGTTTTTATGGCTGACAAGATTGCAAAGATCGTTGATTTTTTTGAGCTTGGCACGAACGACCTGGTGCAATACACAC
>JALYSR010000030.1 GCA_030854715.1 Acidobacteriota bacterium
ACTCAGGACCAGCCGGTCAGGCCACGACTTCCGGCAAAAAAGGGTGAACCCGTTGAAGCGTCTGATTTGCTTAAAGTTGATGCGGGAAGTCAGACAGTAAGTGGGCCGAAAGACGCTCGCATTTTTGTTTACGAAGGAAACGTTGACGCGCGTATCGGCACTTACCGCTTGCAGGCAGACAAAGTGACCGTCTACGAAGGGACGAACAAAGTAGTTGCTGAAGGCAACGTCGTTTTCGATCAAGGTGACCAGCAACGCATCACCGGTTCGAGCGCCGAATGGAACTATAGAACCAAGACCGGATTCTTCCTCAACTCCACAGGGTTCACAAACCAAACTCAGGACGGCACCAGAATCTATTTCACCGCCGATCGCGTGGAAAGAATCAGCCTTGACACGATCGTGGCCACCAACGTTCAAGTGACAGCCTGCGATGAAGACGTGCCCAAATGGAGCTTTCACGCGAACCGCGCCAAAATTAAGACCGGCGACCGCGTGCGCGTATATTCGCCCAGTTTGAAAGTCAAGGGAGTGCCGATCTTTTACCTCCCCTACGCCTCAGTCTCCATCAAACAGCGCGATCGCGCCTCAGGATTTCTGACGCCAACCTTTGGTGGTTCAGGCCAGAAGGGCTTTCGGGTATCCAGTGCTTACTACCAAACCCTTGGGCGATCCGCGGATGTGACGCTGCGCAACGATATCTACACGTCTCGCGGCTATGGTTTCGGCGCCGACTTGCGCACTCGCGCCAATTCTCGCTCATTTTTCAACGCCGGTTTTTATATCGTTAAGGACCGTGTTTTCGGTCACAAGGCAGACGCGGATCATCCCGATCAGGGCGGCTCGAGTTTATACGTTGACGGAGTTCACTACTTTTCTAACGGATTCATAGCGGCTGCTGACGTCAATGTGACTTCAAACCTTGCGTATCGCCAGGTGTTTTCTGACAGCATCCAACAGACAATCTCGCCGGAAGAGCGCTCCCAGGTTTTTGTCAACAAAGATTACAGTGATTACAGTTTCAACTTCCTCGCGCGCTCGCAGGTCACCTCTCTGCCAAACTCGCGCATTCGGATTCGCGAACTTCCCAGCGTGACTTTTGAAAAGCGTGCGTCGCCGCTGAGTTTTATTAAGAACTTACCGGTGTACTTTTCTTTTGAGGCGGGAGCGGAAGGGGTTAGCCGCAAGGAAACGGTAGACGATCTGATTGCCTTCAGGCGCGACGTGCGTGGCGATCCGGTGATTACACCGTCAATCGTGCAACGGCTCGACTTCCATCCGCGCATCCAGGTGCCGCTCTATTTCTATGGCGTGTCACTTACGGCCACCCTGGGCGGTCGGGCGACCTTCTACTCCAACTCAATCGATCCCATAAACCGGGCGATACTGGGCCAGAATATCTCGAGAGGTTATGGGGAATTTGAACTGGATTTCCGGCCGCCGCCTCTGGCAAAAGATTTTCATCGTGGCGACGGCTCATTTTCCTTTCGGCATCTGATCGAGCCTTACATTACTTACCGCCGAATTTTCGGCGTTAATAACTTTGATCGCATCATCAGGTTTGATTACGTTGATGCCATGGCAGACACCAACGAGATTGAGTTTGGCGTTTCAAATCGCTTCTTCACTCGACGCTCCACCGAGAACGTCAGCAGCGCCGCAGTCAAAGCGGCGCGAACCGGAGACAAATCGTCACTCGCGAGCCAGCCTTACGAAGCATTGACGATTACCGTGCGCGGCAAGTATTTCTTCGACCGTTATTTTGGCGGCGCTTTGATACCCGGCCAGCGCAATCAGTTTTATCCCATCGACACTTTCTCCGGGTTCAGCTATGGCGGTGTCCCGCGACGCTTCTCGCCGCTCAACATCGAGGCCCGGTATCGCCCGCGCGCGGATATTTTTGTCGACCTGCGGACCGACCTCGACACGCGCGGCGGTGGTGTCAGGGCGCTCTCAGCAACCTTCGGGATCAATCGCCCTTTTGTTCAGGCGTTTCAAAGTTTCTACTACACTCGCGCGGTTGAGCTTGTTCCCAGCCTGGCTCAATTCGCTGATGCGCGCGGCAAGGAACCGGGCACGTTGCGCGGCTCGCAATGGAGTCCGTCGATCTTCCTGGGCAACCGCGAGCGCGGGCTCTTCGGCGGCGTCTCTTTCTTCTTCGATTTTCAAACTCGTCCCGGTAAGAACGGGAGTCAGGGAAGTTCCCTGATCAGCTCGACCGTGACGGTTGGCTACAGTTGGGATTGTTGCGCCATCACCGCGCAAAACTACACTTTCAATGTGGGAGTCAGGCAGGAAAACCGCATGGTTTTTGGGTTCCGGCTCAACGGAATCGGAACGTTTGGCACCGAGCAAATCGGGCAACGTTTCCGGTAGATTCTGCCACTAACGCTCCGGTGGGACGCTAACCCGCCATTTCTAATGGGCCAAAAGAATTCGTTGTAACCAACGGTGAAATTGTTATACTCTCAATAGACTGCCGGGCAATGAGGCAGAGCAAATCCAGTAAGTTGTTTTAACGATTTCAGGAGCTTTTGATAGCGGAATTAGCCTCGCTGCAACCCGCGCGTCTCCCGATAGCCCGCAATACGGTAAGTGCCCTTCAGAACGCTTCAAAACCAGCATCAGGCAAGAAGAGGAGAATGTTGTGAAAAAACCCTTGAAAAAGACGAGGAACTCGAACCGGAGATTCCGACGTTTGTCACTGACTACTCTAGTGATGGCCCTTGCCATGGTCGCCATCGCGGCAATCACGGTGGTTTCCAGACAGAAGGTCAGGGTTAATGAAGCGATCAATCCTCAGAAGACAACTGTCGTGGCCAATGCCAGCAAGAACCAGAGCAATTTCAGGACGGTGAAAGTCGCCGGCCAGGACGTTCAGGTAGATCCCCAGACTGGAAAGATGAGGGAACTCACTCCCGAAGAGGCCCAGAAAATGGCGGCAGGACTTAAGAGGATGATCAATCAATCTTCTGAGGGACTGGTCCAGATCCAGCACGAGGACGGAACAGTGTCCATGGATATGGAGGATCGTTTTCAGAACGTACCGGTAGCACGGATAAACAAAGACGGCAGCCTCTCGCAGTCCTGCGTTGACAATCCGAAAGCCGCGGGCGAATTCTTTGGAATCAATCCGAAACTAATCGAAAACCAACCTTAACGAAGCGAGACTCATTAAACATCGAGTTCAATTCGCCGATAAAAACCGGAACCAGTAATGAAATACCTTCCCTCAAAATTTCCCGCTCTTCTACTCACTCTGATCGTTTGTATGTTCGCTTCTTCAACCGCTTTCGGAGCGGCTACGATCGTGATCCAAAACAATGATGCCCCCGGCGTTGGTTTCAACGATCCATCCGCCCCTGCCTTTCCTGCGCCAGGGAACCCGGGTACTACGGTCGGCGAGCAAAGATTGAAAGCATTTGAATTTGCAGCGGGCATTTGGGGAGCAACTCTGACAAGCGGACCGATCATAACTATTCGCGCCAGTTGGTCCACAACGATGACTTGCACTACGACCTCAGCAGTCCTGGGGTCCGCTGGAGCAGCTTCAAACTTTCGCGATTTTCCAGGCGCACCTTTTGCGGGAACCTGGTATGGCTCAGCTCTTGCCAACGCACTGAGTGGATCGGATTTAAGTCCGAACCCGGAAATAACCGCCACCTTTAACGCCAACATTGGCAATGCGGGTTGTTTAGACAGTGCCCATTGGTACTACGGATTCGACAATGCTCACGGCAATGCCGGCATTGATTTGGTAACAGTGCTCCTCCACGAGTTTGGACACGGCTTGGGATTTCAGACTTTGACAAAGTCCGATACGGGAGCACAGTCACAAGGATTCCCCAGTATCTATGACAGGTTTCTTTTCGATAACGCCACTGGAAAGACCTGGGTGCAGATGACTGATGCCGAACGTGCTGCTTCGGCGATCAGCCTTAATAAGCTGGCGTGGCAGGGCCCGCAAGTAGCTATTGATACTCCCAGCGTGCTGACAGGGGGAATGGACGCGTCCGGTCGTCCCCTTATGTACACGCCCAATCCGGTCGAGACCGGAGCTTCAGTTTCTCATTGGGACAAGAATAAGACTCCCAGACAATTGATGGAGCCCAATATAAGCGGCCTTCTTACCCATAGTGTTACCCCACCTCAGGATTTAACCTTTTCTGTGATGAGAGATCTTGGTTGGTGCGCCGGCTGTCCGCAGCCACCACCGCCACCGCCACCGACGCCAACCCCTACTGCTGCTAGCAACGACAACTTTGCGAATGCGCAGACAATCAACGGTTGTTCGGGCAGCGTGACGGGGCATAATTTTGCCGCGACGCATGAGGCCGGCGAGCCGCTCCATTCCCCGGACAGCGATCCAGGCGGCGGTTCAGTCTGGTATCAGTGGCAGGCACCGAGCACCGGCAGCGTGACTATAACCACGGCCGGTAGCAACTATGACACTGTGCTGGCTGTTTATACCGGCAGTAGTGTGAGCGGTCTAACGCTTATTAAGAACAACGATGACGTAGATCCGGGAGTCATAACTACCAGTACCGTGACCTTCAATGCCACCGCAGGCACGCTCTATAAAATTGCTGTTGATGGTTGGGGGAATGCCAGAGGAAACATCGTCCTTAACTGGAATGAATCTTGTAGTGTTGCTCCGCCGATGCTTCAGTTTGCTGCGTCTGGCTATAGCGTAGGTGAAGCTGGCGGATTTGTAGACGTCACAGTAACCCGCAGTAGTTCTGTAGGCGCTTCTACGGTCGACTACGCCACGAACGACCTCCTAGGAGTCCCGGCCACCGACTTGCAGCCGGCAAACTGCGGCGCAGTGTCGAATGGTAGTGCTTCCGGCAAATGCGATTACGTGACCACAGGAGGCACGTTGCGTTTTGCTGACACGGAGAGCAGCAAAGTAATCAAGCTTTCACTAGTGGATGATACGTATGTTGAAGGTAATGAAACCCTGTCAATCGGGCTGAGTAATCCTTCGGGAGCTACATTGGGTTCGCCGTCATCAACTACGATCACGATTCTTGACAACGACAGTGATCCAAACGCTTCTAATCCATACCTCAACAACCCATTCTTTGTAAGACAGCAGTATCTGGATTTTCTGCTGCGTGAACCGGACACCGCCGGTTACAACAGCTGGCTTGGTACGCTCAACGGCTGTGGACCTCAGCAGGGTGGGTTGGGTTCACCAGCGAGTTGTGATCGCGTCGAAGTCTCTTCAGCCTTCTTCCGTTCGACTGAGTTCAACGAGAAAGGGTACTGGGTTTACCGTTTCTATGAAGGCAGTTTGGGAAGGAAACCGCTGTTTGCGGAGTTCACCTCTGAGATGCGGCAACTAAGTGGCTTGATGAGTGATGCGGAACAGGAATCGAGACGCGGACTTTTTATTGCGCGCTTCATGCAACGACCCGAGTTCACGGCGATCTACGGGAACATTATGACTCCCGCAAATGCGGCTACGTTCATCGCCACGTTGGAACAGAAGGCCCGCGTTACGCTTCCTGCGTCCACCACGACTCTACCGGGTCAACCGCCGCAATACGGTCGACAACAGTTAATTGACTTAATGGCGGCCGGCCCGCCGAACGGATTCACTCCGGCGCAGACCTTGCGCGCTTTCATCGAGCAGAAGGTTGTCTGGGACAAACACTTCTTCCCTGCGTTTGTGGCGATGCAATACTACGGCTACTTGAGACGCGATCCCGATGATGCCGGCTACAACGACTGGGTTCGGGTGTTGACGTTTGGCGACGCTCCTTCCGGTACTCCGCCGAGTGATTACCGGCATCTCATTTTCGGCTTTGTGTATTCAGTTGAGTATCGCTCGCGTTTTGGGAAACCATAGCGGCCGAGTTGCATTGCTCTCATTCTCTGCGTACCCTCTGCGTTCTCCGCGTCTCGGCGGTTCACAGATTCACCGCACAGGCGCGCAGCCGAGTTAACGCAGAGAGTTGAGACCACGGCACCAACCGGGTCGCGACTTAACCGTAAGGGCTTCAGCCTATCTCCAATTCCACGGTCCATCGGTCCATGCGCATCGGCCTTGACGGTATCCCGCTCGCATCGCTTTGGACCGGAATCGGCCACTACACCTCCGAGCTGGCTCACAATCTGGCGCGAATCGCTCCGGCAAACGACATTGAGCTGATTTCTCCCGTCCCCATTCTGGCTTCGGTGAACGCAGACGGCGTCACTGATCAAGAGGGCGAGTTGCCGGCAAACCTTCGCGTCGTGCGCACCGGCACCCACCTATTCTGGTGGACAGTGGGCCTTCCTATCCACCTCAGGCAAGCTTCGTTGTCTCTATTCCACGGCACCAACTACGACGTGCCTTTGTGGGGTAGAGTTAAAAAAGTTGTGACCATCCACGACTTGTCCCCGCTACTGCATCCGGAGACACATCCCGACAACCTGGTGCGGCGAGCGCGCCGCAGACTGCCCCTCATGGCCAAAGCCTCGACCATGATTATCACCGCCACGGAAAGCGTCAAACGAGAGATTTGCGAGCATTTGGGAGTTGAAGACGGCAAAGTTGCGGTGACTCCCTATGCCCCGCGTCGTAACTTTCGACCCCTGCCTCCGGAGCAGACTGTCGAGGTTCGCAAGCGACTGAATATTGCCGATGATTTCCTGCTCTTCGTGGGAACTATTGAGCCGCGCAAAAACTTAATTACGCTGGTGAGGGCATTTGATGAAATCCTGCGCACTACCACCTGGCGGCCGCAGTTGGTAATCGCCGGCAAAGAAGGATGGCTCAGCGAAGAACTCTTCTCCTACATTCAACAATCGAGTGTCGCTGAACACATCCGCTTTATAGGCTACGTGTCAGATCCGGATCTGCGTGGGCTCTATTCGTCGTGCCGGATGTGTGTTTATCCTTCGCTGTATGAAGGATTCGGCCTGCCACCTCTGGAAGCGATGGCGTGTGGTGCGCCGGTGATCACAAGTCGAATTCCGAGCATCGTGGAAACTGTGGGCACGGCGGCAAGTTTCGTTTCGCCCACCGATGTGGAGGGCCTCGCGCAAGCAATTACTCAATTGCTTTACGATGAAAACACACGCAACCATTTTGCCAGCGCCGGTATTCGGCGCGCCGCGGAGTTCACCTGGGAGAAGACCGCACGCGCAACCTTGGACGTTTATGAGGAAGCACTCAAGCGGAATAAATCCTCGTGACCCCGAAGCATGATGTGAATCGGGTCACAGCGCCAAGGGCGCCGAGAGCCGAGCCGCTGCTGGTGCACGTGGGTTCATTAAATCAAAAGGGCTTGCTGATTCCTCAGCAAGCCCTTCGTTCCAAACTAAAGATTTGTTCGACTAAAACCTGGCGCGGTATTCGGTAGACCAGATGAAGCCAAACACGAGATGGCGCTAATCGCCCGGCTGAATGCCCGTAGGAGCGTCGCCGAACGTCAACACCCGAACCCAGTCGTCATAACCAGCCGGCTCCGGATCGCGTTTCAGGTAGCCGAAATACTCCATCGCAACGAACGCCCGGTAGAAGTATTTATCCCAGACAACTTTTTGCTCGATGAACGCTCGCAGCGTCTGCGCCGGAGTCAATGTTCCCGCCGTCATCAAGTCGATTAACTGTTGTCTGCCGTATTGCGGAGGTTGACCTGGATCAGTTTGAGTCGAGGACGGCAAAGTGACGCCTGCCTTCTGTTCAAGCGTGGCGATGAACTGCGATGCACTGCCTGCGGCTGGCGTCCCATAAATCCCGGTAAACTCGGGTAGCGTCATAAACCGATCAATGAAAGCCGCTTTGCTGGCTTCCAATTGAGCGCCCGTTTGCTGCAGACCGCTTAGTTTTTGTACTTCTGGCTTAAACTCCGGCGCATACTTCGGTAGCCGGCCAAACGCCGCATTGTAGAAGCGGTAGACCCAATAGCCTTTATCGCCAAATTCCGGAGAGCGGAAAAACCCGGACGACACGTGGGTGCGATCACAGGCCGGGTCGGCGCCCAGCTTGCCCTGGTTGGTGCAGGTATTTAGAACTCTATTCCAGTCGTCATATCCTGCCTGGTCCGGCATACGGCCCAGAAAATCCACGTAGTGTTGGAAGACAAAGTAGTCATTGTCTTCGAAGACCATGGGTTGATTGGTCCCCGGACGCAAGCGCAAGGGCTTGACCTTGATGTCTCCGTAATAGAGCTCGGATGGTAGATTAGGATCTTCAGTGACGATTCTTAAACTGGGAGGGGCCTGCCCGAATGCACTGATGGCAGTGACGGCAACGATAAGTGAAACAACAGCTAACTTCATTTACGGCTCCTACAACTCTAAGATATTTTTAGCTTTGGAACTCATTGAGGTGGGGCCACTCTAAAAGTTACCGCCGGTGCCTTTTAAAGCAAAATCAGTATATCCTGCGGCCTGAGTTTGCGTCAATCAATAGACGTCCCGGGCAGCTCGTTGGTTTGAAAAAGTGCCACGGGCGGGTTCCAGAACAGCGAAAGTTACCAGGATTTCTGCTATCGACCCTATGACCAGTAACCCCGATTCAGGCCTTCAACACGGACCAAAACGCCAGGGAGGAAACGAGATTCGACGTCTCACCCCCTGGCTGTTTGCTTTGACCGTTGGCCTGATTGGGACCTGGCAGTTTCACATCGTTCAATTTGCTTCGCATTTCGATCTCTTTCCGGGCGACCGGGGCGACGCCCGGTTGGTTACCTTTCTTTTGGAGCACTGGTACCAGGTATTCCGAGGAGCCGAAAGCTGGCTTTCGCCCCCCATGTTTTATCCGGTCAAAGGGGTTATAGGCTACGCCGATTTGCTGATTGGTTATGCTGTCCCGTTCTCAATTTTGCGGATGTTTGGTGTGGGAATGTTTGAGGCAGCCGAGGCCGTCGTAGTCCTCTTCAATTTCGTGAACTACCTGGTTTGCTATGTGCTGCTGAAAAAGTTCCTTCGCTTCAACACCTTCGCCGCAGTTGCGGGCGCGGCATTCTTTGCCTTCAATAATCCAAAGCTGGTGCAGCTTGGCCATCTGCAGTTGCAGCCCCTTTGGTTCATGCCGCTGGCAATTATTTTTATTGTCTTGTTGGTCGAGAGGGCCGATAGCCTTACCCAGAAAAAGGCTTTCGCGTTGTTATTTCTGGCGGCTTTATCTTTGGATCTCCAACTCCTGACGGGGTTTTATGAGGGCTGGTTTTTTACCTTCTGGTGCTTTCTATTCCTCGTTCTGATCTTGCTCTTCAGCAGGACGCGTTCATTTTTACTGTCTCTATTGACACGGTTCTGGCCCACCTTTATCGCCAGCTTGCTCGTATTTGTTTTTGGGTTGCTCCCATTTTTTGCCGCGTACCTACCGGTGACCCAATCCACCCGCGGTAGGCTGTATGAAGATGCGAAGCCATTGATTCCCGTCCTTTGGTCTTTCCTGGGAATGAGTGAGCACAATTATGTTTGGGGACATCTGGAGACAGTCGTAAAGCGCTCTCATCCGCTGCATCCGGAGCTTCAGATTGGCATTGGTCTGGTGCCTACGCTCGGCTGGCTGGGACTGACGGTCCTGGCGGTGTGGCTGATAAAAAGAAACCGAAAGTCGAACGGGTTCGGTAAAGATCCCTCAGTGGGTTCATCCGCGCAGGCGAGTTTGCAGCAGCTGTTCCTCGCACTGCTGATTCTCGCCACTACTCTCGTCTACATCATCGGCATGAGATACGGGCGTGACCATTCGCCCTGGGCGCTTGTTTATTTTGGCGTCCCCGGGGCACAGGCAATTCGCGCAGTAGCGCGTTACGCGATCATGCTGTGCTTGCCAATGGCAATCGCATTCGCATACTTCATTCATCACGGGATGAAGGAAATCTCGGCGCAAGAGAATCGCAGGTTGCGAAACGTCATGTCGGCGGCACTCTTTATTACGGTTGGCTTTGGTTTGTTTGAACAGTTTGCCAGTAAAAAAACCGCTAACGGTTTCTCGATTAAAGCTGAGAATGAATACCTGAAAACGCAGGCAGCAAATCTTCCCGACAACTGCTCTTCATTTTATGTAGCAGTTGGACCATACGCAGCGCATAACGAATATGAGTATCAGATTGACGCCGCCCTAATTGCAGTCATGCGCGGGGTCCCCACATTTAACGGCTATAGCGGCCAGTCGCCGCCCAATTGGGGTTTGTGGGAAGTAAAATCTCATGAATACGAAGACAATGTGAAGCGATGGATCGAAGCGAACCGCCTGAAGCGCAATATATGTCGCCTGGTTATCAATGAGCCGTTCAGTAATGAATCGGTAAGTACCGAACCTGTAGACAAGCAGAAATCAATTGCTGATCCCGTCTTCGTTCGTCAACAATATCTGGATTTGCTGGGACGCGAGCCGGACCCCAAAGGTTTTGAGGATTGGCTTAAACCATTAGTGGCATGTGGCCCAGGCCCGGATCCGAAGTGCGATCGCGTACATCTTGCCTACAGCATCCTAAACTCGGACGAGTTTAGAAGAAGCAGTTACTTCGTCTATCGACTCTACGACGCCGGCCTCGGTAGATTGCCGCGATATGACGAGTTCAAGGCAGACCGTCAAACTATTCGGTCTCTGGAGAATGGGAATGACCCGGCTGCCAGAGATGCATTCATAAAACAGTGGGTAGAGCGGCCCGAATTTAAGGCCGTCTACGGCGGCCTGTCCAACGGTGCTTATGTGGATAAACTTTTGGCAACCGCTGGAGTGACGATGCCGAACCGTGACGAGCTGATCGCTGATCTCGAAAACGGCCGTAAGAACCGGACAGACGTCTTGCGCCTCGTGATGGAAAGCCCGGAGGTATCCCAGAAGTTCTTCAGCCGCGCTTTCGTGGCCATGCAATTCTTCGGCTTTCTTCATCGCGATCCGAAACCGTCTGAATACGAGCAGCGCTTAAAGACGCTCGAGATCACCGGCGACTACCGCCAACTCATTTTTGACTTCATCTTCTCCACCGAGTATCGGCGGCGTTTCGGCCAGGCTTAACCGCAGAGAAATGGCCCAGCAGCAATGAACAATTTCGTCAAGACAGCGGTCGCATTATTTACGTCCCTGGTCATTGTTTCTTGTGCTGGACCAGGCAAACCAGTCGCACGCCTAACCAACGGGATCGCGGCCCCCTGCGCGCAAACCGAACGGCACATTGATACTAACTATAGCCGGCAAGAAGCTTATGTTTCCGCTGACACCAATCTCAATCGCTTACAGGAATTTTTCTATCCGGTTTTAGAAGCTAACAAGAAGGAGTTTTCCGGCCAGGCAAGTGTCAAAGGCTTTGGAGCCGGATCAAGCTATCCCCAAATTTGGCTGCGCGACAGTGCGACCATCATTCCGTTGTCGAAGTATTACTATTCTCTTGACTACCTTGCCAGTTGGATCGAAGAACATCTGAGTTATCAGAAAGCTGACGGGCAACTCTACGACTGGATTGCATCAGGCAGCGCCTCGAATTTTCTGGGCGCGGCTCCGCACGCGAAAGCGGTTTACCAGTCGAAGAAAGGCGTTGCCGATACAATAACAATCTCGGCAGACAAGAACACTACTGAGTCGGATCAGGAGAGCAGTGCAGTTGATGCCGCTTACCAGGTTTTCAAGATCACCGGCGATCGCGAATGGTTAAATAAAAAGATTCAGGGTCGCACGCTGATAGACCGGCTGAACTTATCGCTAAATTATTTGTTGAGGGACAGGTTTGATTCCGAACATGGCTTAATCACCAGCGCTTTCACCGCGGACTGGGGCGACGTGAGTCCGGTGTATCCCGATCAGCGCGCCATTTACCGGGATGAACACACGCCGGTGGTAGCGAGTTTGTATTCGAGCGCGCTTTTTTATCGGGCTGCAAAGCAGTTAGAAGAACTCAATGTTGCGGTGGCTAATGAGAAGCTGGCAAGTCAGTGGAAAGCGAGTGCAACATTGATTAAAGACAATATCAACAAGCACCTCTGGCAGGAGGATAAAGGATTCTATCGAATCCACCTGCTGCTGACGCCAAATCTTCTTCCCGATCCCCCGGACGACTCGAACCTGTTCGCGATGGGCGGGAATAGCCTGACCATACTTTACGGAATAGCAGACGACAGCAGGGCTGCAAGGATCTTCAAGGTGGCCGCTCAGCGACAACGTGAATATCGCTTGTCGACTATCGCCGGTGTGCTGCTGCCTCCATATCCCCGGGGCTTCTTCAAGCACGCGGCGACCAGCGAGGCATACGTTTACCAAAATGGCGGGCAGTGGGATTGGTGGGCCGGCCGATTCTTACTGGCGGAGTTTGAAAGAGGGTATTCCCAACAGGCCTACCGGCAAATGGCAGAGATTGCTAAAAAGAGTGTGGACAACAATGGCTTATACGAGTGGCATACCAGAACCGGCGAAGGCAAGGGAAGTCGCGATTACGCGGGAAGTGCCGGAGCCCTGGGTGGAGCAGTTTTGCAGGGACTGTTTGGTGTTTATTTAAGTAGAGAGGCGCTGGTCTTGAAAATTCGTTTGGGATATCAAACAGGGCAAATACATCTCTACCAACCAGTCACAGACCAATACGTTGCCTACCAGCATTGTTACGAGAAGCAGACAAACACGATCCGACTTGGCTATTCAAGTAACCTTCCCGACCACGGAAAGATTCATATCCTGATGCCGAGCAATCAGCGGGCCAGTGAACTGAGCCTGGATGGCTCAAAGATAAATTTCGAAACCGAAGTAATCGGCGAAGATACTTATGTGGTCGTGGACACTGACTGGAAACCACATCTGTTGCAGGTAAAACTTTCTGACTGATTTCTTGATCAGTATTCCGGGTGGATATTGTTAGCGGAGTCCCCTCAAGAAAGAAGTCCCCTCGACTGAAAGACCTAAGTCGTCAATTTGATTACCAATCCTCCCCCGGTATAGTCCACGGCCAGCGTGAACTCAACTCTGTCCTTTAGATCATATTTCAGGAACCTTTCGATGGCCGGCTTCGCTTCCACATCGTTGTTGGAGTCATCAACAAAGATGAAGGTGGGATTTGCGGTCAACGCCAACTTCAAGTCGGCGTATTCATTTTCAACGTCGTGAGCGGCATCTACTACGACGAGATCGGATGAATATGGGAGCCTGGTCAAAGATCTCAGATCCACCCTGATCAGCTCAACCTTCTTGAATTCCCTGGCTCTGAATAATTGTTTCGCAATTTCATAGGGATCCCATGGCGACCCATCGTTATGGCGGGTGCTTTTACCGAAAACATCGATCCCGACGTACTCAGCGTTGGGAGACCCACTCAGATAAGCGTCCGCGGCGGAGCCAGCCAGAGTTCCCAGCTCGAGAATTCTCCTGGGCAAGATCGTTTTGGAAACAGCGTACATGCAACGGTATTTGTGGAGGAAAACTTCTTTCCTTTCCAGGTAGTACTCCTGATCATATTGAGTAAAGACGCTGTAATCCGGATGAGGCAACCATTCACACAGCTTTAGGTTTTCGTCAAACCGGCTCCTGAACTCGGCATAGGCCTGTTCTTGAGTTTGTTGATGCGATTCGGCGGTCCCGTTTTCAATTGTGCGAGTCAAAGCTGCATGGATGTGCTTGGGTTGATATTTGGAAACTACGTAGTCTCTCCCCTTGCTTCCCATGTCCTGTAGCTTGCGGTCGTCTGAAAGCATTTCTGCCAGCGTGGCAGCAAAGCTCATGTAGTCGTTGTAGATTCTGCCGGCGCCACTCCGAGTAATGTGATCGACCAAAACTTCGGATCCGCTGCTGGCTAAAACGGGGGTTTGTTGCGCCATGGCTTCCATCGTCACAAAACTGAAACTCTCGTTTCGAGAAGGCATCACAAAAAGGGTAGCGCCCGCCATCAAACTGTATTTTTCGTCAGCCGGCACAAAACCGCGGAATTCGATATCGGGATGATTGGGTATTGACACATCGTTTTTGCCCGCCAGGACCAAACTGAGTTCAGAAGGAAACTCGCTCTTGAATCTAATGAAGTAATCAAACAATTCGCGACAACCTTTGTTCGGATCAATCCTGCCACAGTAGAGAAGATAGGGTTTTGATAGTTTGGCAGGTTGATGAAGCGCCGTCTCAATTCCCGCAGATACGACTTGACCGGGCAACTCCCCCCACAAGTTGCTACCCACACGCCGCTCGGCGTCGGTAAGCCAGATAATTGACCGCGCGCGATGGGCCGCGTGCTTGTAGGCCGATAGATAAGCCGTTGGCTCGTCGTGAAGAGTGGGCGCCAGAAAAGCGTAGTTCTTAGGGATCTGCAAGAGTCCGAAGTAAGTAGTAGGGTAAAGATAGGTTACAAAAATTATCGTCTTGTATTCAGACCACTTTTGACTCAGAAAATCCAACAAGGGCGTCGAATATGGGCCCTGGGTGCGGATGAATTCTTCCTGAAAAGAAAGGCTCCACTTCAAATAACGAGGGTTGGGAATTGGCCTCTTTCCAAGAACTCGATGAGGATATTCGGCCCATAAGCGATCATGAAGCAAACTCCAGTATGGACTGCGCCCGATGGTCACTGGAAACCTGCGGATCCGAATGCCGTCCTTAATCTCCACTCCTTCAGGGAGAATATTTGCCCAGTCACTGGTCTCAAGCGCGGTTGTCGTCAACACATCTACTTCATACGCGTCTTTCAGCAAATTCGCGTATTGCCACGCCAGCGACTCCGACCCACCCACAATGCTCTCGTGGCAGCGTTGAACGACAATGGCGACTCTATTCATAGCAGCCCTGAAAGCGTATTAATGAAAAGCTGTTCAATCTTTTCGTTACTAAACATCTGCTGGTAGCGGCGCCAACCCAGCAGGCCGAGGCCGCCACTCACCTGTTCATCGCTGACAATCATATTGATCGATTCAGCCACCAGATTTGGATTGCGCTCCGGCCATACCAGGGCAGCGGCACCGAGCGTGCCGGGAATCGCCGAGGAGCTATAGGCGACTATGGGAACTTTCATGGCCATGGCTTCTACCAGCGGGACACAGAAACCTTCATGCTGGCTCGTGATGAGAAAAACATGCGCAGTCATGTAATAGGCTTTGAGGGCCTCATCCGTCACTCCTCCCGTAAAGACAACCGCACCTTGTAGTTTCAAACAGGCTACCATCTCGCGAAGCAAATTGTAGTAGCTCTTAAAGGCGACATCTTCCTTACCAACAATCAAAAGCCTCGAGTTGCTATTGTAGTGGTAGTAATAGTTGGCAAAAGCCTCGATTAATTCTGCATGGCCTTTATGAGGAGCCACACGACCCACCATCAACACATTCGAAGCACCATCCTGATAAGTTTCCAAAATTTTTGGGTCAGGTTCTACAGAGTTGAGCCGGTCAATGTGATGAAATGGTGGTACGACCGCGTTAATTCTCTCATGCGCTCCTTCCGCCAGGAGCTCCCGCATGTTGTATTCGGAGTCAGATAAATACAGATCACAGCGGGCTTGTGCGATATCCTGCAATTGTTTCCTGCCTCCATGCGACATAAGCACGTGCGCCTCGCTAAACCTCGTGAAGAAATCCGGTGGAGTTACGTTGTGATACTTGATCACGGTCTTACAGCCAAGCTCTCGCAGAATCTCGAGGCCTGCATCCCAGCCTATCGCATAGTGATAAATGAGAAGTCCACTTTCGTCACTTATGAAGCGTTTGATTTTGGATGTAGGCCAAACTTTAGGGTTGGTAATTGCAACACCGTCGGCATAGATTCGCACCTCATGGCCGCGCTCCAATAGCACGTTATACATGCCAATAACGTCATTGCTGACCGCGTCACCTGTGGTAATTGAAGAAGTGAGAAGAGCAATTCGCGTCATATTGTTAATTGTGGCCGTCATACTTGTTAGAACAGATCCGTTCATAAGACGTTAGCCAGCGCACTAATGAAAAGTTCTTCAATTTTTTGGTTACTAAACATTTGCTGATAGCGGCGCCAACCCAGCAGGCCGAGGCCGCCACTCACCTGTTCATCGCTGACAATCATATTGATCGATTCAGCCACCAGATTTGGATTGCGCTCCGACCATACCAGGGCGGCATCACCGGCCGTACCGGGAATAGCCGAGGAGCTATAGGCGACTATGGGAACTTTCATGGCCATGGCTTCTACCAGCGGGACGCAGAAGCCTTCGTGCTGGCTGGTGGTTAGGAAAACATGCGCAGTCATGTAATAGGCTTTGAGCGCCTCATCCGTTACTGCTCCCGTAAATACAACCGCGCCTGCCAACCATAGGCGTGAGATCAGCTCGCGTAACGACTCGTAATAAGTTTCGAACACTTCTTCTTCGTTCCCGATGATCAATAGTTGGGAGTGACGATTGTAGTTGTAATAGTACTTAGCGAACGCTTCGATCAGTTCGGCATGCGCTTTATTTGGGCTCACGCGACCGACCATTAGTATGTTGGCTTTCCCATCTCTACAGGCGTCCAACACTTCCAGGTCCGGCTCCAGTGAGCACAAGCGATCGGTATGATGAAAGGGTGGAACTACAAAACCCCTGTCTTCAGAAAGGCCCTTCTCCTCAAGTTCCTGCAGGTTGAAATCAGAGTCGGCCAGGTACAGATCATAATTGGCAAGCGCCAGGCCGGCGAGCTGTTCTCGGCCAATGCGGCACCTGCTTTCAAAATCAGGGCAAACACCAGCAAAGAATTCTGGTGGGGTTACATTGTGATACTTGAGTACGGTCTTGCTTTTCCTGAGCTCTCGCAATAACTCCACTCCTTCGTTCCAACCGATTGAATGATGATAAATGACAACGTCGGAGGGTTCCTGGAGAAAATCGCGTATTTCGGATGCCGGCCAAACTTCTTGCCCCGTTACGTTCCAACCTTCCGAGTAAATTCGAACATCATGTCCCCGCGCCGCAAGTGCCTCTCTCATCCCGGACACGTCGTTTCCAACGGCGTCTGCGGTCGCGATTGTCTGGGCCAGAATAGCAATTCGAGTCATGTTGATTAAGTAAGATCGGTTCGATAGTCGGATGAGAAAGCAAAGGATCAACTCGGGGATGTTCGTTAGACTTTAGAACCGATCACCGCGAAATCGCGTGGGCCATAAAACCAGGTGTGCAGCGCCTGTAAGACACCCTTTCCATCGGCATAGGGGCTATCTTCAACCGGATGTAAAAATTCGAGACGCACATTTGCCAGTCCGCTTTCCGTCAACAAAAACTTGAGAGTGTGGGGAAATACAGGTTTGTGGTGGGTGGGGTCCGCATAGAAGTTGCATGCTGCCACCACCAGGTTTTCCGGGCTCGGTGATTCCAGAATTACCAGGCCTCCCGGCTTTAGTGTCCTGATGATCTCAGCGACCAGCAGAATCAATTTTTCGAATGGCACGTGCTCAATCACGTGGAAACCGGTCACCGCTCCAACACTCTTGTCAGGCAGTGTTCGCAAATGTTCGAGCATGTCTGCTTCTATGACTTCGAACCCGGCGCTCCGGCACTGTTCGACCAGGATGGCGTTCATCTCCACTCCTCGACCTCCCAGTCCTTCCTCTCGCAAGAGCTCGAGCCAATCGCCACGGCCGCAGCCAAGGTCGAGAATATCCGTTTGAATACCCGCCTCCTCCAAATAAGGCAGGTAGATTCTCAGTCCGTCTTTTATGTCTGCGGGAGCACCGCGGAATCGATCTTCAAATGAAGCGTAAAACGCTTCCACCTGTTGCCGCTCTTCCGGGGTCAAGTTGTTTGATGGCTTCTCAACTTCAGGTACTGCGGCCAGTCCCTTGCCGGCTTCGTCAACCATAAGCCTGACCTGTTCGACCGAAGGTTGCGCAAATACCTCGTCTCTCAGTATTTTCTGCTGAAAGCTGAGTTCTTGTTGCTCTCGAAACAGCGAACCGATTTGCTGATGCTGAAGACTTGCGATTTGTTTCTGGGAATCAAGTACTTCCGAGAACAATTGCGAGAGCCTTTGTGCCAGCAAGGCGCTGACTCCATCCGTGTGATCCGCGAGACGTTGATGCTGTGCAACTGAGTATGCCTGGAATTGCGAATGATGGCGCATCATGATCGGAAGACGCCCCCAGGCCATCACCAGCTGCACGAGGTAACGAAGTCCGGGTATGCGGTAGAGTAGTTCCCTTAACAAAGGCAGGCGCAACCCATCGATCGTTATCGCTTTGTTCCTGCCTTCTGGGGACGCGCGCAGAATAACTATTATTTCCTGCTTCGTGAGTCGCCCGCTGCGGAGACTGTCGAGATAATGGTTATATCCCGAGTCATCAGGCTCGCGTTTAAGCAGAGCGCGATAAGTATTCCTTACAAAATCCCGGTCGTGATATTGCAGCAGGTCGTTGACGTGATATCGACCGTTTCGTGAAGGGTTAAACTCCGGTTGCAGATTCAGTCGAGCGACTTCGATCTGCTGAACAGAGGCAACCTCGCAATCGGAGAGAAGATTTCTCAGCGCGGCAGAAGACTCCAGCAACGAAGTCTCGCCATCGCCCTCGCGTCTGGCCACGGCTTCTCGAATCGTGGCCATTAACTGGTGAACGTCTAACTCAGCGGAGCGGGATTCAGACATAAAATTCCATCATTAAGTTTCAAAAGACCACCCACAGCTCCGATGGTCTGGAACTTGAATTAACTGCGGCCACTCCCCGTCTAGCTCAACTCTCAGACCGGGGTTACGCTCCTGTGCTCCAGATTGTGATCGCCGGCCATAGCAAGGCGCCGGGTGCTGACTCGAGCGTCGAGATTAGCTACCCCCTCCATTTGGGTTCCGCTCATTACCTGGAAGGATAGGGCGCCATCAACCCAGTCAAAACTAATGGCGTCGGGGCTATGCGCCGCTACTGCGATAGAGTAGTAATCTGGAGCTAACCAACAATTGAAGGAGAATGTTACTTCAAATACGTCGCCGCGCCTCACTGGGCCAAAGTGAAGTTCCTGAAGAGACGTGTTGGTGCCGTATAGATGGATGCCGTGGCGATTGCGAATCATAAAACCGCAAACCGGATCCTCCACATCGGTGTGAAACATCAAGCGCATGCGAACAAGTAACGGCTCGCCGCTTTCCGCGAGCGTAAGCGGGCGATGGGAACCATTGAGCAAATCAACCCTGAGCACCTTAGCGCTGCCGTCACCGTGACGGTAGGTGTATTGAAGCGTGGATTCTTCGTTGAAAGAAAAGTCTTCCGTCGCGTCGGCTTCTGTGGTGCCTTCCGCGTTTGAATCGAAGGCTTCCTGGCGGGCCATAATCAGTTTTTGGTAGCGGTTGAGAACATCCGCTGGTTTGCCGTCGGCTTCTACGCGGCCTGCATTCAGCAGTATGGCCCGCGAGCACAACGCCCTAACTGCGCCCGGATCATGCGAGACGAAGAAAACCGTGACGCCACTTTCCTGCATTTCCTTTATGCGCCTCATGCAACGGTGCTGGAAGACGGCGTCGCCGACCGCCAGCGCCTCATCGATGATCAGTATCTGCGGAGCGGCACTGATAGCAACTGAGAAGGCAAGACGAACATACATCCCGCTTGAATATGTTTTGACTGGCTGGTGGATGAAGGGACCGATCTCAGCGAACCGTTCTATTTCCGGCAACAAGGCTTCCGTTTCACTGCGCGTGAATCCCAACAGGGCCGCATTCATAAAAATATTTTCAATGCCAGTGAACTGACTATTGAAACCCGCGCCAAGTTCGAGTAAAGCGGCAATGCGTCCCTCATGCGATACGGTTCCATGAGTAGGTTCCAGCGTGCCGGTCATTATCTGGAGCAACGTGGATTTGCCGCTGCCGTTTGGGCCTATGATGCCGGTCGTGGTGCCGGCTTGGATTTCGAAGCCGACATCTTTCAATGCCCAAAACTCGCGGTGCCGTTTCCAGCGGCCGCGCGTCATCATCTCCTTGAGGCGATCGTTAGGACGGTCGTAAATGCGGTAGAGCTTGGAAACGCCTTCCACGCGCAGTGCTTTAGTCATGCTGCCAAAACGATAACTGTTCCGGGGTTAGCGGTAAAGCCACGGCTAAGGGCCCGATAGACATTCAGATAGCCGCAGACGGGTGTTCAATGGTGTGCCCAGGTCAAGTTGTAAGGTAACTCATGAGTTTGCGCTCAACTTGATGGTCGGGCCCACGTAAAGCAGGATCATACGCTATTAGGCGGGTGCTTGCGATTACCAGATCTTCTGCGTAAAATGTCGGTTCTTTTGAACGCTGGGTGACGCTAGGAAATCTTTTTCGCCCGCGCACTGCTGCTGCTCGCTCCCCGAGGGCATCTAATCTGCTCGTATCTGCGTCTTTATTCCGGAGGGTTTTTGTGAAGCAAGTCATTCGTTCCGCGTGCGCCTTTGCCGTGCTTGTGCTCGTCTTTGGCGCATTTTCTTACACGCTGGGGCAGACAGCGCCCGATCCCTTCGTTACTCAGCTAACATCCTCTCCATTAGGCATCTTAACCAATCAATTTACTTCCTTCGCTGGTGGCATTAGCGGCAATGGCCGGTTCGTGGTCATCGAATCAAATGGGGACATTGCCACGGAGAAGACCGCGACGCGCAATAATGCGGACGGCAACCGGGAGATCTTTCTGGTCGATTACGCGCAACGCCGCATTTTTCAAATTACCGACACAAAGAGTCTTGTAAAGCCGGCAAGTCCAACCCCCACGCCAACGCCAACGCCAACACCAAGCGCCAGTCCGACGCCAACGCCAACTCCAACCCCACAAGACCCATCTACCGTCGCTGTCGAGATTAGCAATAACCGCCCGGTGATAAGCAACAACGGACGCTGGATCGCGTTTAGTTCAAACGCAGCAACCCCGGGCAACTATGCTCCAGCAGGCCTTGATTCGGCGGGCGTTACCGCTCTGACTGCCGATGGCAATCAGGAAATGTTTCTGTATTTTATTCCGGCTACACCCGATGTGGTTTTGTCGAGCGGCTCTGAAGTGCCACTTATCGACTTGACCGCCGGCACCTTTACGCAAATCACGAACACCCCAGCGAGCCGCGCGACGACGCCCGGGGGAACGGGCATTCTGCCTTTTGTTGCTGATGACAACCGCGACGCTTCGGTCAACGACAACGCCAGCGAGGTTGCTTTCGTTTCAACCAGGAATTTGACTGGAGGGAACGCTGACGGCAATCCGGAAATCTTTGTCTACCGGCGAACGCCCACGCCGGCGTTCACACAGGTCACTACCACCAGCGATGTCTACTCCGGCAGCAGATTTGTGGCCTCTGTTTTCAATGAGAATCCGTCGTTGTCGGGTTCGGGCTCGGTCCTGGCGTTTCTTTCAAATGCCAATCTGACGGGCGACAACAACGATAGCGCGGCAGGTTATGGTAATGCGGAAATTCACTTAGCCAGTTACAACGCGGCAGCCGCCACCGCATCCATTACCCGCCAGGTAACCAAGACAAAGAAGGACGCAGGATCCAGCACCGTAAATTTGCTTAGTCCGGGACCGCGTTTAAGCCGTGATGGAAACTTGATTGCGTTTGAATCGTTGGCCGCGGATCCCAAAGGCAACAGCGCGACCAATACATTGTTCTACGCCGCCTTTGTTTACAACGCTTCCACCGATAGCTTCTCGCAGATTGGGTTGCGCGCTCTAGCGGCACCAGGCGACACGTTTCATTTCCCGACGTTTACCGATTACAACGCCTCGCTGGCGCCGGCCACAGTTGTCTTTACTTCAGCATTGAATTTCAAAACGGACGGATCGTTTCCAGCAGCCGATCAGACAAGCACCGGATTGAACCCAACTAACCAGCCGCAAATTTTTGCGGCAACCATTAGCTCGCCAAATACATTCATCCGGCTGACGAACAATCCCGTCGGAGGTTTTGGCCAGATCCGTCCCGTGACGAGCAACACTCTCGAGCGGACCGCATTCAGCCTTGGTGGATCAGAACTGGGCGGCGGCAACGCCGATGCCTCCACCGAAGTTTTTTATCTGCTGTCTCGGCTGGGTACTGATTCTGCAGCGGGCCTATCGTTTTTCACGGGTGCAAGTAACTTCCCGGTAGCCGCTGCAACTCCAGTCCCAAGCCCGGCAGCTTCGCCAACGCCAACACCCACGCCGGGAACCATCGCCGGAGGCCTCGCGGCGGGGGAATTGAGCATAGTCACGTCATCAGCGGCGCTGGCTCCTTCAGATAAAAGTGTGCCTGCCGGCTCAGGTTCTGAGACCGCCCGCAGTCCAATACTTCCGATCGAGCTCAACGGAGTATCGGTTGCCGTGAATGGCGCGGCGGCGGGACTCTATTCTGTTGGCGATACAGAGGGGATAGCGTTTGTAATGCCGGTCGGCTTACCCGCGGGCGTTGCGAGCGTTGTGGTTAACAATAACGGAACAACTTTCCGCGGCTTCGTGCAGATCGTCCTGGCTCAACCCGACATCTTCCCCACGTCTAACGCCTTCGGCACCAACCGCGCAGTAATTTGCAATGTGACTAATTCTACGATTCCAGGTTGTATCGTAGAACCTTTCACGGTCACGTCGGTGGACAGCACAGGGGCGTCGGTGCCCACCGTATTGGAGATCCACTTAACTGGAGTACGAAAGGTTCTCGCGAGCGAGGTAACAGTCAGAATTGGGACGACGGATATAACCCCCGCTGGTTCGGTTGGGCCCAACCCGAATATGTTTGGGTTCGATTTCATCCGAATAACGCTGCCGGCATCACTCGCAGGAGCTGGTGACGTTCCTGTCATTGTGACCATAACTAAGAGCGGCGGTACGTTTGTAAGCAGGGCGTCAGACACCGCGCCCCGCATCAAGATCAATTAACGGGAACCTCTCCCCGCTTAGGCCAACACAAACCGGACTATCGGTGTTATTATCCTAAGGAAGGTCGTCCTGCGACCTGTCCCGATAGACCGCCCACAGTCTTTCTCAAGTTTAAATATTCGTTTTCACGATGCAACGTCCACGTCCGATCCTGGCTTTGATGGCAATTCTGGCATGTGTTGTGTCCAGCCAACCATCTTCTTTTGATCCGCTCCCTGCGGACCATCAAGTGAAGTGGCGAGCTAAGTCAATCCAAATTGCCTTTTCAACTTCGCTATTGTCGCCCTCGCCGAGTATCAAACCTGGAAGCGATGTGGTCGGGGCGTTGCAACGCGCCCTTAAAAGTTGGGCCAGCACCGCTAATGTAAACTTTGTAGAAGTTTATTCAAGGGCACAATCGATTAGCCCCACCGGCGCAGGGGACGGCATTAATCTGGTAACGATGGCTGCGACGAGCGAGAATCTGGCCATTTTCGGTGAGGAAAACAATACGGCGCGCACGCGCGTCTTTTATGATTCGGAAACCGGCGAGCTTCGCGAAGCCGATATCGTCATAAATCCATTTCCCTATTTGGCAGATGGCGCTCCACTGCAATTTTCAACCGATGGCACTGCGGGCACTTACGATCTTGAGTCGACCTTTGCGCATGAGATAGGCCACTTGTTGGGATTGAGTCACTCGAACGTACTGGGAGCGACCATGCAGGCTTCGCAGGGACTTAATGGCATCTACGGCTTACCTGCCTTCAGCGAGCGCACGCTGAGTGACGCAGACCGGACCGCCGTTCGCAGCCTCTACGGAAACGGATCTCCGGAAAAAGCCGGCTCAATAGAAGGCCGAATTCTCAACAGCGTCGACGGGAATCTTTTGCCGGCCACGAGCGCTCACGTCTGGATTGAGGATCTGGCCTCGGGACGCGTGATCGCAAGTAGTCTTACGACTTCCGGTGGAATATTTAGTATCAACGGGGTTCCAGCCGGTGACTATCGGGCAATGGCCGAATATCTCGACGCTAAGTCTGGCGCACGGCACCGACCGTTTCGCAGCGTCGAAATCAGCAGCCAGTTGCGAGTCGCTGCAAACAAGACCACTTCAGTGAATTATATTTTGGTGCCGCCGCAGAATTCGTCGCCGCAACTTAACCCGCGGTTGCTGGGAATGAATGGCGACCTGTCGACCGTACCCATTCCGGCACAAGCCGGCGCGAGGTTTACGATATACGTCGGAGGCGACGGCGTGGACCAGGTTCCGAGTGGAGGTTTTGTGGTCCACTCCCCGTTCATCACAGTAGACCCGGGAAGTTTGACGTTACAGCAATTCCCCAATTCACCTCCGGTGATAAGTTTCGAGGTCACGGTGGACGCTAATGCACCGGCAGGAGACTACACCCTACGACTGCAGTCAAACTCGGGTGAGATCGCCTATCTCGTCGGCGGCATAACAATAGATCCGGCCCACTAAAATTACCCGTCTCAAAACCACAACGCAGTTGTATTGATCTTTGCCCGCTTGACTGTCCCGGCGGCTGAGTTTTATGAAGCGCAAGTTACTCGACTATCTTCGATGTCCTTCCTGCGCCGGTGCGATTTTCCTGGCGTCGGTATCCCGCGTTGAAGGTGCGGAGATTATCGAAGGTCAGCTCGCCTGTGAGTCTTGCAAGAACACATTTCCCATTGTTCGCGGCGTACCCCGCTTCGCCAATCCAGATAAACTTGAACGCGATAAAGCCGCCACGGCCGAAAACTTTGGTTGGCAGTGGCAGCATTTTACGCACGGCGACGAGCTTTACGAAAATCAATTTCTCGGGTGGATCGCTCCGGTGCGTCCCGAATTTTTCCGGGATAAAGTGGTACTGGAAGGAGGCTGCGGCAAGGGGCGGCACACGCTGCTGGCGGCTGGTTGGGGCGCGCGCGAAGTAATCGGAGTAGATTTAAGCGATGCCGTGGAAACAGCGTTTGCCGCAACTCGGAAGCTGGAAAACGCGCACATCGTGCAGGCAGACATTTATCATGTGCCATTCGCCCGAGTGTTTGACTACGCCTTTTCTGTTGGCGTGTTGCATCACCTGCCCGATCCGGCGAAAGGTTTTTATTCGCTCGCCTCGAAGGTAAAAGCCGGCGGACACGTTTCGGCCTGGGTCTACGGCGCAGAGAATAACGAGTGGATCACGCGCCTGATAAATCCGCTGCGGGAAAGATTCAGTTCACGCATCGATCGCCGAGCGTTGTTACAGCTGTCAAAAATGCCGGCCGCCCTGATGTATCTGGCAACGAAGCTGGTTTATGGACCACTCAATCGTTCGTCTGCGGGGTCGTCGCTGGCGCGTCACCTTTTCTATAACGATTACCTCAATGCGATTTCGAAGTTTGGCTGGCGCGAACAACACACAATTGTTTTCGACCATCTGGTGGCGCCCACTTCTCATTACATTCCGCGGAACGCATTCGAAAAATGGTGGCACGACGTTGGGGCCAGGGAAGTGACAATCGGTTGGCACAACAAGAATAGCTGGCGTGGGTTTGGGCGAGTTTAAAGAATTGTTCTCACGTAATGGCGCTCGGTTCTGTAATGCATGTCCTTCCTCTCAATTGTCTGATGATGTTCTGTACTATTTAATACTCACCATTTACTATTCACACCTTCATGATTTCTGCTCAAACAGCACGACGCGCGGTATGGCGGCCTCTCTGGGAACTTCCGCGCCGCTTCGAACTCATCATGTCGCTGGCCCGGCGCGAACTGGTAGTCCGTTACAAAGGATCCGTATTAGGAATAGTCTGGGCCATCGTGACCCCGGTCGTCACCATTGCGATCTTTACCTTCATTTTCGCGGGAATATTTGGCGCCCGCTTCGGCGCTCGCGGCACATCCTGGGACTATGCGGTTTATCTCTTCTGCGGCCTGCTGCCCTGGGCCGCGTTTCAGGAAACCGTGCAGAATGCATCCACCACCATCGTCAACCACTCTAATCTGGTGAAGCGCGTCGTCTTTCCGCTCGAAACACTTCCGGTAGCGCAAGCGTTGGCGTCGCTGGGGAACCAAATGTTTGGGACCATCGCGCTCTTACTTGCCATACTCATCATCAATCACGAGTTACACCCGACGATGCTCTGGTTGCCGGCTCTGCTCATTCCGCAACTGATTGCGACGCTGGGCGCCGCCTGGCTGGTGGCTTCGCTCGGCGTATTTTTGCGAGACATCGCGCAGGGCATCACGCTCGTCTTGATGGCCTGGCTTTATCTGACCCCCATAATTTATCCGGAGTCGATTGTGCCCGAACGCTACCGGCCGTTTATCAATGCTAATCCCTTCACCGCGCTGGTACGCAGTTATCGGCGCATTTTTCTCGAAGGTCTCGCTCCTGATTGGCCCAGTCTCGCCTACTTCACCGGCTTCGCTTTGGTTCTTTTTGTTTTTGGTTACTGGTGGTTCGCTCGCACGCGCAAGAATTTCGCCGACGTAATCTAATCCCCGCCAGACTTACCTGGAAACCAAGAAAGAATATTGACAGCTAACTCTGCCAGGAATATCGTTGCCGCGTCTCATGCTGCACGCTGGCAAGAGCCTTTCTTGTCAGCCTCACGTAGACTGCCAAACGAATAACCGAAATCTATCGAGAGAGGTAACTCCATGCGTAGACCTTATCCGCCGCGACTCATCGAAGCCGCAGCCCTGCTTTTTGTATTGCTCATACCTTTTTTCGGAACTTACAAAGAGGTTGTCACTGCAAACTCATCCGAGACGCAATCTGCCGCATCCTGTTCAGACTCCGCAATCAACTGTAAGGCGCCAGTCAAGTATCTCGGAGATAACAATGGGTGCGCTTGCTTTGTCTGTGAATACGGCAGGAAAACTCAGAAAATTCTCTGCTCGATGAACGTGGCTGAAAAGAACAAGTTCCGAGCCATGCTAGCGAAGCCGAAAGAGCAAGGTGGAACTCGCAGGAAAAGTTAAGCCCCCGGTCGATTTACTTACCTGGTTTCGTGATCGTTGGGAGGTCGGAGATTTCTAAATCGCTTTTCATCTGTGTGTGCAAAGCCGTAATCTCATTGATGATTTGCTGGTCCACCTCCCGATCATCCCACTTCTTTTCTTTGATTTTTCCGAGTCCCGTCGCCCAGAACTGAGTCAGCCCTTTCTGTAGATCTTGACTCCAGTATATGGTGTTACCTTTGTTAAGTTGCTCGAATTTGATGAAGGCATCGATCGCTCGAGTTTCATCTTCAGTTGTTTGACTGCCGGCGTTGTTTAATGCGGCTTCCGTGACAGCTAATTGCACGCAAGCGTCCTCATATCGTGACAGCTTACGTTTATAGAGTTCCTCCTTCAATGCCGCCTGAAAAGCCAGTTTGTTTCTCAATATCTCCTGGTTGCTATCGACTTTAGCCTTGATGTCCGTTTGCATTCCATAAATGATATAGCCGAAGAAAATTGTAATTAGGCTAGGGACTGCAAGCTTGAGCAGTTCAAAAATCCAGCCTGCCTTCGCGTTACTGTCTGATTCTGTTTTGGTGGCTTGTTTGTTCATTTCTAAATCCTCCAATCACGTTCCCGGTTCTTCGACAAGAGTGGGTTGCTATTTTCAGGTCCCGCGAGTTCGAGCAACTGATAATCTCTTATGGCTGGATCTAGGAGGGTGCGGTGAAACGCAGGCTCTTGAGGCCAGCCTGAAGTATCGCGAGGTGTGGCGACAATAAGCCAGCTTTGGGCTAACAGTCAATATTTGTCGTCCAGGCAACAGGAATAGCGCCGGCGGCCCGGTGCGCAGTTATCGTCCGCCTTTCCCGAAGGCGCCTTCCAATTGCCCCGCCTCGCCTACGTCAGCGCCTTCACCGTGTTCTGTTTGTTTTTTGGACCTGTTGTTTCACCCGACAACACAACCACAATTCCCATCAACCACCAGAACACCAGCGCTACTTCGCCATCGCCGAAGTTGTAGTTAACCAGCGAGCTGGCGAAGAAGCCGGCCACAGCGCCACTGGCGCCCAACAGGATGCCATAACGATTCGTGTCGCTCGAATCACGCCAGAGTTTTTCGCCGCGTGAGACCGTGCGCCAGAACAGCGCCATTATCCAAAGCCACAAAATGAGCGCCGGCAAGCCCCGGTCGAAAGCCAGTTGGAGTGGAGTTGAATGAAGATGCAGCATGTCTGTGCCGGGGAAGCCCCACTCCGTCCAATGCAAATGCATTGAATCCATCCCGTGACCCAGCACCGGGTGAAGCAGGATGCGCTTCACTCCGATTCGCGCCACCTGAACGCGCAGCAGTGAACTCGAGTCTTGTAACGACAGTGCGTTTTGCGCGCGTGTTTGGTAAACAACGAAAGCGCCAACCGCCAGAAGCGCGACAATACTCGCCAGGGTCAACGCTCTGGCCCTTCTGCCGAGCCCGCGAACACTGATCACGCAAACGCCAATCACAAGCGCCACCATCACGGTGCGCATTGCGGTCAAGGCGATTCCCAGAGCAAGCAAAGCGGCGGCCGCAAATGCCAGCTTCGAACGAAGGTTCAGGCTGTGGTTCTTGAGATTTGCTAAAGCCAATCCAAAAGCAAGTTGAGCGAGAATTTGGAGAATTTCCGAATACGTTTCGTAGTGGCGTGTCCAACCGGAGGCGCGAAATCTATGCGTTGGTTTCGAGCCCGCAATCCCGGCAGGCGCGACCCGTTTTTTGATGGCATCGCTGGCGATGAGACCAGGCCGTTCGAGGTGTTCGCCTTGCGAGATGACGCTCACGGTTAGGTGAGTGTTCGTTGGCGAGTTTTTAATTATGTCGTCTATGTCGGCAACGGAATAAACACGTCGGCCTCCAATTCTCCAGATGGCATCTCCCTCACGGATGTTAAGCGATTGCAAGGGACTATCCCGAGCGATTGATTCAACAACAACCCCGCGGCCGAATGAGAGATCGTAGAGACTGTACACTGTGCCTGCTACGCCCGAGACAATCATCAGCGCAACCAGCAGTACCGCGGTTCGCCGCGTGACGACCGCCAGTGTCAAATAAAATAGCAGGACCACGCAAGTCGACTGGATTTTTGCGATGCTGATGCGTGGTTCCTGGGAAAACAAAGACGACGCCACAGTCCAGAGGAAAAAAAGCAGGATTGGGAAATCGAACGGCGTTCGCCGGAAGCCGGTTTTCCTGTCCGCGATTGTCCGTACCAGCCAGCCCGAGCCGACTATAGCGAGCGAGATTTCGCCCGCGGCGATTGAATGAGGCGCGAAAGCTGAGTACAGGAAAAAGCCGACGGTGGCCGTCAGTTGGCCCAGCCGCGACCACCATTCGCGATTTGTGGACCCACCTGATTCACTTGAGAGTTGATTTGTCCGGGTGCTCAATATAATGGGTAGCTCAACGAGTTAACGATTTCTGCCAACAAAAATGGTAAGAATCGAGTGTATCAATTCACGAAAAACTCAAACTGTACAGCGCTCCACGGTTCTGGTAATAAGCATCTCCACTGGATGTTAAGTCCCTGAGGTTTTACGGTCTTTTGAAAGCTTCTTAGGAACTTAGAGTTCCTGTCAAACCCAACACCCACCGTAAAATAGAAGCGCGTTGACAGCCATATTTTTTGCATGTTAGCGTAGCCTTTGGTTTTTCGTTCAAGAAAGAGTCATGGACCAACAAAGCGCTTCAAGAGATCAAGCTCTTTCTGAACTCGCCTGCACGTTTGACTCTGCTCCCACATTCAGTGCTACATAATACTCCTGATGGTTTTCGAAAAAGCTAAGGTTGTGAAGGCCGCGGAAAAATTCCTCTCGCAGGGAAATATCAAGGCGGCCATAAAAGAGTATCGTCAAATCATTGACAATGATAATGACGACCTCACAGCCCTCAACATGCTGGGAGATCTTTTGGCGCGCGCCGGCGAGAAAGAGGAAGCAGTCGCCTGTTTCTCGCGTATTGCGGAACACTATCGTGAACAGGATTTCCGTCTCAAAGCGATCGCGATGTACAAGAAGGTCGAGAAGCTCAAACCTCGCGACCCAGAAACTGCCAATACACTTGCCGATCTATACGCCGCGCAGGGACTGATGGTCGACGCCCGCGCGCAGTATCTTGTAGTTGCTGAAGCCTACACCCGAACCGGCGACACAAAGCAGGCTCTTCGGGTCTTGCACCAAATCGCGGACCTAGAGCCTCTCAACATTGATGTCAGGCTAAAGCTTGCTGAAGGCTATCTCAAGGAAAAGATGCAGCCCGAGG
>JALYSR010000064.1 GCA_030854715.1 Acidobacteriota bacterium
GCTATAACGATCGACGACGCGCTGCGCCAGGTGCCTGGCTTCAGTCTATTTCGCCGCAGCGGCAGTCGCACTGCCAACCCCACTACGCAAGGCGTCTCTTTGCGGGGTCTCGGCGCCAGCGGAGCAAGTCGCGCGCTGGTGCTTGCCGATGGTGTGCCGCTCAACGATCCATTTGGCGGCTGGGTCTACTGGGATCGCGTGCCGCGAGAATCAGTGGACGAGGTTGAAGTATTGCGCGGAGGCTCTTCGCATCTTTACGGCAGCTCAGCGCTCGGCGGCGTGGTAAGTATTTCGACCAAAACCGCCACGACCAATGCCCTGGATTTCGAAGCTTCCTACGGGAACGAACGAACCCCAGATGCTTCGTTGTTTCTCAGCGGCAGGAAACGCGATTGGGCCGCAAGTCTGGCCGCTGAAAGTTTCAGCACGCGTGGTTACGTCCTGGTTGCTCCCAATGAGCGAGGTCCGGTCGACACTCGAGCTGGTTCGCGCCACGCGGTAGGCAACATCAAAGTTGAGAGGTGGTTTGGGAAAAACCAACACATTTTCGGCAGCAGTTCCTTCTTTGGCGAGTCGCGACAAAACGGCACGCCGTTACAGATCAACCGCACACACATTCGGCAATTCTCCTTTGGCGGCGAATTGACCTCCGACAAGACCAGTAATTTCTCAGCACGCGTTTACGGCGGCACGCAGGTTTACGATCAAACTTTCTCGGCCATCAGCACGGATCGCCGCAGCGAAACATTAACGCGCGTTCAGCGCGTGCCTGCTCAGTTTGTCGGCTTCTCGAGTCAGTGGTCCCGCGCGGTTGGCCGACAAACCCTGGTTGCCGGTTTCGAGTCGCAACAGGTGCGCGGCGCCAGAGATGAAATAGTTTTTGTGAACGGGCGTGCGAATTCACTCGTGGGCGCCGGCGGCAGGCAACAGACATACGGCGCTTACTTTGAAGACCTCGTGAGGTTTGGCCCGCGACTTTTTATCAATGCCGGGGCCCGCTTCGATTACCGGAGAAATAACAAAGCGCTGTCAACGATGAGATCAATCGTCGGTACAACGCCCGCCAGCGTCACTTCATTTCGGAACCGGAAGGAAAGTGCGTTCAGCCCGCAGTTGTCAGCAGTCTACAGAATCAACGACCGCGTCTCCTTGCTGGCTTCTGCAACGCGTGCTTTTCGCGCGCCAACATTGAATGAACTGTACCGCTCGTTTCGAGTTGGTAACGTATTGACTTTGGCAAACGAAAACCTGCGATCAGAACGGATGACCGGCGGCGAAGCCGGACTGAGGTTCACTCCGCTCGGTGAGAAGCTGGTCGTGCGCGGGACATTCTTCTGGAATGTGATTATGAGGCCCGTCGCGAATGTCACGCTTAGCACGACGCCGAATTTGATCACCAGGCAGCGGCAAAATCTCGGGCGCACTCGTTCGCGCGGGTTCGAGTTGGAGACCGAAGCGCTCATCAATCAACACTGGAAACTTTCGGCAGGTTATCTCTTCGCCGACGCGACCGTGGTGAGGTTTCCGGTAAACACTACGCTCGAAGGTTTGATGATTCCTCAGGTGGCCAAGCATCAGTTAACCCTCCAGGCGAGATTCGAGAAACCCGCCATCGGGACGGTGAGTATTCAAGGTCGTGCCTCCAGCTCGCAATTTGACGACGATCAAAACCAATTTCGGGTTGCAAGCTATCTCACGCTCGACGCTTTTGTTTCGCGACGAATCGCGCGCGGGCTTGAAGCGTTTATTGCCGCCGAGAATGTGTTCAATCAGCGCTATGAAGTTGGCAAGACGCCGGTGACGACGCTTGGTTCACCGATTTTAGTTCGTGCCGGGATTAGGGTTCACCTCGGATCAAAGTAACAATGGATTTGACCACGAAGGGAGCGAAGCGGATTCGCAAAGGAACGCAAAGACCCTTTTTCTCTTTGCGGCTCTTTGCGCAATCTTTGCGTACTTTGCGTTTAGAGATTATGGGGAACGCGAAATCGCTCGACGTGGTTCTGATACGCACGAATTTCCTGCTGCGTGCGACTTTCGGACCACCCTAACTGCTTCTGCGCAATCTTGGCAGCCGGCTCAACTGCATGAAGCCCGCAGGTTGAATTGAGCCCCACCATTGTGCGGCGCAACAAACAATCTGTCAGCGTCTGAGCCATCTCGTTTCGGAACGCGTAGATCACCTCAGCCGCAATCGCCTGGGTTTCATCGTCAAAAACCTCGACAGGCAAAGGATCGGCCGCAGTCAACTTTAGAACCTCCGCTGCGCGCACCCCATAGATCCGTAACAATCGATTGCTTATTGCCTCGGGCAAGCCGCTTTGTTGTTTGAAGTCTTTGCCGAATGCGTCGAGGTCCGAAGTATTCGCGCCGGGCAGGGGTTGTTGATCGGTGACGCATTTTGGGATGGTCTGTCCCAGTTTCCTAAACACCATGTCAACCGTTTCTTTCGCCAGGCTGCGATAGGTTGTCAGCTTGCCGCCAACGATCGAAAGCAAGTTTGCCAGCTGCGGATGCTGCCGAATAAAATGTCGTCGAGTGATGCTCTGCTCGTCTTTGTCATTTGTGTAAGGCAACGGCCGCACGCCGGAGTAGGTGTAGAGTATTTTGCTCCGATCAAGATTCGCTTTAGGGATAACACGATTTGTTTCACTGAGCAGATAGTCAGCTTCATCCGCTCCGATCTGGACCTGGTCGAGGTCGCCACGGTAACGAATATCTGTTGTGCCTATTAGATAGTTGTCGTTCCAGGGAATGATGAAGAAGGGTCGGCAGTCCGCCTGAGCCTCGACATAAATTGCAGTTGCAGGCGCGCCAGAAAATGGGGCAACGATGACGTGGCTGCCCTTAGTGCCGCCAATCAGTCGCGGCGAAGCTGTTCCTGTCTTCTCCAACAGATCATCGACCCAGGGCCCGGCTGCGTTGATTACAATTTTGCTCTGCACCGACTGGCTCGCGCCATTTAGTTCGCTTGTAAAATCAACCCGCCCCACCAGTCCCTCTTCTACGATGAATTCGTTCACGCGCGCGTAGGTAATGACCTCAGCACCGTGCTCAGCAGCCGAGATCGCGTTTTCCAGTACGAGCCGCTCGGCAAATTCGACCTGCGCGTCGTAGTAGATTGCCGCGCCAAGTAGCCGGTTCGGCTCAAGCGTCGGCGCTTCTTTCAGGGTCTCTACCCGGGAGAGTATGCGGTGGCGTGGCAGAGTCTTGCCAAATGAGAGCAGGTCGTAAGCAAACATTCCGGCGCGGATTGTCCATGGTCCACGCCGAGAGTTTTCATAAATGGGAACCAGAATCGGGAAGGGACGAATCAGGTGCGGAGCGATATTCATCAGACACTCTCGTTCGCGAAGGGACTCGCGCACCAGGCCAAACTCGCTATACTCGAGATAACGAAGCCCGCCATGAATCAGCCGCGTCGACCAGCTTGAAGTGCCGCCGCCGATGTCGCCTCTGTCCAGCAGCAGAACCTTCAGCCCGCGTATCGTCGCATCACGAGCGATGCCGGCTCCGTTGATGCCGGCCCCGATCACGACTACGTCAAACTGGTTCTGCGAGCTTTTGATTGGCGCTAATACTCCCGTCAGACCGGAGCGCTATCACCGGCCAGCGGCGAGTGATAGCGGGGAACGTCCCGAGCGTCGAGAAAGAGGCGACGATTCTTCGTCACGTCCGTCGCTACCAGAACGCAACAGCGAGCCGCCTCGTTCAGAGCCGCCACATGATTCGCCAACGCGTTCAGGACCCGTTCGTGAACGTTCAGAGCCAACCCGGAACGAAGCACCGCCACGGGAGCATTCCGAACCAACTCGGAATGAAGCGCCGCGTAATGATCCTCCTGCACATTCTGAACCGCGCAACGATTCGCCGCCTCGTTCAGAACCAGCACCGCAACAATCTGAACCGGCGAAAAGCAACCTTCCTGCTCGTTCTGAATCTCCGCATTCTGAGCCAGCCAAGCAGGAGCATGATCGCAACTCGCGCAAAGATGATCCGCGTTAGAGCATCTAACGCGTTTGGGCAATCAAATGGAACGTGATGAAAAGAGAATCAAGAACTAGAAGCTGAACCCTCTTAGATAACTAAGAAAATTTGGGCGAAGCGGGGTCGATCGTTAACCGAGGCAGAGCGCGTGATTGACCATCAATATCCAAAACTGTCTCGCCGACGCGGTGTGCTCCCATTTTCTGGTAAAAGCCTTCTGCGTTTGGATCTGACGAGATTGTAACTTCCTGAAGGTTGCTCCCTGCCGCGTTTTGCATCGCGTGGATGAACAATTCTTTTCCCACCCCGGAACCGATGTGCGCCGGCGCCACCCACATATGGTCCAACTCGGCTTTCTCCTGCCGAATTATCAAAGCGTAAAAGCCTAGAATTTGAGTGTCGTGTTCGGCCACGAAGACCTGGTTGGCGACCACGTAATCAGGCGAGATGGTGAGATCGTCTTGCCAATGAGTAATCCAGTGTTCCGGATAGCCCCAATGTCGTTTGGCATCCTGGGCAATCCTAGTCAGCGTCTCGGCATCTTCAGTTGATGCTTTTCTTATTTTCAACAATTGCTTTGCTCAGTTTCTCCACGAGCTCGCGAGCTTGTTGCGCAAACTCACCTTTAGGTTCCAACTTCAAATATTCCTGGTACTCGACAAGTGCGCGCTCCTGTTGCGCCAGGCGCAGCAGGATATTGCCGGCGATCAGGTGCGCTTCAGCAAAATCAGGCTTCAATTGCAGTGTCTTGCCAATCGGTGGCCCGGCTTTGGCAAACTCACCCTTGTCCCAGTAGAGACGGCCGAGGGTGAAATATCCATGCCAGGCTTTGTCGTCAAGTTTCAGGCCCTGCTGCAAAGTTTTTTCCGCTTCGTCATTGCGTTTCTGCCGCCAATAGACTTCACCTAGGGCAAGCAATGCCGACGCGCTGTCCGGTTTAATTTTAAGTGTGCGCCGGAGAGTCTCTTCAGCCTTTTCCCAACGGCGAAGATCCATCAGCGTCGTCCCCAACAGCAATTGAGCCTCATAAAACTCAGGGTGGATGAATACCGCCTTCTGGAGATGTGGGATTGCCTCTTCAAAATCTTTCCTGGCCAGTGCCGCTTCTGCGCGAGCAAACTCGTCTCGCGCCGCGCTCGGGACTCTTGCGTCAATAAAACCCAATGGCCCTGCAGCACTAGCTGGATTAACTGACTTATCCGTGACGAGCTCAAAAACCAAATATGCTCGAAACAAAACCTGAAGATCTGCCTGCTGCTGAGCCGGATTAAAGCCGGGTGCATTTACCAGGACTGTGTAGTATCCGCGCTGCGGCACAATAAAGCGGAATCTCCCAGCACTGTCGGTGGTGAGCTGATCCACAATGCCACCACTGAATCTCTCCAGCCGCACTTCGATATTTCGACCGGGCTGGCCGGTTTCAGTCAGGCGTACGTGCCCGGATATTTCAAGCGTAGGGCTGGGCGTAAAAGTGTCCCGGTCTCGCTGAGCAAAGGTGGGACACGTGATTAGCAAAAAGGCGAGCAGAGTCTGCAATCGAATGGCGAGACAGCGCATAGGATCAATCCCAAGTGAGGGAAAGAAGCATCGAAGGAATAATCCTATTCCTAAGCTAAGCATACGATCAAGCCTCAGCAACCCCATGATGAAAAGGTAAGCCGGGCGGCTCTGCAACCGCCCGGCTCCTGTTACTGACGCGGAACTGCCTCAGAACTTATAACCCAAATTGAACTGAATCAACCGCGCCGGAATAGCCGTGGTAGTTATGACGCCAAACGTTGCCGGGGATGCCACCCCCACGGACGATGGTGTCTGGAAGACCGGATGGTTCCACAGGTTGAAAATGTCAGCTCGGAAGTGGAACTGGTGCCTCTCTTTAATCGTGAATCGCTTCATTACTGAGAAGTCCCAGTTCTGCTGGAAAGGCGCCCGAAATGCGTTTCTAGGAACGTTTCCATAGCCGGTGGCCCCAGCGGCCCCAAAAGGAACGATGTCAGCCGTGCTCACAAAGTTCGGATTAAGGTAGTTATTCAGCCTATTCTGAATTGGACCCGTAAGCAGCAATTGCTGAACCGTAGTGGTCGCACCCGGTGTGCAACCCGGGAGCGATGCGATTTGCTGGGCCAACGGCCGGCACACCAAAACGCCAGTTCCGGTTCCGCCTCCGAAAGCACCGCCACTTGTGCTGTCAGTGATAGAGAACGGCAAGCCACTCTGATAGGTAATGATCCCGCTAATCGTCCAGCCCTTGAAGAACTGATTGTCCATAAAGCTGTTCTTCATCACTGGCAGATCGTAAGAGTAGCTCACTACGACTCGGTGCGGGCGATCAAAATCGCCGCGGGCGCGGTTCTGGCGTGGATTGGACGAATCGTTGAGGATATTAGCGCCACCCTGGCCTGCACGCGTTGCGTTTAACTCATCCGTGCTCTGTGAGCCGCTGACGTTGTCAGTGTTCTTAGAGAACGTATAAGCGGCCTGGAAGTAGAGCCCACGCTGGAGACGCCGCAGCAAAGTAAACTGGGCGGAATGGTATTTCCCCTCCCCGATGTTGCCCGAGTAGCGCGAGCCACGTTTGCGAGAGAGCCCTATGATTTGGTGGCGCAGCTCCTCGTTGTTCGTCGTGTTCGCTGTGATCGAGTAACTGACACCGTTTATGTCTCTAACCACGATCGGGCTCGAAGGGCTACCCAACCTTGCAAGGAAAGGATCCCAGATTCCCAGCCCTCCGATATAGTGGGTGCCTACATAGCCCGCTTCAACTCCCCAACCTTTCCATAGCTGCCGCTGAAAGGTCAGATTGTACTGCTGGGTATAGGGCGTGTAAGCATCCACGGGCGAGCTGGTAAACGAAGCGAGATTGATTACACAGTTCGTTGCGCCCGGCGTGGCGAACCCGGGAACGTTAGTTCCAGGGTAATTGAGGCAGCGTTGGCCGTCCTCGTTGACAAAGAGCGGAACAGAAGTTGAAGCGTTAGGATCCAGGGTGGGTAGTCCCGTAGTCGAATTAATCAGTCCCGCGAATCGCGCCCATTGCGGAATAAATGCCGTTGCTATCCCGGCCCCCGCGCCCTGCCCCGCGAGCGGATTCGCCAACTGAAACGCGGGCGGATTCAAGCGAGTGTCAATCGGCTGCACCGTGAACGGAGGTCCCAGCGCTCCCTGCAGAATGTTCTGGTTGGACAACCTCTGGTAGTAAATCCCGTAACCACCACGAAGCACCATTTTCTGATCGCCCTTTATGTCCAGAGCGAAGCCGAAACGTGGAGCAAAGTTGTTCATGTCACGACAATGGCCCAGAGCGCAATCCGGAATGCCAGGAGTGCCTACGAACCCGCCGAGATTAACTTTCTCGGGGAAGCGGAAAGGGTTTCTCCCTTGAGCCGCTACCAGTGGATCGTAGATGTTCTGACGGTACAGTTTGTCGTGGCCGAAGCTCATTGGCTCCCAACGGAACCCCAGGTTGAACGTTAGTCGGGGAGAAAATCTGTAATCATCCTGAACAAATCCCGCATAGTCAGTCGCCACAAAGTTGCGGGCAGCGTCGCCGAAAGCTGACTGAATACCCGTTATGCGACCTTGAAGAAAGTTCTGGAAGGCGGTGAATGTGTTACCGGTTCCTGTGGTAGCACCGAATGCAAGCGATCCGCGGACCGCAAAGTTATTGAACCGATTCAACTGATACTGGGTGGCTTCTCCACCTATTCTCAGGCTATGCTTGCCGAAGGTCCACGAGAACGTGTCAGCCAGGTTATAATTGTTCGAGACAGTACCCCGCTCGTCGTTGACACCTGTTCCCAGAGAGAACAAGTTTGTGATGGAAAAGAAGTAAATTCCCGGAACCGAACCGACATTGGGACGGGTTGCGCCAATTTCGCTCAACTTGATCAGATCGGTTGGCGAAAATGACGAGATGAAGCGACTGTAACCCGCACGGATTTCGTTTGTCATGCTCGCGCCAAAAACATGCGTTTCAGAGATCGAAACGAAACGGTTCTTCTGGACACTGGCGCTGGGGAAAGCCAACGAGGCCGCCGTTCCGTAAGGCCTGGACGCGCTCCCGTCGTCCCAGAACCAACGCCACGAGACCTTGTCTTTGCCCTCACGCATGTAGCGATCATAGGTTATGGTGTGTTGGTTGGCCTGAAGCGGAATTATCTTGGAAAAGACGCAGCGAAACGTGCCAGTCGGCGCGGACGCTGCGCAACCGCCGCCTCCAGGACGTGGGATCGCGAACGCGCCGCCAAAGATATCACTCTTCAGGTTGAGAATGTTCACGGCAATGGGATCTATTTGCGAAGTTGTGAGCCCAAATGCCGGCGCTAGAAGAGCCGCCGAAGTGGTGCCATCTGAGTTCGTCGGAAATGCCTGAATCAGCGGGTTTAAGCTTGCGCCATTTGGATCGATTCCGTTGCGCCCGCGAACTCCCTGATAATTAAAGAACCAATATCCGCCAAGCTTGGGAACGGGCCCGCTGGCGCTGCCGCCAAAGACGTTTTGCAGCAAGCGTGCGTTCTTACTCAAACCAGCCTTATTCCTAAAAAACTCATTGGCGTTAAGATAATCATTCCGATGGCTCCAATAAAGCTCGCCATGAAAATCCTTGCTGCCAGACTTGAGAACTAAACCCAGAGCTCCCCCACCTTTACTTCCCGACGACGCATCGTAGAGGGAGGTTGCGACTTTGAAGTCCTGGATAGTGTTCGGGTTGGGAAGCGGAATTGTATCGAAGTGCGCCAGGTTGAAATCGTTGACGTTGACTCCGTCGAGCGTCACGCTGTTGTTAGTTGTGCGCTGACCGTTGACGTTGATGTCGACGTTACCTCTTCCTGCGCTTCGAACATCCACAGGTTCGCTCCCGGTGCCACTTGATAGTGACAGCAAGTACAAGATGTTCGGAGACGCCAGAGGCAGTCGAGTAATTGTTTGAGAGTCGAGCGCCTGTCCAGTCTGAGCACTTGATGGATTGATCAGCGACGGCGTGGCTTCGACGTTTACTGTTTCCTGAATTTTTCCGACTTCAAGGCTCACGTCCTGGCGCGTAGTTTCGGTAATTCGCACCTGGACGCCGGCAACAGCCGCTTTCTTGAAGTTGTTGGCAGTGACCTCGAGCCGGTAAGTGCCGGGAGATAACAACGAAGCCGTAAAGCTTCCGTCATCTCCGACCGTTACACTACGAACGGACCGGCCGGTGTCCTCGCTAATTACGTCCACGGTGGCGCCTTTTACAAGAGCCCCGCCCTGGTCAGTAACAACACCCGTGATACCTCCTGTTTGGGTGCCTTGCGAATAGGCTGATACCACAAAAAGAAAGCTCAGGATTAACCCGCTTGCCAGCAAGCGCAAAACGCTTCGCATAACAGCTCCTCCTTCTTTTTACGAAATGACCTTTTTAGGAAACTGACTTCTAAATTGATTGGCGTGGAACAGACCTTAAAGACCCTATGATCGATAGAAAGGAAACCGATTTGGACGAGAAACAGGCAAGCAACATTCCAATCAGGAAGGATAAAGCTTAACCGCAAAAACCTGCCATTTTAGCGACTTCTAAAGGAAGGCTGCTGACCTTCTTGCGCAAATCATGGAGTTTTTGGGTTTTTGTTCAAATTCTCGGATTCTATTGCTGGTCGATGTCGAGGCTACGGATTCACGACGTGCTCAAGATGATGCTGCTTCGCTGGCTTCCGCCGGCGCGGCATCGTCGTGGTGCTCGGTCGTGTACAGGCGAAGGATATCCTGTCCCTGACGTGATCGTGGATCGATCGTTCGCACGTGCTTACGGCCTTGCATCTCCCAAATCGCCGTGACTACTCCATCCTTTTCGACAGCATGGTAGGAGATATCCTCCGGTACGGATTCTGGCCCTTGATTCTCACCTGGATTTTCAGTCGCGCCATCAGCTTGCGCGGTCTCATTCTCAGACATTTATGCGGTAACGCTCCTCTCAGAACTTCTCAGCCTGTCTTGTTGGTTTAAGGAATTGTTGCATACGACTCGCGCAAGTGTCCACCAGACAGGAGAGAGAGAGACGTAGGAAAACTAGCGGGACGCTTTACCTGGGGTGGCAATTGCCATCTCAATTGCGCGCCGGGGAACAACCACACCGGCGCCCTGCCGTTCAATCTCAACGCCGGTAACGCGTTCGGCTGTGTCCATCAAAATGCGTTTCACTTGCTGCGGCGACAAAGTGGGGTTGGCCTCCAACATGCAGGCGGCGATAGACGCCACAATGGGCGCCGCGAAAGAGGTCCCATCGACGTATTTATAGTGCTGGCTAATAACATTGCCTTCGCGCAGCTTGATCGTAATCAATTGTCTTAAGAGTGGAGTCGGCAGGTCGCTGGCGCCGTCGAAGTCTTTATCAACGCCAGCGTGAGATTCAATTATCGTTTGCAACTCACTATCCAGAGCCTCATTGAGGTTGGAATAGAGCTCGGCCTGAGCCGCGGTCGGCGTGGAGGGCAGAATCGGCGCCGCCACCCAGATGCCCGGCGCGATCAGTTCTGGTTTTTGTAACCCATCGATAGTTGGACCATATGACGAGCGATACATACCTCGCTTCGCCCGGTCGAGGGAGTTCTGATCGTCAAGGCCACCCACTGAAATCGCTGACGGTGAGCTCGCCGGCGGCAGCACGCGATGTCCCGGCGCCATTCCCGCATTTCCCACCGCGCAAACTACAATTAGTCCCTCTTTCGCCGCGCGTTCCACGGTTTGGCATAACGAACTATCCAGGTAAGACTTTTCATCGTCGCCGCCCGCGGAAATATTGACGATCCGGATATCGTATTTCTGGCGATTGTCCAATACCCACTCGAGGCCAAGCTGGATGTGCTCATCAGGGATGTGACCGGTGCGGCCTATCTTTACCAGCACAACTTTCGCATCGGGCGCGATGCCGCGATAGAACTGGTCGGACATATGACCGTTTCCGGCCGCCACCACCGACGTCATCATGCCGTGCCAACTCGCCACGTCAGTTGTCTCGAGTGACGTGCGATCGTCATCAGTGTCAAAGATACTGTGGTACGCCACTATTCGGTTTTCCGGCTTTGTTAGGTCGTCATGTGCATAGAAACCGGAGTCGAGAAAAGCAATGGTCACGCCTCGCCCCATGAATCGTTCGTCTGCATTCATCCGCAACGGCGTAGGCAGCACATGATCGGTTTGTTCAAAGACAAGCTGGTGGGATTCGATCTGCGCCTGCGCCCGGTTGAACAGCTCAACACAGTTGGTGCAAATCTGCGTCAGATCTCCGACCGCGCCGGCATTGGCGTCTAGTAGTGCTCTAATTTTCGCGGGGAGTTCTCCCAGAGGAATCCGCAAATCGCCCACGCGACCACATAAGTGGCAACACAAGCTCGCGGCTTCCTGGGT
>JALYSR010000073.1 GCA_030854715.1 Acidobacteriota bacterium
GAGATTCGCATGACGCCGGAAGCTCCATTCCAGGAAGTCAAACAAGCCGTCGACCTGAGTAAGGCCGACATCATCGTGGCCGTTGGTCGTGGAATCAAGAGCAAGGACAATCTCGTTCTCGCGGAAAAACTTGCGGAAGCGCTGGGCGGAGATCTGGCAGCGTCGCGTCCAATCTGCGATGCCGAATGGTTGCCGATTGATCGCCAGATCGGATCATCTGGACAGACCGTAGCTCCAAAGCTTTACGTCGCCCTGGGAATCTCGGGTGCCATTCAACATCTCGTCGGCATGAAAAACTCCGGTACAATCGTCGCGATCAATAAAGATCCCGAAGCGCCAATTTTCGATGTCGCTGACTATGGAATCGTCGGCGATCTGTTCGAGGCTGTTCCCGTATTGACTCAGGAAATCAAGAAGATTAGAGGTATGGCTTAAGAAGCTCGATTTCCGATTGACCCGATCCCCTATTCACTCCCCTGGGTTTAATAGCAATTCATCTGGAGGACTCTACTCATGCGCAAGCTCCTGGCGATTTTCGCAGTGTTAATTGTGATCGTTCTCGCGATCTCTGCAATCGGCTACCGTCCCGGCTTGGCTGCTAAAACGGGAGACGAGACGACGTCGCTGCCGGCATCGGACACTTCGAAACTACCCGGATTTGACGTTGCCAATCTGGACAAGAGCGTTTCTGCCTGCTCGAGTTTCTTCCAGTATGCAAACGGCGGTTGGACTGCTCGCAATCCGGTGCCGCCTGCTTTTTCACGCTGGGGACGTTTTGAAATGCTGGACGAAGGGAACCTCGAAGTGCTCCATGGAATTTTGGATTCGATGGTGAAAAAGAAAGCACTGCGGAGGGGAACGAATGAGCAAAAAATCGCCGACTTCTACGGGAGTTGTATGGACGAGGCGGGAATTGAAGCAGAAGGCGCTAGACCGCTTCAAGCCGAGTTCGACCGCATCGGATCCATCAACGATGTAGGCGGCCTGCAAGCGGAGATTGCTCGTTTGCACACCTATCGAATTCCGGCAGTTTTCGGGTTCGGGGCTGGACAGGATTTCAAGAACTCGCAGGCAGTAATCGCGCAGGCGGTGCAGGGTGGTCTGGGCCTGCCCGACCGCGACTATTACACCAAGGACGACGATAAATCCAAGCAGACTCGAGAAGAATACGGTAAGCACGTTGCTCGTATGTTTGAGTTGTTTGGCGATACTCCGGAGCGCTCGAGTGAAGAAGCTCGAACAGTATTGAATGTCGAAACAAAGCTGGCGGCTAACTCCTCAACGCGTGTCCAGCGACGCGATCCGGAAGCCAATTATCATCCGATGAATCGTTCGCAGTTGAGCGAACTGACGCCGCATTTCGATTGGAGAAATTACTTCGATGGCGTCGGTTTGCGCACTATCGACAAGATAAATGTTGGCCAGCCCGAGTTTTTCAAAGGCGCCGACAGATTGCTAGCGTCGATTCCGGTGGATGATTGGAAGACCTACTTGCGCTGGCATCTCATTAACTCGACCGCAAACACCCTCTCGTCAAAATTCGTCCAGGAGGACTTCAACTTCTCCGGCAAATATTTACAGGGTACCAAGGAAATGTTGCCGCGGTGGAGACGCTGCGTGGCCAGCACCGATCGCGCACTAGGCGAAGCGCTGGGTCAGCTCTATATTCAAAAGACGTTTCCGCCGGCCGCGAGAGCTCGCGCGCAGGAGATGGTAAAAAATCTGGTTGAGGCGCTGCGTTCCGACTTAACCACCCTGAGCTGGATGAGCGATGAGACACGCAAACGCGCCATCACGAAACTCGATGCGTTTATCCGCAAGATTGGCTATCCCGATAAGTGGCGCAGTTATGAAGCACTGCAGATCAGCAAGGGCGCTTTCTACAACAACGCCGTCAATGCACGCCAGTTTGATGTCAAACGAAACCTCGGCAAAATCGGAAACGCGGTGGACAAAACTGAGTGGGGCATGACACCGCCGACAGTCAACGCCTACTACAATCCGACCATAAACGAAATCGTATTTCCGGCGGGAATTCTTCAGCCACCTTTTTATGATCCCAAAGCAGACGATGCTTTCAATTACGGAGGCATCGGCGTCGTCATTGGTCATGAAATGACGCACGGCTTCGACGACTCGGGGGCCAGATTCGATGCAAACGGTAATCTCACAATGTGGTGGACTGACGATGACTTCAAGAAATTCAAAGCGCGGACCGATTGCGTCGTGAAACAGTTTGACGGTTACGAGGTTGAGCCGGGACTGCATCAGAACGGCAAACTTGTTGTGGGAGAGTCGGTCGCGGATTTGGGTGGCCTCGCTGTGGCCTATGCTGCGTACCAAAAATCTTTGGAGGGCAAGCCCCGTCCACGCGTTATCGAGGGGTTCACGCCTGAGCAACGGTTCTTCCTGGGTTACGCCCAAATCTGGGCGCAGAATATTCGGCCCGAGGCTGCGCGACTGCGCGCGGCTACCGATCCCCATCCGCTCGGAAAGTTCCGCGTTAATGGTCCACTTTCAAACATGCCGGCATTCGCTGAGGCCTTCCAATGCAAAGTCGGCGACCCGATGGTGAGACCAGCCGACAAGCGTTGTCAGATTTGGTAAAAATTTTTAGTGCCAACTGAATCCGCAGATTACACAGATCAATATTAGGGAACGACACAGCTTAACAGGCGATTAAACGAGGTCTTACCCGCCTATTTGAATCTGCGGAATCTGTGTAATCTGCGGATTAGGTTTTCTGTTTGGATTTATCTGGGGCTGATTTTGTATTTCCGACGGCAGCCTGCAGTTCCTTCAGGACCTCATCAGGCTTCCATTCATTCCCGCGATAGACCTTCACAATCTTACCGTCTGGCCCGATTATGGCAGTCCGCAGCGAATGGATGACCTGATCTGCTGCCGACTGCGAGTCTTTGTAATAACGAAGGCCGAAGAACTGCCCAATCCCTTTAACTTCGTCCACACTTCCCGAAGCAAACTCCCAATGTGCAAACGTCTCATCCGTGTATTTGCCGGTGTAGGCAGCGCCGTAGCTGCGTAGAACTTTGGGAGTGTCGTATTCCGGATCGAAACTAATGCTCAGCAGGTGCGTTTTTCCCATCAACTCAGGTTGCTTTTGTAGTTCCTTATCGATCTCTGCAAAGTTGTTGCTCATTAGTGTGCAC
>JALYSR010000080.1 GCA_030854715.1 Acidobacteriota bacterium
CTTCACTCTTCAATCTCCGCAATTTCGCCGGCCAATAGCTCGGGTGAAAGCGGCAGCCGGTGCGCGCATGGACTCTGGCTTCATCCAATTCCGATCGCAGTTGGTTGGCCGCGGCGGCAGATCGTGAGTCGGCCCAACTAAAGACCGGAGTCGTCGCTCGCGCTGCGTCATCTACGCCCACCAGGCTGTGCCAGAAACACGAGACAGAGATCAACTCAATCGGCGGGGTCGAACCGTAGAGCCTCGCAAACAGCGCATCAAGCGCATCGGCAACTTCTTCGACCAGATCATCCGCATCGATCGATCCAAAATCGTCAGAACGTGCAACCCGCGAATTCATCCTGACACTGGCACCTTCCAGTTCGCCGCCCTGCTCATCAAAGAGCGCTGCACGAATGCCCGAAGTACCAATGTCCAGCCCAAGCAAGACTGGTATCCTGGATCCCGTCATCACCGAAACGAGGTCCGGCAAGGGTTCCAATTCAGCCACAACTTCATCCAGCACGTTGCTCATCTGTTTCCCAAGTCTCAAGTCCAATGTCCAAAGTCCAAAGGCCGCCGATTCGGAGTTGACGTTGGACATTGGACTTAGGACGTTTTTCGTCAGAAGGATCGCATAGCCTAATTTCTTAGTCCACCTTCACACGCAACTGGTAAGATATTCGCGATGCAAGCCGAAACTCTTCACTGTCCAAACTGCGGCGCTGCGAGTGCGACTGATGCGAACTTATGCCAGTTTTGCGGCTCACGTCTGGCGACGGTGGCCTGTCCTTCCTGCTTCGCAATGATGTTTCTTGGCAGCAAACACTGCCCACGCTGTGGCGCGGCGGCGGCGGTTCCCGAAAACAAGGGGACTGAAAAGTGCAAATGTCCGCGCTGCCGCAGTGAGATGTCGTTTCTCACGATCGGTGCAACGGGAGTACGCGAATGTGAACAATGCCTCGGTCTGTGGCTTGACGTGGTTGCGTTTGAAAAAATCTGCGCCGACCGCGAACAACAATCAGCCGTCCTGGGAACTGCCTCGCCGGCGCCCACACACGCTGTGCGTGAAACCAACAAGATAAACTACATTCCCTGTCCTGAATGTTCGCAGTTAATGAATCGAATAAACTTCGCGCGCTGCTCAGGTGTGATCGTGGATATCTGCAAGGGACACGGTACCTGGTTTGATCGAGACGAGCTCAGCCGTATTGTTGAGTTCATCCGCGAAGGAGGGCTCGAGGCCTCACGCGCACGGGACAAGGCTGAACTTCACGAAGAGCGGCAGCGCCTGCAACAGGAGCGACTTGCGGCGACCATGCACGGTTCAGCAGGGCTTGGGGTTGCGGACGATGTCGATCACCGGCTCACGGGAATTGCTTCCACGCGTGGACTGTTGAAATTTCTACTGGACTAAATGCCTATCCCCAGATTGCGCAGATTACACAGATTAACAGCTTAAAAGGGAAGCCGGTAAAGGGGTCAGGTGGGACAATGGGTTCGAGTAAAAGAATCTCCTTGTTCAGTCATTTCTAAATCTGTGTAATCAGCGTAATCTGCGGATAGATCTACTTCACGGTTTTCTTTACTAAACCAGTAAAGTCCGCAATGTCTTCTTGGGTTGTATCAAACGAGGTCATGAAGCGAACTTCCGACGTCTCCTCATTCCAAACGTAGAAGAAGTATTTCTTTTGCAATAAGGGAACGTACTTCCTTGGCACGAGGGCAAAAACACCGTTGGCCTCCACCTTCTGCGTAATCTTGATCTGCGGTATTTTCCTGAGTTCGTTTGCCAGCAGTTGGGCCATCCGGTTCGCGTGCTCTGCGTTTTCTCGCCAGAGATCGTTGGTCAGCAACGCTTCAAACTGGGCTGAAATAAAACGCATCTTCGAAGGCAGATGGGTGCCTTGTTTGCGGGTGTATTTGAAATCCTTTGCCAGGTTTTTATCGAAGAACACAACCGCCTCGCCATACATCATTCCATTTTTGGCGCCGCCGAAGGAAAGAATATCCACGTCTGCGTCTTTGGTTATCGCTTTGAGGTTGAGGTTTAAGCTGGCGGCCGCATTGGCAATTCGGGCGCCGTCCACGTGGAGCACCATGTCATTCTTGTGAGCAAAGCTTGAAAGCGTTTTCAACTCAGCCGGCGTGTAGACAGTGCCCATTTCCGTAGCTTGCGCCACTGAAATAACTCGTGGCTGAACGTGATGCTCAAAGCCAACCTCATGAAGCAGTGGTCTGATTTGATCGACGCGCAGCTTGCCGTCTGGTGTGGAGACGGAGAGAAGTTTGCAGGCAGTGAATTTCTCTGGCGCTCCACACTCGTCAACATTGATGTGTGCCGTCGCGGCGCAGATGATTGCGTGGTGTGGCTGGGTCGCGGCCTTCAAGCCCAGCACATTCGCGCCCGTCCCGCCAAAGACAAAATAGACTTCCGCATCTTTACCGAATTGGTCTCGAAACTTCTTAACGGCACGCTCCGTGTAGGGATCGTCCCCGTAAGCGATGACATGGCCATCGTTGGCGGCGGCGATCGCCGCCATCACTTTGAGATGAACCCCGGCATTGTTGTCGCTGGCAAAACTGCGGGATGGCTTCACTTGTTTGGTCATGACAATTCACGCTTTTCCGGTCTTGAAGTCCTTAATAATCTCGCGAGCTGCATTTGCTCCCGGGCCGCCAGTCACGCCGCCACCGGGATGCGTGCCGGCGCCGCAGAGATAGAGCCCCTTGATGGGAGCACGATATTGCGCCCACCCTATGATTGGCCGGAAGGTGAAAAACTGATCGAGCGATTGTTCGCCATGATGAATGTGTCCCCCACTTAAGCCATAGCTCTGCTCTAGATCTAAAGGAGTGATCACCTGCCGGGCAACAATCAAATCCTTTATGCCTGGTGCGTAGCCGGCCAAAATATCAAGAACATTATCGGCAAACTCTTCGCGGCGCGAGTTCCAATCCCCATGCTTCAAAGTATACGGCGCATACTGAACATACACCGACATCACATGAGAGCCGTCTGGCGACAAAGTTGGCTCGATCAAGGAAGGAATCGTGATGTCCATGTAGGGCGCCGACGAGTAATCGCCATACTTAGCTGCATCGAAGGCGCGTTCAAGATAGTCAATGTCCGGCCCGATGTGAATTCGCCCTGAAAGTTTGGACTTTGCCTCCGCCTGATCGACTCCGGCAAATCGGGGCAAGCCCGAGAGCGCCAGATTGATCTTTGCAGACACTCCGGTTGCTCGATAGTTCTGTATCTTCAGAAGAAAGTTTGGATCGAGGTCGACTGGATCCACCAGTTTCAGAAACGTCGTGCGTGGATCGGCGTTAGAAACAATCGCGCGCGCCGCGATTTCCTCGCCGCTATTGAGCACGACTTTTACGGCTTTATCTTCCTTCGTATCGATTCGCTCAACTTCAGTGCCGGTTCTCATTTCAGCTCCAGCACTCTGTGCCGCTTTGGCTAGAGCTTCAGTTAGTGAGCCCATGCCGCCCCTGGCAAAAGTGGACGTGCCGACAGCCTTTCCATCCAGTGCCGCCTGCATCAGGAGGCCCGCACTCGTTCCTGCCGACCAGGGACCGGCAAATGCGCCGAAGATTCCTCGCGCGGCTACGGCCGCCCGCAGAGTTTCCGTTTCAAACCATTCCGCAACCAAATCGGCCACAGCCATCGGGCCCCAACGCAGCAGTCGATACGAATCCTTTTTGCCGAGGCGGCGAAATGACAGACCCAGCTTACCGAAATTCCACATCTCCCCGACGGTGGGTTTTTCCAGGGAGGGAGGCGTCATTGTTAGCAGCGGGGCAAGTACCTTTCCAATGCGCGAGAAACTCCGTTCAAATTCCGGATAGCTTTTCGCGTCCTTTGCTGACCACTTTTCTATTTCGTCAACTGTGCGGGCAGTGTCGTTGTAGATGCCGAGCGATCGGCCGTCAGGTGCCAGTGACAGCACGTTGACTTCGGGGCTGGTGATTTCGAGCCCGTATTGGGCAAGCTGGAGGTCGCCAGCAATTTTAGGCATGAGCGGCCCGAGAGAATGAGCAAGGATAGGACAACGAAAGCCCGGATGGATTTCTTCGGTGATTGATGCGCCGCCAACAATCTCGCGGCGCTCCAGCACCAGCGTTTTCAATCCAGCTTTCGCCAGGTAGCAGGCAGCGACCAGTCCATTATGACCGGCGCCGATGATGATGATGTCGTACGGATTCATTCTTGCTGCTGGCGGCTTTGCCGCACTCCGTGCGGAAAGGCTGTGCCCTTCCGGCAGAGTCGCGCTCTACTCAAATCGGTTCTCTGTTCCGTCTGATTCGCGTTTATCCGCGTAAATCTGCGGCTAAATTTCACTTCAAATCTTTCAACATTTGCATTGCCGCATTTCGACCCGGCGCGCCCATAATTCCACCACCCGGATGCGTTGCCGAGCCGCACATGTAAAGATTTCGAATCGGTGTTCGGTATTGCGCCCAACCCGGCGCCGGCCGGAGAAAGAAGAGTTGTTCAAGGGTTAGTTCGCCTTGAAAAATGTTTCCTTCGGACAAACCAAATTCACGCTCCAGATCGAGCGGCGTCAAAACCTGCCTGTGAAGAATTAGATCCTTGATATTGGGTGCGTGCTCGGCAATCGTATCAATCACTGTTTCGCCAAACTCTTCGCGCTTTTCATCCCAAGTTCCTTCCTTGAGATTGTAAGGAGCGTATTGAACGAAGCACGACATCACGTGTTTGCCCGGCGGAGCGACCGACGGATCAGTCAAACTTGGAATAACGATGTCGATATAAGGACAACGCGAGAAGCGGCCATACTTGGCTTCGTCGTAGGCCCGCTCCATGTATTCGACGCTCGGCGAGATGGAGATCGCTCCACGCAGGTGTGGACCATTGCCCGGTTTCGACTTTAGACTTGGTAACCCATCAAGCGCGAGATTCACCTTGCCAGACGAGCCGCGATACTTGTAGCGCTTGAGATCATCGGCGAAGTCCTCAGGCAGATGCTCCTCGCCAATCATTTTCATGAATGTTAGCCGCGGATCCACGCTCGACGAAATAGTGTCGGCATAAATCTCATCACCATTCGCGAGCGTGACCCCCTTCGCTTGTCCGTTCTTCAGGATAATTTTTTCAATCGCCGCTTCCGTGCGAATCTCCGCGCCAGCTTCGCGCGCTGCATCCGCGATCGCATTTGAAATTGCGCCGGTGCCCCCGCGCGATAATCCCCAGGAGCGAAAAGCCCCGTCAATTTCGCCCATATAGTGATGCAACAGAACGTAAGCAGTGCCGGGCGAACGCACGCCCAGAAAAGTGCCGATGATTCCCGATGCCGACATGGTTGCCTTGAGCACGTCAGTCTCGAACCACTGGTCGAGAAAATCGACTGCGCTCATAGTCATCAACTGCACCTGGTTGTACTTGTCTTCGGCGTCGAGGTTTTGAAACCTGCGCCCGAGGAAATAAAGATCCTTGAGACCTTTTGGATTCAACGAGGTCGGATCGGGAGGTGTCATGCTCATGATCGGCTTCACGAAGTGGGCCATCTCAAGCATAGCTTTGCCGTATTCGTCGTAGGCTTCGGCGTCGAGTTTTGAATGGCGAGCAATTTCGCGACGCGTCTTCGCATGATCGTTTACGCGCCAGAGGTAGTCGCCACTCGGCATAGGCGTGAACGTTCCATCAAGCGGAAGGATTTCCAATCCGTGTCGCGGCAGATCAAGTTCGCGAATAATTTCAGGCCGCAATAGCGAGACAACATACGAACACACGGAAAACTTGAAGCCCGGAAACACTTCTTCCGTGACGGCAGCGCCACCGAGCACATAGCGACGTTCAAGGACCAGCACTTTCTTGCCCGCGCGTGCAAGATATGCAGCATTAACCAGACCGTTGTGTCCACCGCCGATGACGATGACGTCGTATTTGTTGCTCATGAATTGTTCGGTAATGCAGCTTGCTGAAGTTCGTTGAGGATACCTATAATCGCTCGCCCTGACAATCACGCTCAAGAGGTAGCGCATGCCCGTCGGAACCGCGTTTCACGAACGAACATTGCAACTTTGCGAAAGCTTGAACTATCGCGAGTGGTCGGGTTACTACGCGGTCAGCTCTTATGAGCCGCATCATGAGCACGAGTACAACGCAATTCGCAATGCGGCTGCACTCATCGATATCTCGCCATTGTTCAAGTACCGGGTGACTGGAAAAGATGCGACGCGCCTGGTTGATCGGATCATCACGCGCGACATGCGTAAGGTCTCGGTGGGCCAGGTCATTTACACGCCGTGGTGCGATGAGCACGGCAAGGTGATCGACGATGGTACAGTTTCGCGTCTGGCGGAAAACACTTATCGCTGGACTGCCGCCGATCCCAGCCTGCGATGGTTCACGCAAAATGCAACCGGCATGGATGTCAGTATTGAAGACATCTCGGAGAGCGTTGCCGCTCTGGCATTGCAGGGTCCGACATCCGGTCGCCTATTGAAAAGTCTGGTCAAAGATGCCGACGTTGAGAATCTCAAATATTTCAAAGTTACGACCGGAACGATTGCAGGCGCGCCGGTTGAGATTTCGCGCACTGGTTACACTGGCGACCTCGGTTACGAAATCTGGGTGGCATCGGAAGATGCGGTGAAAGTATGGGATGCGTTGATGGAAGCGGGCCGAGCTTTTGATATTCACCCTGCCGGCATGCTGGCGCTTGACGTCGCCCGTATTGAAGCGGGGCTGCTGCTCATCGATGTCGATTTCAACAGCAGCAAGAAGGCGCTGATTGAGGAACAAAAGTACTCCCCTTTCGAGATGGGCCTTGGGCGGCTTGTGCATCTGAACAAAAATCGCTTTATTGGCCAGTCGGCGCTGATAGCTGAGCAGAAACGCGGCCGCGCGCGGGAGATTGTTGGCTTGGAGATTAAGTGGCCGGAGGTTGAATCGCTTTATGAAGTAGTTGGATTGCCGCCGGCAGTTTCTCCAATTGCTTCCAGGGTTGCTGTGCCGGTGTTTAAGGATGGCACTCAGGTTGGCAAAGCAACTTCGAGTACCTGGTCACCCACTCTGAAGAAGATGATTGCGCTGGCGACTGTCAAACGCGAAGACATCAAACCAGGAACAGAACTTCAATTCGAGATTACAGTTGAAGCGAGACGTCATCGGGTGCGAGCCACGGTTGTAAAGACGCCGTTTTTCAATCCGAAGCGGAAGACCGCAACACCGGTTACGTGAAAATTTCGGCTCAGCCGCGTCCGGCAATGCCCGACTCTAAACATTCCCTAATACGAATGAACCCCTCCCTCCAAGACATCATAAACAGCTACGATCCCACCATGCCACTCGACCAGGCATTGACCATTCCGGCTACGTGGTACACGGACGAGAGCCTTTATCAACTCGAGCTGCAAACCGTGTTCGCGCGCTCCTGGCAGATGATCTGCCGTGCTGATCAATTACAAAATCCCGGACAATATATTACCGCCGATTTCGGTAATGAACCGATCGTGGTTGTCAAAGGAAACGACAACCTGGTTCGCGGATTCTTCAATGTCTGCCGCCACCACGCCGCGGCGGTCATGACCGAGCCCGAAGGCAAAGCTAACCAGCTTCGTTGTCCCTATCACGGCTGGACCTATTCTCTGGAAGGCGAACTAAAAGGAACTCCGGATTTCGCGGGCGTCTGCCATTTCGATCGGGCAGCGAATGGTCTGGTCCCGGTTGAAACGGCCGTCTGGGAAAATTGGGTGTTTGTGAGAGTGGGAGCAGACGGCGGGCAACAGCCATCTCTCAACGATTTTCTCGGAGAAGATCTAATAGGCCAAATCCGCCCACTAAAGCTGGGAAACCTTCATTGGATGGAGCGCCGCCACTACGCCTTCGACTGCAACTGGAAAGTCTTTGTCGATAACTATCTCGATGGTGGTTACCACGTGCCACATCTCCACAAGGGACTCGACAGCGTCCTCGACTACAGCAAATACTTGATCGAAAACGGCGAGCACTATTGTTTGCAGTGGAGCCCGATAGTAAGCGAGGGCGCGGAGGCGCAGACTGGCGCCGTCCGCCAGGGCGATCGTGCCCTTTACTACTGGATCTATCCAAACTTCATGATCAACTGGTACCAGGGCGCAATGGATACGAATTTAGTCATACCCCACGGAGTCGACCAAACGGAAGTGATTTTTGATTTTTACTTTCCAGATGTTTCTGAAAGCTCACTTGAACGCAATCGGGCAAGCATCGAGGTGGGCCAACAAATTCAGGATGAAGATGTCGCCATCTGCAAATCAGTGCAGCGTGGATTAGGTTCGCGAGCTTATGATGCAGGACGGTTGTCGGTACGTCGTGAAGCAGGAGAACATCTCTTCCATCGCCTGCTTCATGCCGACCTCAAGTCCGGGCTAAATCCACGTGGGATCATATGAGGTCAGTCCCCTACTTCACTTCAGCAGATACTCACGCAAAAACATCACGGTCGCGTAAAACTGAAAGTCCTGGTTCTTCTTCTTGACGAAGCCGTGACCTTCATCCTTTGCCATTAAGTACCAGACCGGGCCGCCGTTTTGCCGGACAGTCTTAACCATCTGCTCGGCTTCATTGACAGGCACGCGCGGATCGTTTCCGCCTGCCACAATAAAGATCGGCTTGGTAATGTTCTTAGCATTATTCAATGGCGCGGTGCGCAGCATAAACTCCCGCATTTTCGGATCGCGCTCGTCGCCATACTCAACCCTGCGCAGGTCGCGACGATACGACTCCGTGCGCTCCAGAAAAGAGACCAGATTAGAAATACCGACTATCGGCAAGGTAGCGCGAATGCGATCGTCGTAGCGCGTTGCCACGGCAAAGGCCATGTGGCCGCCGTAACTTCCGCCCGTGACCAAAACCCGACTAGCGTCAAGCCGAGGCTGCGTCTTGATCCAGTCGAGCAACGCGCCGATGTCTTTGTAGGTGTCCTCGCGCAAAAATCCATTGTCCAACTGAAGGAAAGTCTTGCCATAGCCAGTTGAGCCGCG
>JALYSR010000081.1 GCA_030854715.1 Acidobacteriota bacterium
ATGATGTAGGGCTGGTCCGTAGTCAGTTGTCCGTTGTTAGCTGTGAATCGAACATTCAGTTGGATTCAGACAGTATAGACCCACCGACCACCTGACTACTGACTACTGACTACTGACAACGACCCAACCTGGATCAAGAACCAGGTCACCTCTCGTCACTTTTATTCGCGTAGTCTCGCATTCGGGCTTCCATTTCGCGCCGCATTTCATCTCGCTGTTCTTCCGTTTCATCTTTTTCAAAAGTTTCGAACAGTGCAAAAGGGTTCTCGGCGAGCAACCTTAATTCCCATGCCTCGCGTTCGTCGTGTGAGGGGCGCGCAAACCACAACGCATCTATCTCTGCCGCTTTTACGGTCCCGGCCTCTGACGGCAGGGAAGCGGCGCTAATCTCCGTTTGTGTTTCCGGTCGCAGAAGTACATGGCGCAGTTGCCAACCATGCTTCTGGTAAGTGCCGACAATTTCCCTGATGAGATCGTTATGGTTCATTACCTTCAACTACCGATCTATGCTCAATCTGGTTCATGAAAGAACCGGGAGCGGTAGCGACCGGATGCTACACTCAACGATGGGATAGTGATAGAAGAAATTGCCTCGTTCGTATGTTGAGTGCCTGCATCCGGTGGCTACCGCTTCGGTTCTGGAGTAACGAAGATATTACCTCGGACTCTTAGAGCATTGTTGACCCGCGCTAGCACCCACCACTATGATCGCCACAGTCTGACAAACTTCAGTTAGTCGTTTACTGAATGAATGTAGTTGTGATGCCAACCCAACGACAACCTCTAGTTTGTCGCGGTTTTCCGAAGCTCTTCGTAGCTCTACCGATCTGTATTTCGCTCTGTATCACCCTGGCTTACTCGCAAAACAGGCAAACTCAAATGACCAGCGCGATAAAAGCCGGAATGACGGGAAAAAATTCCGACGCAATGACAAAGCTAACCGAAGACAACGATAACCAGTCGCCTGCTTCGTTTTTTGAAGTGCTGCGCAAGGCGCTTAAGAAGCGAAAGACAAACATCGAAAACATCTGCCCGCCCCTGGACTCTGTTTCGCGCCGCGTGCTTGCAGACTATGGGGCAATGTTTATCGCTACCAGGAAAGTAAAAACCCCTCCGGTTTGCATCTTCACCAGCGAAGCTCAGGTCGCCCAGTTTCAGGAAGAGGTTGACTACGTCACCGAGACAATTGACGGTGCGGATATCGAGCTGCAGCGTGAAGCAATGAAGGCGTTAATGAAAGCTCGCGAGGAAGCGCAAAAGGAAAACCTCGACATCACTCCTCGCGACGGAGCCGAAGCTGCCCGGCGGACGTATGAAGACAGTCTGCAATTGTGGGACACACGCTTTCTCCCCGCGCTTGACTACTGGCTAGCCCAGGGAAAACTTACCGAGGGCCAAGTGGCGCGCTTGAAGAGTTTGCCGCGTCGAAGCCAGGTGGCCGAAGTTCTGGCCCTGGAAAAAGACGGCATCTTCTTCAGCAAAGATCTTTCAAAGTCGATTCTGTATTCCATAGCCGCACCCGGCGCCTCGCAACACATCGCCATGCTGGCTTTCGACGTAAACGAGTTTGATAATCCACGTGTGCGAGAAATTCTTGCCAAGCACGGCTGGTTTCAGACTGTTCTTAGCGACTTACCACACTTCACTTTTCTCGGTTTGAAAGAAAAAGACTTGCCGAAGAATGGATTGATGCAGGTTGAGACTGACGGGCAAACATTCTGGATCCCGAATGTTTCAAATTCTGGTCAATAAGTCGCGCTGAGAGGCAGGGAATGAAATATTGCCCGTATTGTAAGCGAACTTACAGCGACGCCTCGCTGCGATTCTGTCTCGACGACGGTACGGTTCTGGCTCGCGATCCAAACGCCACCCTGCCGTATGGTGCGACGACGGACGAGGAGATGTCGCCGACTGTCGCATCGGATGCGACCGTGGCCAGACACACACCAGTGCCGGTTTCCAGTTCGCGCGAAAATCCACCCAGAACTGATGCCAACTCCAGATCGTCAAACCCTATCCTGACGTTTGGAGTCATTTCGATTGCCCTGCTACTTCTGATCCTGACACTTGTCGGCCTGACGTTCTTGTACCTGTATCGGAAGACTCCTGACAGCACTGCATTGCAGAATACGAGTTCTCCGGCTCCGACTCCCTCGCGCGCGAGTGACAAGTCGGATTCTGAAAGGCCCACGTCGGACCCTTTCCAGATCAAAGCCAGCGCTTCATCGGTCAGATACGCAGTGCAGGCCAACACGTATAACCCGGCAAACGTCATTGACGGCAGCAAACGGACCGCTTGGATTGAGGGCGCGGATGGCCCCGGCATTGGAGAGTGGCTACGGTTTGATTTCGGACGCGAGATCAATCTCCATCGCATAATAATTCTACCTGGTTACTTCAAGAGCCCACAGATCTGGGCACAAAATAATCGTCTGGCCGCAGCAACGTTGCAGTTCTCTGACGGCAGTTCAAATCATTGCACTTTTCCCGATCGCATGGAACGCCAGACTCTCGACGTCGGCGCGATCAAAACGCGCTGGGTGCGTCTTGTTATCGACGACGTTTTCAGGGGTACAGATCCCGACACGGCTATTTCCGAAGTCGCATTCGAATGGGAGCCTTGATTCGCCCTGGTCTCTCACTTCATCGCTTGCCGCGCGCTATGAGCCGTGACAAGATGACTTTGTTCATCATCGCAACCTGACGAGTTCTTAACGTCTCCCTAACATGCCCCGCGCAAAATTCGACCCAATCGCCTGTGATTCGCTGACCTCGTGCGTCTCCGAAATGGAGAAGACCACCGATGCTGAGGTGGTGATCATCGTGCGCGCTCGCTCGGGCCATTATCGCCACGCGGACTATCTGGCCGGGATAGTTCTCGCACTGGCCGGTCTACTCTTCCTGGTCTTTTCTCCTTTCGATTTCCACCCATACTGGTTCGTTGCAGACGTCATAATCCTGTTCGCTTTGGGCGCCTATATTTCAGCCCATAGCAACTCGTTCCGGCGTTTTCTTACGAGCAGGAAGTTTCGCAGTGAGGCGGTTCGCACCGGCGCCGCGGCGATGTTTTATGAAGCAGGAATTGCCAACACTAACTCCGAGATGGGCGTGCTTGTCTATCTCTCTCTGTTGGAGCGCCGGCTCGAATTGATCGCTGATCGAGGTGTGTTGAAAGGAGTCCCGGCGCTCGAGTGGAATCAGATGTTGTTTGAGCTGCACCAGGCGGGCAGCAAGCCGGAACCGCAAACGTTGCTGGAGGGGTTGTCCAGGTTGGGTATCTTACTCGCCCGCCACCTGCCTGCCACTGGTGAGAACCTGAACGAATTGCCTGACAAGCCGCGTTTTGAGTTGAAATGAAGCGACCTCGAAATACCAGGTTAATCTTGCGGTTCCTGCTTCGCGCCTCGTTGCTAGCCGGTGCCGTTGCCCTTGGTCTCGCAGTTGCCGGTGAAGTGCTGGGCCGCGTTGGTGGAGGGCAATCTTACGGAGGTGGAGGCGGGCATGGCGGCAGTGGCGGTGGTGGCGATGGCGGGGCGATCATTTTGGTTGTCAGGATGCTCTTATGGCTGACCATTGAGTATCCGGCGGTTGGTGTTCCGGTCGACATCATCGTGGTCGGCTTTGTGGTTTATCGGTTTGCGCGAGGGGGCTCGAAGGTAGCGGAGTTCTCATCGGCGTTAACAACCACAGGAACAGAGTCGATGGCGTTTCCATTAGGACTTGATACGGCCCAACGCCGGCCGGAAAGTCTTGCCGGCGCGTTTGATCAGCTCCGCAAATTCGATCCAAACTTCTCGGAAATAGTTTTCACCGATTTTTCTTATGCGCTTTACGCCAGGGCACAGGACGCGCGCGGACGTGGAGCCTCGGCGCTCGATCAGCTCTCGCCCTATTTAAGCGAACCGGCGCGCAAAGCGCTGTTTGAGCGCAACCCAGCAGGTCTCAAGGAAGTGAAGGGAATCATCATTGGCAGTATGCAGGTCCTGGATGTGCGCGGACTGGAAACGCCGTTGGTGAAAATTAGTTTGGGGTTTGAAGCAAACTACACCGAAGTTGTTGTGGGTAATGATAGCGCTCCGAAGGAGATGGCTTACTACGTTCGCGAGCGCTGGTCGCTTGAGCGGAAGCGAGACGTGCTTTCGCCACCACCGGCGCAGGCTACTGCACTTCACTGCCCGCGCTGTGGCGCACCCTTGGAACGAGACACAGTTGGCGCCTGCGCCTTCTGTCACACGAAGATTGATAGCGGCGAGTTTCAATGGTACGTGCGTGGCGTCCAGCTACTGCAGCGTGAAGCGAAGGGTCCATTGCTTACGTCTGATGTGCCTGAGGTGGGTACCGAACTAACGAGCGTGGTGCAACCAAACTTCAGAGACATTCGGGTCGCGTTTGAAAAGAACAATCCGAGTTTTTCGTGGGGGCAGTTTCAGGCACGCGCAAGACTCATTTTCGATGAGCTGCAAGCTGCATGGTCCACACTCAACTGGGAACGCGCGCGCCCGCACGAGACTGATAACCTGTTTCAGATGCATCAATACTGGATTGAAGCCTACAAGCGTCAACAGCTTCGCAATGCGCTCGACCAGTGCACTACGACTGCGATGCAGCCGGTAAAGATCAAGGAGGACGCGTTCTACAATTCAATAACTTTGCGAATTGGCGCGAAGGGTTACGATTACACGGTTGACCAGAGTGGCCGCGTCGTTAGCGGATCGCAAACCAATCTTCGCTACTGGAGCGAATATTGGACCTTTATTCGGAACCGGAAGGCGCAATCGCTGGCAGCCAGGGCCGATTTAAACTGTCCAAACTGCGGCGCGCCGCTGAAGGTGAACACCTCCGGCATTTGTGAATTCTGCGGCGGGAAGATAACCTCAGGTGAGTTTGATTGGGTGCTATCGCGGATTGAACAAGATGAATCCTACAGTGGTTAATTGCGGCTGACATCCAATTCGGGGTCCGGCTCATCGAAGATTCTTGGCTAAGGTCTGAAACAGTAACGATTCTGAGGGCTGCGCCCCGGTTCCAACCGGCGTAGCCTCTTTTCGATCTTGAGGGTAAGGGTCTAACCATTCTTTAGGTGATTCTAGCGAGTCTGTAATATGGAGTTATTTGTGAAACGTAGTCTTCTCCTCCTTCTGCTCATCTGGTCTCTGCTGGGGCTTCCGGCAGTCAATCCGAGTCCGGCGGTCTTAGCTACTCAGCGCCGGATCGCGCACCCGGTTCGCACCACTCCGAGATCTCCAGGCCCCCAACAAACTGCGGCGGCGCCGGCCCGGTTGCCGCAGGCGCAGCTTGTCAGCCGAGTGCTGGCAAACGGTCTGGAAGTCATCGTTTTGGAAGACCACTCAATTCCGCTGGTCACTTGCGAGTTGGCGGTGAGAAACGGATCTTTTACGGAACCTCCGGAATTGAATGGACTCTCGCACCTCTACGAACACATGTTCTTCAAGGCCAACCGCGCTTCGATTACTGGCGAAAGCTATCTGGATACCATTGATCAGCTCGGCATTATTTATAACGGCCAGACTCAGGAGGAGTTGGTCAATTACTACTTCACCACGACCTCGCCGAATTTGCCGGTGGCGATGCGCTTCCTGCGGGACGCTGCGCGCTATCCACTGTTCGACGAGCGACAGTTTGAACAAGAGCGAGAGGTTGTCATCAGCGAGCTCGATCGCCACGAGTCAAATCCGTTTGGGTTCTTAGCGATCGAGATGAACAACCGGCTTTTCTACAAGTATCCCAGCCGGAAGAATCCAGGTGGCGATAAGCAGACAGTGCGCAGCGCCACCACCGCCATGATGCGGCTGATCCAGGGCCGGTACTACGTGCCAAATAATGCGGCAGTGGTGGTGACCGGGGATGTGAGCCCTCAGGCAGTTTTCCTGATGGTGCAGGAACTGTTCGGCGAATGGCCAAGCCGAGAAAAGGAACCATTCGTCGAGTTTCCACTCGTCGAGCACCCACCGCTGCCAAAGAGCGAGGGAGCCATCATCAAGCAGCCGGTCCAGAATGTGATCATTGAGCTCGGGTGGCAGGGACCTTCCATCGGTAAGGACGATGCCTCCACTTATGCGGCCGACGTTTTTTCCTTCATCCTGCGCCAGCCAAACTCGCGTTTCCAGCGCGCGCTGGTTGATACCGGTTTGGTGAGCGCGGTCAACCTGGGTTATTACACGCAACGCAATGTTGGCCCAATCAACCTCATTGCTCAAACGACGCCCGAAAAGGCCCGGGCGGCAACGCGTGCGATTTACAACGAAATCGCCCATTTTAACGATCGTGATTACTACACCGACGACCAACTGGAAACGGCCAAGGCTCTGCTTGAAGCCGACGATCTCTTCAGCCGCGAGAAGCTTTCGGATTACACGCACACGATCAGCTTTTGGTGGGCTTCGACTGGCATTGATTACTTTCGAGGCTATCTCGGGAATCTGCGACGGACCACGCGCGCCGACATCAGCCGCTACGTGACGACTTACATTCAGGCCAAGCGCCACGTTGGACTCGCATTATTATCTGAGGAAGCAGCAAAAACATCTCAGCTTACTCCGGACGATCTCATTGGTGACGAGAAACTAAATGGAACTACAGCACACAGGTAACGCCGCGATCGCGTTTACCACCACAACAACGAAGCAAGCAAAGCAAGAGCAGCGGACAGGGCAAATGACGCCAACACGCTTAGGGGCGGGTTGGTTGAGTTTGCGAATCGCGGCGCTCTGCTTGTTCGTCATCTCTCTCTCCGCCCCATTTGTTGCGCAAGAGACCCTGCCTGCGGGGGTTGCAAGCCGGCCAGCGGCAATGGCCAAACCGTTGGCGGTGTCGGACGCTGCCTCGCTGGTTACAGAATTTGATGTAAACGGTCTGAAGGTCCTGGTGAAGCGCCGCGAGGGAAGCCAAACAGTTGTCGCGGGACTTTTCATTAAAGGCGGGGCACGCAATCTTACGGCGGCGAACGCGGGCATCGAGAACCTAATGCTTGACGCCGCTTCGGAGGCGAGCACGAACTTTCCACGCGAGCGCCTGCGCACGGAGTTGTCGCGCATGGGCACTTCAATCTCGTCCGGCGTCAACTACGACTATTCCGGATTAACGATGGCCTCGACGCGCCCCAATTTTGATCGTTCGTGGGAAATTTTTACGGACGTTGCGCTTCGACCCACTTTCACTCCTGAAGACGTGGAGCGTGTGCGCAACCGCATCGTGCTCTCGATCCGCGACGATGCCGATACGCCCGACTCCTACTTGCAAGTCTTGCAGGCGCGCGTCGCCTACGCCGGCCACCCGTACGTCAACGATCCGAACGGCACCGCCGAGGCAGTCTCCAAGCTGACGGTCGCAGACCTCCGCAGTTACCACAAGCAAATGATGGAGACTTCACGGCTGTTACTCGTTGTCGTCGGCGACTTAGACCCGCAGATTCTTCGCCAACGCATCGCGGCCTCGTTCGGCAAATTGCCACGCGGCGACTATCGACCGACGCCTCTCCCGGAGTTCTCGTTTGCGGCATCGACAGTCCAGGTGACGGAGCGGGAGCTGCCGACCAATTACGTCCAGGGTGTGTTTGCCGCACCTGGCCTAGCCACGCCTGATATTTATCCGATGCGCGTGGCCTCGTCCATCCTTCAAAACCGCCTCTTCATCGAGATCCGAGCCAAGCGCAATCTCTCCTACGCTCCCGAAGCTTTTCTTTGGAGCCAGGGCTCAAACCTGGGTGGGATATCCGTCAGTTCAACCGACGCCAACCAAAGCGTGCGGATAACGCTTGATGAGATCGCCCGCCTGCAGCGTGAACCGATTTCGCAGGACGAATTGAAAGGCACGGTTCAGCAGTATCTAACGCGGTATTACCTGGGCCAGGAGACAAATGCCGCGCAGGCGGGTGAATTGGCACAGTCGGAAATACTTGGGGGCGGCTGGCGCAACTCTACCGTCTTCATGGATAAAGTTAGCGCGGTGACTCCCGCCGACGTTCAGCGCGTGGCGCAAAAATACATGCACAATATTCGCTTCGTGGTGCTCGGCAATCCGAAGAGCGTCGATCCGAAAGTCTTTACCGGCGGGTAGAGGTAGAAAGCAGTTGGCAGAAAGCAGTTGGCAGAAAGCAGGAAAAAAGGCACCCCGAAGATGAGCTTCGTGGTGCCCTCTTTTTTTGATTTGCTTTGTATTTCTGCTTACTGCCTTCTGCCTAGTGCCTTCTGCTCTTCACCGTTCCAGTCGGCTTTCTGCGACAAACTTCTCGTAGAGCTTGCCATCCAGCTCGCGCAGAATCCTTGCTTCAGTTAACGCCAGCCTTTCGTTGCCGCTCTCAAAATATACGACGGCCAGGTTGTAATGGGCGTCAGCATTGTTGGGGCTGAGAGCTGCCGCTCGATTGTAGGAAGCGATGGCTTCGCGCATTCTTCCGGCGTAATAGTAAGCGTCGCCAAGCTTGTTGTGTATTTCTTCCGATTCCGGCTTAAGTTCCAGGGCATGACGATAAGCGCGAATTGCTTCCTCATTCTTTCCCTGTTTCACTTTGCAATAACCTACTTGCACCCAGGCGTCGGCACGCTTCGGATTTCTGTTTGCAGCCGTCTCGAAATAACCGATGGCATTGTCGTAGTTGCCAAGCCAAAGGGAATCCAAACCCGTACGGTAGGACAACTCTGCTACATCGCTCAACCGTTCCTTCGCCGGCAGCGACGCGATGGAGCGCAACGGGCCGGGACGCAGTTTCTCAACGCGCGACGCGGCGATGGCGAGATTGATGTTTTGTCCATTGGTCACTTTAATGGTGACTACGCCAACGACCTCACCCTTGAGATTGAAAACAGGGCTACCGCTGTTGCCGTGGGAAATGGGTGCAGTGATCTGGATGATCTGGCCAAGGTTTGGAACTTCCCGAACGGCTGACACGATGCCGTCGCTGACCGAGCCTTCGAGCTTCAAGGGATTGCCAATTACGAAAATCCGTTCCCCCTCGTCAGGCAGCACCTGCGCCAGTTCACTCGAACGTGCGCGCTCGGGCGGCATGTCCACGCTGAGAAGAGCAAGATCGCCTTCTTCGTCAACAGCAATTGTTCCGGCCACCGGAAAGACTCTGCCTTTTCCGTCGAGCGTCTTGATCTCGCATCGCTGCGCTCCACGAATGACGTGCAGGTTTGTCACCACTTGCCCGGGCCGCAGAAAGAAGCCGCTGCCGGTCATCAAGGCTTCGCCCTGCGAGTCGTAAGTTGTAATGGCAACTACGACAGGCTTAACGCGCTTGACTAATTCGGGAAGAGTCTCATGACCACCCCACAGGGGCTGCCCGCTGGGGGACGCCGCTTGAGAGAAGGCCGGTGTGACTAAGAGAAGGAGGCTTACACTCGTTAGCAGCAACTGGGGGAAGATGCGTTTGTACATATTGAGTTGTAACCGTCGTTAATTCTTCGTTGCAGGGAAACCGACGCAGGCTTGCTTCGGCGTCTTCGTAGGCAAAGACTCGAGGTCGGGGGACTCGACCGGGCGGGAGTTGTCTGTCGGGGGACAATCTAGCCCTGACGGCATATTAACTCAAGAATTACCCGGCAGGATAGAAAATTCTGGTAAGAAGCAAATGAGGCCGCCAAAGTGGCGGCCTCGTAGTGAATTGCTCGCAGAAATTTGCGAAACTAAGGAACTATCTCCACAACGCCGATGCTCGGCCCAAGGGGACTCACAAATGTCCCTTTAGCGTCCTCCGTGGTTATCAGTAGACCGAAATCCGGCAGTGGAACTTCGGACTTGATCTCACCCTCATTGCGTCCGGGCGTGTTTAAGATTTGACCCAGCTTCACAAACTTATTGTCAGGCGAAACAGCCCAAACCGTGAATACTTTTCCGGCCGGCGCCTCTTTCAGCTCATGAAAGCGAAGGTTCACTTCAGTTGGTCCGTCTTTTCGCGGCTTGATGAAGACGTTAGCTCGCGCACCTGTCAGTGACCCACTAAAGTTGATCTTCATCTTAGTGTGATTGCCCTTCTTGTAAGCCGGAATGTTTAGCATAGGCACTGTGTATGCAGCCGTCGCAGTCGAGACCTCGGTGGTGCTGGCCCCAACCTTTTCGCCGACCGGATTCATAGTGTGCGGAATAACCGCGAAGCCTTCGGGCAACGCGCTGCGGAAGAAAACTGTTGTATTCGGATCGTAGGCCTTCAGCGTGGGTTCCGGCGAAGCGATCAACATGAATTTGGTGAGCGGAGTTGTGCCGCTAAATTTTCCCGTTCCATTGGACAACACCACGGGACCCAACGCGGTGACTCCACCGCCTTCGTCCACCGCATACAAATTGACGGCGGTTACGTCTGCGGGCACATCCGTCATATTTAGGACGATTCGTGTGCCGTCATCATCGCGCAGGATGGTTGCCACACCCTTCGACTTTAATGTTACTGGATTTAGGGTGACGACCGTCTCCTTCTTCAGTGGATACTCGATCACTGTGAAGGTGCCGTCTGCATTCTGAAGTGTCTTGGTAACGGTAGTTGGAGTTTGTGTTGTGACTGTTACTGGTGTCTGCTCTTGTCCGGCTACAAACGCCGCGCTCGAAAAAATCAGCAGCGCCGCTGCCAGAATGGGAATACGTTTGCTCATAAGATTGGATTGCTCCTTCCTGTGCTTGATCGCGATTAAGTCTTTGCGTCGGGAAATCAGGGGTACGCCAGTGTGGGTAATCGCAAGCATCATGCCCAAAAGAAGGATGCTGGAAACCGCGAAATAACTGCGTTAATTTCGAGAATTGACGAAAACGGCGACACACAACAATACACTTGTGTACGCATCCTTTGCTGAGAGATTACGTCTCGATTTCAGAGCGGGGCGAGCAGCGGTTTTAATAGCGGCGAAGTTCGGTAATCGCTTTCAACACGTCAGCAACCTGCGGCAGGATTGTATCTTCAAGTGTAGGAGCATAGGCGACGAAGGTGTCGAGTGCGGCAACACGGCGCACCGGCGCGTCGAGGTTTTCAAAGAGTTCATCCGCAATCCGCGCGGCAATCTCCGCACCGTAGCCAAAGGAGAGTGAATCCTCGTGGGCCACAATTACTCTGTTGGTCTTCTTGACCGTACTGACAATCGCATTCCAATCGTAAGGCTGCAAGCTGCGCAGATCGACAATCTCTACGCTGATGCCTTGTTGTTCGGCTTGTCTGGCAGCGACCAGCGAACGTTGGACCAGCGCCCCGTAAGTAATGATCGAAAGATCCGTTCCCTCGCGAACAGTTTTGGCTTTGCCGAACGGAATCATGAAATCGTCCGCTGGATACTGCGACTTGTTGTACGCCTGGCGGTAAAGATGCTTATGCTCGAGAAACATTACCGGGTCGTCGGCGCGGATGGCGGTGCGCAGTAGCCCATTGGCGTCGAGCGCATTTGATGGATAGACCACACGAAGGCCGGGGATTTGGGTGAAAGTTGAAACGCCCGACTGCGAGTGATAGACGGCGCCGCCTTTCAAGTAGCCGCCGACCGGCACGCGCATCACCACCGGCGCTTTCCATTCGCCGCCGGAGCGCCAGCGCAATACCGCCAGCTCGTTGCGAATCTGGTGCATCGCCGGCCAGATGTAGTCAAAAAATTGAATTTCGACCACCGGTTTGAGCCCGCGGGTAGCCATGCCGATGGCCCGGCCGACAATGTTGGCCTCGGCAAGCGGTGAATTGAAGACGCGCACGCTGCCAAATTTTCGTTGCAGGTTCGCGGTGACTTTAAACACGCCGCCCTTGCCTTTTACCTTGTCGAGAAACTCCTCGCGCGAACAATCGGCAACGTCTTCCCCAAACACTATGACGCGCGCATCGCGGGCCATCTCGGTATGCAGACAACGGTTGATAAGATCAACCATCGTGCCGGCGTTGCCTGAAAGCACCGCGAGATCTTCGGTGTCAAAGTCTTTCGAGGTGGGATCAATATCAGGCGAAAAGACGTAAAATTTTACGGTTTCCGGAGCGGGCTGGGGACTCAGGAGCGCCTGATCGGCTGCCGCAATGACTTCCGCGTCGATCTTGCCTTTGATTTGCTGAAGCTGATCCTGATCCACGAAACCTTCGTCAATCAAAAACGCTCCAAAGCGCTTGACCGGATCCCGTTCGGCGTCTGCCAGTCGCTCTTCGTCAGGGCGATAAAGTTTCTCATCGTCGGAGAGCGAATGGGAATAAGGTCTGATCACCTTCGCGTGGACCAGGGACGGACCTTTACCTTCGCGGCAAGACTCGACCGCACGTCGCATCACCTCGAGCGATTCCAGCACGTCGGTACCGTCGCATCTCTGTACGTAGAGATTGGGAAAATTTTCAACCAGGCGAGAAACGTTGCCGCCCGGAGTCTGCACCTCAACTGGCACGCTGATCGCATAGCCGTTATCTTCCAGCAGGAAAAGCACGGGCAGCTTGAGGTTGCAGGCGGTATTTAGTGCTTCCCAAAACTCACCTTCGCTACTCGTGCCGTCACCGAGCGAAACGTAAACCACTTCGTCTTTTTGAAAGTTTGCGGCGCGCTTCTTCAGTTCTTTGATTAACTTAAACCGGTACCCAGCTTCGGCGCAGCCCACGGCCTGGAGCAGTTGCGTGCCGGTGGGTGACGACTGGGAAACGATGTTCAGTTTCTTGTTGCCCCAGTGCGAAGGCATCTGTCGTCCGTGGGAGTTTGGATCCTTTTCTGCGCCGACCGCGGCCAGCAATTGCTCGAGCGGGGTCATGCCAAGCTGGAGACAGAGCGCGCGATCGCGGTAGTAGGGATAAAACCAGTCGTAGCCGGGCTTTAAAAGCTTGCCGGCCGCGACCAGTATGGCTTCATGTCCGGCGCCGCTAATCTGAAAGAATATTTTGTTCTGGTTCTTGAGTTGAATCTCTTTGTCATCGAGCCGGCGCGAGAGATACATCGTGCGATAGATACCCAGCGCCTCTTCGCGCGAAAGTGTCGGACGCCCACGCCGCTCATCTTGCTGCTGTTGTCTGGCGGGATGTGGCTGAGGCGGTTGTGTGACGGCTTTAGGAGTTGGCTTCGGCTCTGGTTCCTTTACCGGTTGAGGAGCAGGGCGGGGCACCATTCGAGAAATCACTGCTCCGGTTTCGGTCTTCTTCGCTTCGGCGACCTTCTCGCCTTCGGCAGCTTTGGCCTTAGCCTTTGGCACAAGTTTTAGAACTTTTGTATCGCTCATTGTCCTACTTAGAACTCTTCTCTCGCCGCTCGATATTCTTCGGCCATAGATGGATGGCCATGTGCGGTAGCTGCGTCAATTCCGCGCTGATAAGTTTCCCTGGCCTTGTCGCGGTGGTTCGCCTTCTCATAGGCTCGAGCGAGCATTCCAAAAGCGTTGCCCTCGTCATCTGAAATTGCGAGGTAACGCTCCAGCGTGTCGATCGTGTCCTGGGTTTGACCGGTCTTCTCATATTCTTTAGCCAGCCCAAACAGAATACTGCTGTTGACGGGATCGCTCACCAGCATTTGTTTGAAGATGTCGATTCTCGAGGCGGCCATAGCCCTCCAGTGAGCTGTAAGCAGTGAGCAGTGAGCAGAAAACAAACTGCATACGGCTTACCGCTCACTGCTTACCTCCAATGATGAGCTTCGCAATCGTTTGCAACTGCATGTTTGACGTGCCTTCGTAAATGGCCCCGATCTTTGAATCGCGCCAAAATTTCTCCACCGGATAATCTTTCACGTAGCCATAACCGCCATAAAGCTCGATTGCCAGTGAACTAATCCGTTCGGCAGCCCGGGAGGAATAAAGCTTGGCCATCGCCGCCTCTTTTACGAAGTTCATGCCCGCGTCTTTCATGCGCGCCGCGTTGTAAACCATCAACCGCGCGGCTTCCAACTCCGTCGCCATCTCGGCAAGTTGAAACTGCACTCCCTGAAACTGGTTGATGGATTTTCCAAACTGCTGTCGTTCACTGGTGTAGCCGATGGCGGCGTCAAGCGCGCCGCGCGCGATTCCAATCATCTGCGCGCCAATGCCGATGCGACCTTCGTTCAAAGTCTCGATAGAGGTTTTGTAGCCTTTGCCTACTTCGCCCAGCACATTCTCCTTGGGAACTTCGCAGTCGACCAAAATCAATTCGGTGGTCGAGGAAGCGCGTATACCGAGTTTGTTCTCTTTCTTGCCAACCGAGAAACCTGGCATAGCTTTCTCAACAATAAATGCAGTTATGCCACGATAGCCGGCTTCCGGATTGGCATTAGCAAACAGGACGAAAATCTCAGCTTCGTTACCGTTCGTGATCCAAAGTTTCTGTCCGTTCAGAATAAAGTGATCGCCCTTATCCACGGCGCGAGTTTGCATCGCAAAGGCATCCGAACCTGAACCTGCTTCGCTCAACGCGTAGGCACCGACACGTTCAGTTGCCAGTTGTGGCAAATACTTCTCTTTTTGGTCCTGGTTTCCCCAGTGGATCAGCGCGTTATTGACCAGGGTGTTTTGCACATCAACGAACACGCCCACCGAAGCGTCAACCCGCGAGAGCTCCTCAACCGCAAGAATCGCGGTGAAGAAGCTCGAGCCCGCACCGCCAAACTCTTCCGGCGTCTCAACGCCCATCAGGCCGAGATCGAAACATTGCTTGATCAAAGCCGGATCGAGTTTGCCGTCTTCGTCCATTTTTTCCACGCGCGGGCGTAATTCGCCTTCGGCAAATTCACGCACGCTGGCGCGAAACATCTGCTCGTCTTCGGAGAGCGTGGTTAACGGACGACCAGCTAGCTCTTCAACAGCTGTCTGCGATTGACTCATCTTCACCACCAATGTCGAATTGATCACCTAGCATCATAATCAAGGCAAAACTAAAAAGGCAAAAGCTACGACGCTCAATGCGGCTCACGGGTGGTTTTATCTACTCGGCGCATAGGTATTGCCTGAATTGATTAACCGTGTGATACGGTACTTGGTAGGGTCGTTTGAAAAACAGGGCGCGCCAGGCATGGTCAGAAAATTGAGTGTGAAAGGACACATGCATTACAGAACCGAGCGCGGTAGCGCCGGATGCTAAAGTCAACTTCGGTGATATCGGTCGGTAAATGGGAGGGTTCACCGAAAGCCCGTGCGCAGCAACCC
>JALYSR010000348.1 GCA_030854715.1 Acidobacteriota bacterium
TCAATAATCATGCGAACATCTCTATTAACCGCTGCAAATAGCGCGCACGTTCCGGCACTCGGGGTCGAGACTCGTGTCGAGCAACTGGGAAACTCGGCGCGTAGTGAGGTTTTGGCCTTCCTCGAAAGGCGCCCACTCCACACTGCCTACCTTGCGGGTCTCATACGCGATCATGGGCTCGAGAGTGCTCTTAATCGTGGAACCTTTTATGGCTGCCGCAACTATCTGGGAGAAGTTGAAGGTGTGACCCTAATTGGGCATGCAATCCTGATGGAAACGGTAAGCGATCGCGCGCTTCGCGCGTTCGCGGAAAAGGCGCAGAGCTGTACCACGGCTCACTTGATCATGTGCGAGGAAAACCAAATCGATAAATTTTGGGGCTACTACGCCGAATCGGGTCAGGAAATGCGCCGCGCCTGCCGGGAGCTTCTGTTGGAGTTGCGCTGGCCCATTGAGGTTTCGGAACACGAGTCAAGGCTTCGGTTAGCGACGCCTGATGACCTTGATCTGCTAGTCCCAGTGCACGCTGAAATGGCTTATATAGAAAGCGGCATCGATCCAAGAACAAGTGATGCAGCCGGCTTTATTGCGCGGTACCAGCGTCGCATCGAACAGGGCCGAACGTGGATCTTGACTGAGGATAATAAGCTGCTCTTCAAGGCGGATGTCATATCAGAAACGCCAGAGTCCGCCTACGTTGAAGGTATTTGGGTTAACCCGGAAGCTCGCCGCTGGGGCCACGGCCAGGCGTGCATGGCCCAACTTGCCAGAAGGCTCTTGTGGCGCTCCAAATCGATCTGCCTATTCGTGAACGATGAAAACGAGGAAGCACGCCGGTTCTACCAGAAGGCTGGTTATCACCATCGCACCGTCTATGACACGATCTTCCTGAACTGAGACGCACTTAAGCTGCGGAAATGATCCTACCAAATATACTTACAAATCAATCGTCGCCAGCGGGACTCATCGGAACCCGAAATCAAGAGACGGCCCCGCTTGTAAGTGAAACCGCGCCCGAATTCAACACTCGGCGTGGCCAAATAGAGCGAGTGATTCAGGAGATTGAACCTCTCGAAGTCCGACAGATAATAGGCGTGGTGTTTCAGGATCTGCTCCGCTTGTTGGAGTGCCTGGAGCTAGCTGAGGGTCACCTTCGCCAGTTAGATGCTGCCGACGAAACTTTTGCGTTGTTTCAACTCATCCGCGACGAAGCGCGCGTCCTGGTGGACTTCATCAAAACGGATGGTCTGAATTGCACTGTGATGACCGCAGAATTGGCTGACGCGCTTGACGGAATTACCTTCGCCATCAACCACGATCTCCAAAGAGTGTTTGAAAGAAATTCGCGGCACTCGAGAACCCCGCATGCAGTAGTCAGCGAGCTCTATCGAGCCCACGATGTGCTCACAAACTGCCTGCAGCAGTCGACTATTACATTGGCGATGGTCTTCAATCCCAACCTCGAATCACGATCACTATTCAATGACTCGGATATGCGCTACCGGCAGTCGCTTCAGCTCTGCCAGGATCTCTGCGAACTAATACAAATCGTCGAGAATACTGAATACGCCTGGGAAGAGCCATCGGTCTTAACTCTTGTGGCTGGAATTAAGAAGTTCCGCCAAGAAAGCATGGAGTGTCTGATGTACTCCGACTGGCCTCAATTTGAAGGTTTCTGCGAAAGAATCAACCTCCGGACTGCAGAATATCTGGAGCTTCAACCGGTGCTTCACCAGTTTCGATGCTACCTTGAAACCCTTTTGGCGCAGGTAAGAATGAGGGCTGTTCTCGCAAGTGTGTTTCCTGTCCAATTTGGTGAAGACAGCCGTACTGTGATGGATGCGTTTGGCGATAACACGGCATCATTCTCCTCTGCAGCAGATCTTCAGGAAGACAATGAGGCCTGGAGCACGCTCGCGGTTGCGGTGTGAGAAGGAACAGGCCCAGACGAGTGATTTCATTCAAATCAGAAATTCACAATAAGGGGTTCGCCGCGCCGTATATGTGGGTCATCAGTTGCGGTGGCGGATTGATCTATTTTCTGTCTGCCTACAAGCTGAATATCGGCGCGCTGGATGTAAGATTTGCGTTGCTCGCGGTTTTTACCGTCTTCCTCAGCTCGCGAATAACCATAAAAATTCCTCAGTTCACTTCTCATATTTCAGTCTCAGATACGCTTATCTTCCTGACGCTCCTGCTTTATGGTGCTGAGGCTGCGATTCTAATGGCGGCAACGGAAGCGCTCTTCTCTTCGCTTAGGTTTTGCAGAAAGCCTTCCACGATGCTCTTCAACTGGGGCTGCGCCGCATGGTCCACCGCTCTCAGTGCCTACGCCGTGTACTTTGCTTTCGGAGATGCTGTATTGCTAAACGCCGGTCCCATGTCGGGTAAGTTCATCATGGCGATGGCTCTGGTCGCGCTAGTCCAATACGGGACAAACTCAGGTATTGTGGCAATCTGCGGGGCCTTAAAATCCGGCCAGCCGTTGTGGCAAACCTGGAAGAAACATTATCTATGGACATCGATCACTTATTTCGCCGGCGCTTCCGCTGCCGCGGTGAGCGCGAAACTGATCGGCCAGTTTGGTTTCTATGCGCTTATCGTCACGATACCGATAATCGCGGTTGTGTTTCTTACTTACCGCACCTCAACGAAAATCATCGAAGCTTCTGCGGCACAAGCGGAACAAGCCGAGCGTCACGTGGAGGAATTATCGCATTACATAGCGGAACAGGAGCGCATACGGGAGCAGTTCTCACAAATGGAGAAGCTGTCGGCGTTGGGTGAGTTGGCTTCCGGAGTCGCTCACGATTTTAATAACACCCTCGCGGGCATTCTCGGCCGGGCGCAGCTAATACTGCGAACGAACGACCCGGAAAAGATTACGCGCGGATTGAACATCATTATCAAGACCGCGGAAGACGGAGCCAAGACAGTTAAACGGATCCAGGATTTTGCGCGCCAACGCCGCGACCATGATTTTGAACCTGTTTCGATTGACCAAATACTTTTGGACGTGAGCGAGATTACCAGGCCGCGCTGGAAAGATCGCGCCGAAGTCTCAAACGTTCAAATCAGCCTTGACTTACAAATTCGCTCCAAAGCGAAAGTCATGGGAGACGAGTCAGAGCTACGCGAAGTCCTTGTCAATATGGTGTTCAATGCAGTTGATGCAATGCCCCAGGGCGGCCAGCTTAGTTTGGCAGCTGAGGATGTTGACGACTCAGTTATCATCTCAGTTGGTGACACCGGAACCGGAATGGCTTCCGAGGTCAAATCGCGGATCTTTGATCCGTTCTTTACGACCAAAGGCAAAGCCGGCATGGGCCTGGGACTGGCAGTGAGCTTCGGAATCATTCGCCGCCACGAGGGCTCTGTTGAGGTTGAATCGGAATTGGGAGCGGGGACCAAATTCAAAATCATACTTCCTAAAGCGACGGTAGCCGAGGATCCAGTTTCTGCGGCTCCATTAGTTGAAAAGCCCTTGGTTCAAATGCTCGAAACTGGTCCCCGTATTTTCGATGAAAATAAACCGCGGATTTTAGTTGTTGACGACGAAGAAGCTGTCCGAGAATTGTTGCGCGATTTGCTTGAAAGCGAAGGTTGCCGCGTTTACCTGGCGCCGGGAAGTCGCGAGGCACTCGGCCTTTTTGAAGCGCATGAATTCGACGGTATTTTTACGGATGTTGGCATGCCCGGGATGAGCGGTTGGGAGCTGGCACACACGATTCGCCAGCACGATGAAAAAATTCCGATTGCCGTAATCACTGGTTGGGGAGAAGCTGTCGGCTCCGATGAGCAGAAAGAAGCTCGCGTGGATTGGGTTGTCACTAAACCGTTTCGGGCGGAACGTATTACTGAATTGGTGGAAGAAATCTCCCAGCGACGTAAGGTAATGCTGAAACGAGCGTCACTTAAAATTGTAGCTGCCTGAGCTAAATCAGTTCGCGCTGGCTTCAGTTACTTCGGTTCTTTCCTCACAATCTTCCAATCGCCAACATCCATTTCTTCGGCGTTTCCCTCCCCCTTACCTTCCTCAGCTGCAGAAGCTTCCAACAAACGCCGACGATACTCCAGCGCTCGCTTCACACTTTTCTCAACCACTTCAAGGGTGAAAGGCTTCAAGAGAAAATCAAAAGCCCCGAGTTTGATTAAGCCTTGCGCGTGTTCCTGATCTCCGATACCCGAAATAATTATGACTGGAGTGTTAGGAAATTTCTGTCGGACATGGCCAAGCAGTTCCAGACCGCTTAATCCAGGCATTGAAATGTCTGTAAGCACCACCTCGTAAGAGTCGGCTTCCAGCCTGGCAAACGCCTTCTCGGCAGTTTCAGCCGTTTGGCAGAGATACTCTTCGGAGAGAAGTTCGTAGAGTGTGTCACGAATGGTCTCGTCATCGTCAACTATTAATACTCGTGGCATCTCATAGATCTCCCGCCTTTAGTGCAAAAAGACGCCCGTAACGTCGAGCGCTGTCACCATCGGGAGGGTGTTAGTGTCGTGAGGAGCCTGCGCGCAGAAAGAATATCATACATTGTTCTTTCCGAACGAAAATGAGGGCCGACAACTTACGTCACCTGCCCTCATCTTTAGTTTTAGTGTTCGCTGAATCAGATCCATTTAACGCGATTACCTCGGGCCAGTAACCCGAATAGTCAACTCTGTGCCTCGCGTCAAATCAAGATCATCGCGGCCCTGAACATAAACGGAACCCGCGCCACCTCCAGCACCTACGATAGCACCGATGGCAGCGCCCTTGCCGCCGCCGGCTATCGCGCCGATGATAGCGCCTACAGCCGTACCGATGGCTGCACGCTGGACAGTCTTGGTGGTTTGGTCCGCATCTCTGATTGACCCTTCGTTATCAATGCTGACCGTGTCTCCTTGATTCGTTCTTACAGACTCAAGAATTCCGGCAAAGCGATATGATCGACCGTCCCTAAGACGAATGTTATCGAAGTTCAAGGTCATCTGCGACCGTCCCGTAATGCGACCGCTTCGCTGAACATTGGTCACGTGACCTTCAATGATCGCACCCTCATACTGCGAGGGCTGTCTCACGATCGCCGTAAAACGATCGCCTTCTCTCGCGGTTTGGGTAGAAAGGCCGTTGTCCATTACTGCCACCACCGACTCGCCGCTCTGGATGATGAAATCTGTGCCTGAAGGGTTTGGGCTCGGGTATGTCTGTGGTCCAGTGTTGATATCAAAGCGAGCTGCGTCTGAAGTTTTCTGGTATATGCTCTGCACTACCACCGGGCGCGTGAGTCCCTGAACGTAAACTCGACGCGTCACACTCAAGCTACGGCCGTTGTCAATCGGATCAAACGTCACGTTGAACTGATTGCCGGCGTCGCCCATCGAGCTAACTGTCAGTTGTTCGCCCATCAACGATGCGCGAGCACGAATAGTTTGGCCATTGGGACCAATCTCAACCCGCTCCGTCCCATCCGCTGCAAAACTAATTTGAGGAGCACGGGATGACCCGATGGTCACATCACGGCCCCGCAAATCGATCGCGATCTGATCCGGAGACTCAAGCCGCGCGGCTATTTGATCACGCAGCCGGGTCCGGTCGGCATAACCAATTGATTGAGTTGCCCGGTCCGCCGCCTGGCCCGGATCGTCACTTCTCGAGGGATCGAGACGATAGGTCCCGGTTAGCAGGCTCGACGAATATGTTGGGTTATTGTTTGGATAAGTTGGGTTAGTGTTTGGATACGTAGGATTGGGATAGGCTTGGCTAATAGCCGGCCACGCTAAATTGTACACATTGGCTAGCTGACTTAGGTCAGTGCGGAGATTAGTCCAATTTCGATTAACCGCAGCGCTACGCGTACTGCGTCTCTGGAAAAACCGATCGACTTGGGCGGCGCGATTAAGGACTTCCTGGGCGTCCGCTGAAGTGGACTCTCTTCTGTCGAAGCGATCCCTGAGTTGAATTACGCTCGTATCCAGGTCTTGAACAAGATTATTTAGACTTTGGTCAACACGTGCTCCGTAAACGCCGGTCTGATTTTGAGCGTTCAGGCTGTTACGCAGAATGTTGATCCGACTTTCGATACGCATTATCAGTTGCCGCACCGAACGAGTCGTGCCTCGATAGGTTTGACGTTGAGCTTGAGTTAGTGTGGCTCCCGCAGATAGAACAAGCACCGCGAGGAAACCTACAAGCGTCTTTCGAATTGCAATCATCTTTCTTTGCCTCCATTTAAAAAGAAACACTGGCCTGCATTCACTCCGGCTCAATGCTAAGATTCGTTACGCGCCTGATTCTTCTGCCACAGATTTGAGACAAAAGTTTCGACCACGGATATTGCTACAAGGGCCGTGCCATAGAAGAAAGTGGTTCCGAAAATTACTTTGCAATAGTGTTGCAATTGAACCAATTGAGCTTTAGGGACGTCGATATGCCTGATAATCAAGCGGCTTTCGACTCCGTGGTATTCTCCTGTTGAGGTAACTGAATGAGTTCTAACGATCCCAAAGCGGTCATAAAATTAGCGGGCGAGGATCTCTTTATTGGCCACACGCCCTCGGGTAACGCGATTACGATTGATACTGATAGCGTCCGTAACTCGGCTCCCAGCCCAATGGAGCTGCTTTTGCTGGCCCTGGGGTCATGTACCGGAGTGGACGTAGTTTCCATTCTGCGGAAAAAACGCCAAAACGTGACAGACTATCGAGTGGAGGTGCGCGGCGAGCGGCGAGAGGAACACCCACGAAGTTATAAGAGGATGGAAGTGCATCACATTGTCACAGGCCGTAACGTTTCAGAGCGATCTGTCGCTCAGGCAATAGAGCTATCAGAAAAGAAATACTGTAGCGTTGCTGCAACATTGCGACCAACGGCGGAAATCGTTTCGAGTTTTGAAGTCATCGAAGCTTAAGGTCCAAACCACTAATCACTGGTGTCAACCGATGAAATTTGGGACGTCTTCATTTGTTTTATTGTCGCTAGCCACGATATGTGGCGGCGACGCGTCTCCAGGTCTCGGAGCGTCGACCGGTTTTGCGCTGACTCGCCTTCTTTCCCTTGAACCTCAGGGAAACAGCGATGCCAGTCTCGCAGCCGTCCGCCGTCAGGACCGTGACGCGCGTAACGCTCGCGGCGTGCTCACTCGCTTGACCCCTGAGGAGCATCTTCGTCGCGCCAGTGTCTACCATGTGAATCGCGCCTTCGACGAAGCCCGCGAGCATTGGCAGGCGGTGATCAACTATTACCCTGACGACCCAAGAGTAGGAGAAGCACTGTTCGGAATAGGCAGATCCTATTTTCAGTCGCGCCGGTATAACGACGCCTACGATGCATACGACCGGCTCGCGCGCAGTTACCCTTCAACTAAGGAAGGCCGGGAAGGACTCAATTTCAGCGCCGCGGCACTACTGCGGATGGGCCGGCCGTCTGAAGCTGCAGATCGATATATCGAATACATAAATCGATACCCCGACGGCGAGCGAGTCGATACCGCCCACTTGAATGCAATCGACACGTTGAGAGAGGCAGGCCGGTTCCAGGAGGCGATCAACTGGATTACAAAAACCAGACAGCGGTTTCAGGGTACACCTACAGAGACTAATGCCCTGTTTGCCCAGTTGCGTTTGGACGTTTCGGAAAGTAATTGGAGAGATGCTGTCGCCACGGCGGATGAACTTAGTCGAAGGAGTTTCCCGAAGGGTGTCGCAACGAGCGCCGCTGAAGTAGCGTATTTGAAGGCTTACAGTTTGGAACGGGCGGGCAATCGCGATGCCGCGTTCACGGCTTATCTCTCAGTCCCAGGAGGCATCGACTCGTACTACGGATGGTTAGCCAGCGACCGGTTAGGCAATGTGGCCGATGCTAAGAGGCGATCTCTGGTGGCCGAACGCGTTGGTCGAAACAAAGCTCAGGCTGCGGCTGTTATCGATCGATATCCGGCGCCTTACAAGCAGACGATCATTTCAGCCGCGAAATCGCGCAACCTCGATCCGCGTTTTGTGCTGGCGCTGATTCGTCAGGAAAGCGTCTTCCGACCCTTTGCAAAATCACCAGCGGGCGCTCGGGGGCTTTTGCAACTCACGATCGATGCAGCGCAGAAGTACGCACCTGGTGCAGGCATGAACTCGTTAGGCGAAAGCGAACTATACCAGCCGGAGACTTCGATACTTGTTGGAAGCGAATACCTGGCCCATCTCTTTACTATGTTTTCGAATATGCCCGAAGCCGTAGCCGCTTCCTACAATGGTGGCGAAGACAATGTTGCTCGATGGGTAAGACGCGCAAAACAAAAAGACGCCGGTGTGTTCACGTCCGAGGTTGGCTTCGATGAAACAAAAGCTTACGTGCAAAAAGTTATGAACAACTATCGCGTCTACCGTGAGCTTTACAACATCGACTTAACGCGCAGATGAATCGCTAAGCCGCGCAGTTAGGCGAACGCTTTCGTTCCCACGCGCGAACCCTGCTCCTGCTCCTGCTGTCTGCCTCCTGGTCTTCACGGCTCCGGACTAAATCGTCGGTCTTCAAAACCCGTAGATCCTTCGCGCCTCCTTAAGGGATCAGGACGAGGATAAGGCCGGGGCAGAATGCCCAAGCGCACAAGTGCCGGATAGTACTCATATCTAATCGTCACTTCCGCTGCCGGCCGAGACTCGAGCTCCATGTTGACCCAGCGAACATCGTTGTGCACTGACCGTCCTATGCCGGTTGCCGCGTATTCATCGTCAGGAACCGGCGCAATCTCCGGTTGTTGCCGCACTGCGGAGTCTGCCGTACCTACGCCGGCTGAAGGGGCCTTAGATTTCTCGTCGCGTCCCCTTTCTTCTTCATACGGCGGCCGGGGATAAGGTGGCGGTGTAACGGGCACTGGGATGGGACGACGCTCGCGAAAGAAAACTGCGGAGACCACACCCAGATTTGAGGTTTGTCCCAGCTTCGCGCCATAGGAATCTCGCTCGGAGGTAAAATAGAACTGCCGAGCGCGTTCCGAGCTCATCTGCCAGCCGGTAACAGTGATCGTACCGTAGGGCTCAATTACCCACTTGCTGGCATTCCAAGCGGTTGTACGTCGCGCATCGATTGAGTTCAAGCCATCGACTGATAGTGCAACTGCCACGCGATACGGTAGCGGGTTTCGAATCCGGACTTCGTATTCAGCACCGACGAGGGCTTCCACGTAGCTCTTTCCGCGAGCGTAATACTCCTCCAGAGGGCGGCCCTCGACAACAATCTGGACTTCAAATCCGCGATCGTAGGCTACGGGCTCGGTATTGTTCTCAATTTCAGCCGACAAGGCTTCGGTTCGATTGTTTGAAAACATCGACGTTCCAACAAAAATAAGCGCTAACACGGCGCAGCCAACTATTACCAGCTTCTTCTTCACGGTGGTCCTCCTGCTGCCAAAATCAAGCTATTGACCCATTGAAGGAACGGGCGAAGCGATAGGTTCTTGCACGCCCCTCGCTTTGTAAGGCACTTCATTGACGATCCGAATTGGCAAAGGGACCCGGACAAACTTCACCAAACCGTGAGAAAGCCGCGGCGCACTTGAATAGTTGAGTAAAAGAGGGATGAAGGCTACAATTACGCGCCTTTATTTGCATCTGCCATGGCTGGCAATCGAGTTTGATCCCTGGTTGTAGGAGAAACTATGGAATACGTATTGACTGCCACGAAGAATGAGGCTCGTGCAGGCTCATACTATGACAAGATTGCAGCCTTCTATGATCTTACTTTCAAGCTGAACGGTTATGGGCGATCGCTCGATCAGTATTTCGCAAACCATCCGCTGCCCGTTTCCCGCGGGGCTAAAATTTTAGACGCAGGTTGCGGCACTGGTCTGCTTACGCTCGCGCTCCTGCGAGCGCTGCGGTTTCCAGTGAGCATCACCGCTCTGGATCTCTCGGCCACTTCTATCAGCGCGGCCAAAAAAGCGGTCGCGGATAGTCCCGGTCGCACGCGCGATGTGACCTTTGCTGAAGGAAATCTCTTATCGCTTCCCTTCGCCGATAATTCGCTCGATCTAGTGGTTACAAGTGGCGCGCTCGAATACGTGCCGTTGGGTGAGGGCATGACAGAAATCGCAAGGGTAATCGCGCCCGGCGGACATATGCTTCACCTTCCCTGCCGGCCATCGCCAGCCAGTACGTTTTTGGAGATTCTTTTCCGCTTCAAACATCATCCCCGTCAACAAATCCTGAGCCACACTAAACACCACTTCCGCATGGTCCACGAATATCGCTTTCCACCGCTGCAGATCATCGGCTGGAGCAAGACTGCCATGCTTGCCCAGAAAGTCTAGCCCGAGATCAAGCCTGCAAAGATTTTAGCCGCGGATTAACGCGCGACCCGAATCCGAGAAACCCCTGAGACTGTATTTATTATTTCGTGAACCCGATTAGCGTTATCCGGTAAGACTGCAGCTAAACCAAAGCTGGTTTACTCACGGTAAGAAGGGTCGATTCGGTCAAGCTTCCTAAGCAACCCGGGCCAGGCAAGCTGCGCTCCCTGTCCAACAGTTACAGCGCTCATTTGCGAAGCGACGTGTTCGAGTATCGGATCGGGCACGGGCAGCAACGTTGTGCCGCCCGACTGCGCCAGGATCTGAATCCGGCAAGCTCCTTCCAGGATATACATTGAGAGGAACGCTTCTGCAGCCGTTTTGCCCACAGTTAATAACCCATGATTTCTGAGAATCAGGTGATTCTTGTCTCCCAGATCCGCAACCAGTCGCCCCTTCTCGTCTTCGTTCAAAGCTACTCCCTCGTATTCGTGGTAGCCGAGGGAAGCCAGGACGAATAAGGATTGCTGAGAAATCGGCAGCAACCCGGCTTTCTGTGCTGACACCGCGATGCCATGGTCAGTATGCAAATGAATTACACAGAGAGCATCTTGGCGGGCCGCATGTACGGCGCTGTGGATTGTGAAGCCCGCCGGATTGATGAAATACGGCGACGGCATCACAATCTGACCTTTCAGGTCTACCTTTACTAAAGTCGACGCCGTAATTTCTTCAAACATCATTCCGTAGGGGTTGATCAGGAAATGATGCTCGGGCCCGGGAACGCGGGCTGACAAGTGGGTGAAGATAAGATCATCCCAGCCGTTGCTAGCCACCAGGCGGTAAGCAGCCGCAAGATCAACGCGCGCGTCCCATTCCGCTTCTGACACCTGTTGCCGAACGTTTGCCAGCTTCTCTGCAACACTCATAGATAGATCTCGTTTGAACACCAACGGTTTAGAGCGCAGTAAATTTACCCAAAGATTCCACTGCCTACGCTCTTTCACAACTGATTCAGTGCTTCTCTTTTTTCAGCATAACAGCAAGGTTACCAATAAAATCTGAGGGCAGGTAGATTTCCGTTTCATAGACTCGATAACCCGGCGACGAGATTCGCAAAACATATTCCCCTGGGGATACGGAATGAAAATCATACGAACCGTGCTCGTCGGTTTCCGTCGAGACAACGTCCTTGTCTCTAGCGGTTCGGCGCAGTTCAATCCGGGCGTGAACCTTACGCTCCGCCACTTCGTTGTAGGACAAATCCTCAAAAGCCACGTAACCTCGCATTCCACTGCGACCAGATTGGGTCAACGCCAAGGTTGCGCAGATAAGGAGGAGAACGAATGACTTTATTGCTAACGAGATTTTCCTGGTCAATAGATGCATGATCCATTTTGCTTGTTAAGCGGATTCATCTCACCAGTTCCTGGAGATCGCTTTAACTACTTAACCGGCTGGAGTCGAATGATCCTATCGTCGTCGGCCGCTGGTGATCCGCGGCCATCCTGGTTCGAGGTTGAAAAATAGAGATAGCCATCGGGGCCCTGGGCCACGTCGCGGATCCTGCCATATTTCCCAGCCAGCAGATTCTCCTGTGAAACCACACGACGTCCGTCGAGCACCACCCGAATGATTCGTTTGCCTGCCAGGCAGCCAAAAAAGAAATTGCCGTTAAAGTCTGGAAACGCTGTCCCCCGATAGAACATTCCACTGGCTGGCGCGCATGAAGGCGTGTACTCCAACAAGGGCGCTTCCATGTCGGCGTGGGTCTGAGTGTGGTGAATGACTGGCCAGCCGTAATTCTTTCCCTTCTCGACGATGTTAACCTCGTCACCGCCTCCGGGACCATCAAAGCCACTGGGACCGTGCTCAGTTTCAAACAATAGATTGGTGCCCGGCTGCCAATCGATTCCCTGCGGATTGCGGTGGCCGTAGGACCAGATCTCCGGACGCGCACCCGGTTTTCCAACGAATGGATTGTCTGCGGGAATCGTGCCATCGTCATTCAGACGCAAAATCTTGCCGGCTAGTGAATCAAGCATTTGTGCCAGATCGCGTCGAGTTGCGTCGCCAGTAGTGATGTAGAGCTTACCGTCGGGACCGAACCGCAATCGACAGCCGGCATGAAATTGCGCGGACGGAATACTTTCGATAATAACTTTCCGATCGGCCAGGCCGGTTCGGGTCTCACGATAGCGAACTACTCGGACGTACTGATTATCGGTGCGGTAAACATATGAAAGATACAGCAGATGATTGCTGGCAAACTGCGGATGAAGCACCAGGCCCATCAGCCC
>JALYSR010000102.1 GCA_030854715.1 Acidobacteriota bacterium
CCTCGGACCCGAACCCTAGCAGCCTCTTGACCTCCTGGGACAAGGAGTACAACCTCTTCCTTGTTTCACATCGTCTCAGCAGCTTTATGCGAATCGATGTGGAGAAAGGGGATATGTACCGGCATTGGACATATCAACAGCAGTCGAGTGGATAGTGTCTTTTCGCTTGTTATGACTCTATATTCTCTGTGGCTTGGTGGTGGGCCTGTCGCACGTAAGACCCACCACCGAGACACAGAGGATACTGAGATAGCGAAATTCTGGAGAAGGCGCGTACTCGTACCATCTCTCGTGTGCTGGGAATGAACTCGAACATGAAGCTCCTTTCTCAAACTTCGCGGGCCGGCTTTTTCGCGTGGGCGGTATCAGTCTTGTTGCTTGGCATACTCCCCCTCACCTCGTCTCTGCTTGTAGCCCAGCAGAGGACGCGGCCGCGAGTCATAGATTCCATTCTGGGAGTGAAAATTGGAACAAGTTTCGAGCAGGCTCACGCGAAGCTCGATCACCTGCGCAAGGGTGAGAAACCCGATGCCGAGGAACCAGAGAACGAAGAGCGCGAAGGTGGTCACAAGGAGATGTGGTCCCTATTGGCCACCAACTATGCTTCCGTGGCATTGCAGACGGATCGGGAAGGACGCGTTGTCTGGGTTACGGGTTTTGTGCGTCCGGAAAAAGCGATCCCTTTCGCAGAGTTAGGAAACCTTTCTTTGGCTACTACGGTAACCGACTCACGTGCAACCTGGAACGTTGCCACACCTGAGGGCGGCTATCGTCTCATAGCGAGAGGTCAAAAAGGCAAAGCCCTGGTGATCTCGCTGCTCTCTCTTGCAATCCCACCAGTGCAATAAGAAATCTGCTGCCTGCGGATTACGGATTGCCAATTCCCTACTCATCAGTCATTAATCGTCACTAATTATCCTTCAAAGCTTTCTACTCTTTGCTGTTCCTGCCACGGACGGCTGCTGTTATTCTAATCGTCTTTATGCCTACGCGGACTCCTACATTTCCGCGGAAAAACTTTTGGCCCTGGATGGCCATTGTTTCTGCGTTCGTTGCTACGGCGTTTCTGCTCCGTCTCGAGGGACGTTTATGGATCTGCGCCTGTGGAAAGTTTTTGATTTGGGCGGGCAAAGTTTGCAGCGCTGAAAATTCTCAACAGCTTTTCGATCCTTACAGCTTCACGCATGTGCTCCATGGCTTCATGTTCTTCTGGCTGATTGCAGGGCTGACGCCGCGCTTGAGGCCGGCGTGGCAACTCTCGCTGGCAATCGCGGTCGAGGCTCTATGGGAAGTATTTGAAAACACAAACTTCATTATCGAACGATACCGTTCGGAAACGGCCGCGCTCGGTTACAACGGCGACACGGTCGTCAACTCCTTCGGCGACATATTTTGCTGTTTGATTGGACTCTTGATCGCACAACGCCTGGGCTTCCGCCGCTCACTGGTCGTGTTTTTGGCGCTGGAGTTGATACTCATCTTCTGGATCAGAGACAGCCTGCTGCTCGAGATTTTGATGCTGGTTTTCCCAGTTGACGCAATTAGGGCCTGGCAGATGTGCCGGTAGGACATTAGTGCACAGCAAACAGTCGACAGCAAACAGCAGGACAATGATTGCTGCGGCAGAACCAATTGCTGATCGGCCAGATCTCTCTGCTGAATGCTCTCCAATTTTTGCTGTTTACTGTCTGCCGTTTACGGTTTACTGATTCCTGATTGCTGATTCCTGATTGCACCCTGTAGCATACTCACGACGTATGAGTGACTCAGATCAATATCTCGGGCAGGTGCTTGACGAGAAGTATCGTCTGGAGCGATTGCTCGGGCGAGGCGGCATGGGTGCGGTGTATCTCGCCACACATCTGGGGACGGAACGCTATGTTGCGCTGAAATTGATTACGCCGCAGTTCATGCGCAACGAAGAGTTTGTCGCGCGTTTCAAACGCGAGGCCCGCGCGGCCGGACGTCTGCGACACCCCAATGTAGTTGACGTTACCGACTTCGGTTTTGCCGAAGCGGGTGGCGAGGCTCTCGCCTACCTGGTGATGGAGTACCTGGATGGCTGCACGCTCGGGGACATCCTCGCCGAAGAAAAGCGACTGCCACTTGAGTGGGTGGTGGACATACTGGAACAGGTTTGCTCCGCTGTGCATGAGGCCCATCAGCAGGGAGTGGTCCACCGGGACCTGAAGCCCGACAACATCTGGCTCGAGCCAACGCGGCTGGGCGGATATCGGGTTAAGGTGCTCGACTTCGGCATCGCCAAACTCGCGGAGGCGGACCCTTCCACTTCCAGTTCAACTGATTCCGCAGCCGCGGCCGCTCAACTGAAAACGTCCGGCTCGCGCGTTGCGCATGAAACTGCAATCACCTCGAACGACTCGGAGCGAACAACGGTACGTCCGGAAAGTGGAAATCTGACATCAGCAGCGCAGAACCTGGAGATCGCCACGCTAATGTTGACTTCGGCGCGCGACGAACGACCTCTCACCGCACACATTGCGCCAGGCGCCACGAACCTGCACGCGGCCGAGGAAGACATAGACACGCAAATGTTCGAGAGGTCGCCGGACGACGCAAACTCAACGGCATTTCCGGCTCGTCAAGAAAATGCTGCTGACGATGGCGACCAAACTCTTATGTTTGGTGAAGGAACGCGACGAGAAATGCTCGGCAAGCAAACGGCACTTCGCGCCAACACTACTCGCGGCACCGAACTAACGCGCGTCGGCGCTATTATGGGTACGCCGCTATACATGTCACCTGAGCAATGCGCCGCCAAAACTTTGGATGCGCGTTCCGATATCTACAGCCTGGGAGTTATTGCCTATCAAATGCTTGCCGGCGATCCCCCGTTCGCGGGAGAGACCGGCAGCGTCATGAAGGAGCACATCGGTGCGGTGCCTCCACCTTTGCGTGAGCGTAACAAGAAAGTGCCGAAGCGCGCGGCGCAAGTTGTGATGACAGCATTGGCTAAAGACCCTGCGGAGCGCCCGCAAACCGCTATGGCTCTTTCCAGCGCGCTCCGTGCCGAGGCCGAAGGAATTGGCTCGCTCTACCGCCGTGCCTTCTCGCTCTACAGCGAATATTTCCCTAAGTTCCTGCGCCTGTCGCTCATTTTGCACATTCCTGTCATCGTGACGACGTTTCTTTTGATTGGCCTTGAGCTGGCGGAGGAATTTCTTCCCAAAGGTGGAACAGTCACAAAAGTTTTATTCATAGTAGCCATGGTCGTGGTCGGGCTCTTGCAGGTGGTGTCTTTCTTTCTGGCTGCGGCTACGATCTCGGGCCTGACTGCGGTTATTGTCACGCAACTCTCCGTGGCCCCCCTGCGTCCCGTTGAGTTACGCCCGGTATTCGCTTTACTCAAGAGACGCTGGAAGCCCTTTCTGAAAACGAGCATTGGCGTGACGATTCGCCAGATAATCGGCTTCATCCTCCTTGTGATTCCGGGAATTGTCGTCTCCATACGTTATCTGCTCTACGCGCCAGTAGTGCTGATGGAGGGGCTGGAGAAGAAAGCGGCCAGGCGGCGCGCGCGTGAGTTGGCGTCGCGCTCGTGGCGCACCGTGATCATTGTTACGCTGCTACAATTTCTGATTCCTGTTACCGTGAGCGCATTGTTGGGACGATTTGGTATAACCGAAAGCCATGAAGGTGGGATACATGTGGCTCACCGTTCCATGACTATCCAGATTTACCAACAATTGTCTGGCCTATTCAACATTCTGATCGTTCCGCTGATGTCAATCGTGCCAGCACTACTCTATTTAAAGATGCGACAGTTGGGCGGCGAGACAATGGCCGACGCTCTCACGCAAATGGAAGACGTTGATTCGAAGCGCAGCGCCTGGCAACAACGTATGCGCACGCGCCTGAGCCTGCATACACCGCGCAGCCAGCAACGATCTAACCGTTCGGGATAAGGAAGTGCACGATCAAATTGTGATTAAGGAAAACCGAATGCATCGTAAATCTCGAGCCCAGGGTTCTGCCTTGGTGCTCTTCGCTGGTATCGCTTTATTCAACTTGAGTGGTTGTGCGCGCACTCCTACAGTCAACCAGACGCAACCCGCTGCGTCACCATCGTCCTCTCCGTCTCCAAAATTAATAACTACGAATGAACTTGCGAAGCTACGTTGGATTGAAGGGACTTGGCGTGGAACAGGCGTCGATCAACCACCTTTCTATGAACGTTACAAGTTTGAGAACGATTCCACTCTCATCGTTGAAGGTCTTGCTGATGAGACGTTAAGCACAGTCAAGGATACTAGTCGCTTCGAGTTGAAGGACGGACATTTTGGCCACACTGAGGGCGAGTCAGGCTCGGTGGCCACGGCTCTCGACGACAACTCAATCACATTTGCGCCGGTCGGGAAGGGAAACTACTTCCGGTTCCAACGCGAATCGGACAACTCTTGGAAAGCCATTCTCAACTGGACCGCCAAGGATGGTACCGCTAAGGAAGTCATTTAC
>JALYSR010000117.1 GCA_030854715.1 Acidobacteriota bacterium
GAGATAAGGTGCGTCGGCTGCGGCTTCATTGAAAGTGTTGAGGAGAGATTCATGTACAACCGCAACGCGAGCGCGGGTGTAGTCGAGATAGTATTTGTAATCTTCCGCGGGCAGCAGCGGGTTGACCATCGTGATTACCGCGCCGATGCGAGCTGCGCCAAACCACGTCCAAACAAACTCGGGGCTATCAGGCAAAGCGAGCAGGACTCGGTCTTCCATCCGCACGCCGAGCTCGCGCAAAGCATTGCCGGCGCGATTTGCCATTCGCGCCGTCTCTCCAAATGTATAGGTTGCGTCCTGGTAATAAAGGCAGACTTTGTTTTCTCGTCCTTCCTCCAGGTTGTGGTAGAGGAAGTAGTCGGCCATGTTGAAGCGTTCAGGGAATTCAACTTTCATGGCTGGTTGAAAGCGGGAGTCGTTCGAAAGACGGTGGCAGTCTTATTTCGTTTTTGCCGCGCTTACGAGAAAGCTGCGCAACCGGGCTTCATCCTCGTCAGTCCAGGATGTAAAGCGGAGTGCGAAGCCTATTTCGTTCGCCGCATCGACTACCTCGCCCCAAAAATAGATGTAGTCGCCATCGGGAAGCTTGATCTCCAGGCGGATCAGTTCCTTTGGTTCAACCTCGCCGCCAGTTAACAAAAAGCATCCATTCTTACTCAGGCTGGTGACGCTGGCTTCCTGCTGAGTCAGGACGCCTTCCCAGCGCGCTGGAAGATTAACGTTGATTCTCGGGGCGTTCCTTCGTTCTTTTTTCATCTTGGGAGTTGGGCCTCCAGCTAGCGGCTACTGCGTTCAAACTACATTTACTCTTTGGCAAACGGGCAACCGGCTTCGCCGTGTTTGCTATCGAGATACGTACGCGCCTCCCAGAGCTCAGGGAAAAACTTTTTATCGAGCGTGGTGCGCAAGTAACCGACACCCTCTGATCCGCCGGTGCCGCGTTTGGTCCCGACCATCCGCTCCACCATCTTTATGTGGTGTGAGCGCCAGAGAGAGAAGTATTCATCGTGCTCCAGCAAAGCTTCGGCGAGCTGGAACTCGTCATAGCGCTCCTCGAAATGCGTGAGCACTTCCAACATCGCCTGGGTGCGTTTGCCGTAGCGCTTCTTTCGCTCGGGATCCTCCGCTACTGTGTCTGATGCGTCACCGGCAGGCGCTTCCAGTCCACGGCTTCGGAGAGCTGCATAAAACGCGTCGGCCAGCGATGGTGCTTCGAACCGCTTCCGTAAACGTTCGAATGCAAATTCGTCGGCGCGAAATTCATTCAGGAGGCTCTCATTCTTTAGCCCGGAGCTGAACTCAATTTCGCGAAACTGCATTGACTGAAAACCACTGGCCGGATTGAGTTGATCTCGAAACGCCAGGAAACTGATCGGCGTCATGCTTTCCAAAATGTGAATCTGGGTAATCAGCAGTTTTTCAATTTCAACCACCCGACGCAAAACGCGTGAGGCCGCCGCGAGCCGGCCCTCGTTCATCAGGTCGACCGTCGCGTCAATTTCATGGAGTATCTGTTTGAACCAAAGCTCATAAGCCTGATGAATCGTGATGAAAAGAAGCTCATCATGATGGGCCGGATCAGACAGGCAATCCTGCAAACCAATCAGGTCGGCAACGCGCAGGTATTTGTTGTAGGAGAAAGGAGCGTTGCTGCCGTATTCGTTACTCATAAGGATGAAGGATGAAGGATGAAGGATGAACAGGAAAAGATGAATTATTTCATCCTTCCGCCTTCATACTTCATCCCTTAAAAAGCCGCTCCAGCCGCTTCATGGATTGCATAGGCGCGGGTGTCTCTGATCTTCGTCATCTCATTAATCACTAATTCCAGTTCTTCGTCTTTAGTATAGAAATGCGGCGAGATGCGCACACCGGCGCCGGGACGATAATCGACAATAAACTCGCGACGAATCAATTCTTTCGTAATCGCTGCGGAATCTTCATGTCCAACCGTGACTGTGCCACCACGGTCAGCGGCGTCCTGCGGACTCGTGACCCGGAATCCAGCTTCCTTCGCCAGTTCAATCAAACGAGTCGTTTGCCGCACACTCTTCTCGCGAATACGCTCCACACCAATTTGGTTGATTATTCGATATCCCGATTCCGCGGCGTACAGCGCGGGAATTGCAGGTGAGCCATGAAGAAATCGCCTGATGTTTGGTGCGTAACGTTGCTCGGTCTCGAACGCGAAAGGTTCTTCATGGGCCATCCAGCCGGTAGTCTTCGGTTGAAGGGTTTGGTGAAGATCAGGACGCACGTAAAGATATCCGGCTCCCGGTCCACCACAGAGCCACTTCACCGAACCTCCAGTTGCGAAATCAACATTCAGGTCTTTGACACTAAAGGGAACAGTGCCGGCGGATTGATAAGTGTCCAGCACTACCATCGCGCCCACTTCATGAGCGCGTTCGGTTATTGCTTTCGCATTTTGCAGAAAACCGCTTTTGAAGAGTACGTGGGAAAATGGAACAAGCAGAGTCTCTTCGTCGATGGCGTCGAGAAAGCGATCGAGTGGGACTGTTATGCCGTCATCCGAAGCGACAGTTTCAATTCTCAGTTTCCCTTCACGCGCGTGAGCCTCATAAACGTACATTACCGAGGGAAAGTTTAGTTCGGAGTAGACGATCTTGTTGCGCTTAGGAGTCGGCTCGAAACACGAAAGAATCAGTGACTGGCAGATCGAAACATTCTGATGCATGACAACGGTTTCAGGATCGGCGCCAATGATCCGCGCTACCTCGTTGCCTGTAGTCACAGGCATGTCCCACCAGCCTTCGGCCCAGGCGCGCACACCACGCGTCGCCCAGGTTTCGGCAAATTCGGTGAGCCGCGAAAAAGTTTCTCGCGGCATCGCGCCCAGACTGTGCGAGATCAGGTAAACAGTTTGTCCCAGGATAGGGAACTCAAGACGCCACTTGAGAAGTTCGTCAGTCAATGATTCAACCCCAATGCGATTTGAAAACTCGAACTAATTTACCACAACACAGGGCAATGATCTTCTCTCCGGCTTTGCCGTGTTAAAGTGATCCAGAAATCATGTGGAAATTCTTAAATCCGATCAAGCATTCAATTCCCGAAACGCGGTGGCCCACCGCCGAAGAAGCGGCACGATCTCTCCTTTATCAGCCTATCAAAATTGGCCCGATAGACTCTGAGAGCCGTACCTGGGTGCCGGCAATGGTGCCCTGGCGCGCAACTGAAGACGGTTTTGTCACTCAGGAAAATCTTGATTGGTACCGGCGATTCGCTCAGGGACAACCTGGCGTCCTGGTGGTTGAGGCGACAGGTGTTCGTGACATTCCCAGCGGCCCCTTGCTTCGTATTGGCGATGATAGGTTCATACCGGGTTTGAAGAAACTGGTCGAGACCGTGAAAGAGGCAAGCGACGGCCACACCAAACTCTTTATCCAGATCATCGACTTTCTCTCCGTGAGGCGCCGCCCTGAAAGAGAAAAGTATTTTGCGCGCTTTTTGGGAATTGAGGATCGACATCGCCGGGCGCTGGCTGAGGTAACGGGCGACGCGGGCTGGCTTAACGCGGTCGAGTCCGAAGTGCGAAGCTTTCTGGGTGGTGCTCGAGAAGAAATTGAGGATCGGGTTCTGAATGCGCGCGAGCTGGAATCACTTCGCTTCGGCTATCGTGAACACGTCACCGACATGCAACTCGCTCACGTTCGGGAGTTGCCTCAAGTCCTTCCCGAAATTTTTGCTGAGGCTGCACGCCGTGCGCGGGAAGCTGGTTTCGATGGTGTAGAACTTCATTATGCGCATGCCTACACGATGGCGGGCTTTTTGAGTGCGCTCAATAATCGGATGGACGGCTATGGCGGCTCGCGCGAGAATCGCGTGCGTCTGCCGCTGGAAGTTTATCGAGCGGTACGCAAGACGACGGGAGATGACTACGTGGTTGGGGTCCGTTTTCTCGGCGATGAGGTAATTGAGGGTGGTAATCGCATTGATGACGCGAGGTATTTCGGAGTTGAGTTTGCGAGGGCCGGTTTTGACTTTCTTTCGATCTCAAAGGGCGGCAAGTTTGAGGATGCGCAGCAGCCGAAAGTCGGTCAGGCAGTTTATCCTTATACTGGCAAAAGCGGATACGAATGCATGCCGACGGTTCTTTCCGATGAAACGGGACCTTTCGGGCGCAGCGTTCCGTTGGTCGCAGCTATCAAACGCGCGGTAAATGAGTCGGGCTTTTACGCGCCTGTGGTGGCGACTGGCGGCATAACCACGTTCGAACAAGCCGAGACGATTCTAAGGACCAAGCAAGCCGACATAGTTGGTTTGGCTCGCCAGGCGCTTGCGGATCCCGACTGGTTCATAAAAGTGGAGCTCGGGCGCGGTAAGGAAGTTCGCCGTTGCACCTACACAAACTACTGCGAGGCGCTGGACCAGGCACATCGTTCAGTCACCTGTAAACTTTGGGATCGTTTTGACCTTAAGGAACCAGGAATCGCGACAGTGGATGATGGACGACGGCGGCTGCTAGCTCCAGAGTGGGAAGAGTAACTTGATACCTGGACCGCGGGCGTCCTCGCCCGCAAGGCAACATGACCAAGCTGGCACGAATGGACTGGAGCGGCTGGGTAAAAAGCTCATGTTCATGATCGGGCGTAGTCGGGTGAGTCAGGCGGGCGGGACGCCCGGGGTCCCAGTATGTGAGTTGAGCGCTGCTTCATAGCTGGCAATGAACTCAGGATCGCGGCGCTTTAAGTCCTCGTCACGGACGCGCCCGCTCCTTGTCATAAGCGCGTAGGCCAATTCTATCGGCGTCAAATTCATGTATTGTCGCGCGTTCTCAAACCAGCGCATGCTTTCGTAAGCTGCCGCTTGATACGCTTCGATAACGGGCTTGCGTTTCGCCTCAAATTGCGACAGGGCGCCGCTCACGTTCTCCGCATTCCCAAAGCACTCCGCCAGGGCGATCGCATCCTCAATGGCCAGCTTGGTACCTGATCCGATCGAGAAGTGCGCCGTGTGCAGCGCGTCGCCAATCATTACTACATTTTCGAAAAACCAGTTGGCGTTTTTGACTAAGAGGAAGTTGATCCACTTCGAGTTGTTGGATAGCAAAGGCTGACTATCTAAGTCTTTTGCAAACACCTCTTCCAGATAAGCTCGCGTTTGGGTGTCGTCCATCTTCTCAAAACCTGCGGCTTGCCAGGTTTGCTCGTCGCATTCAATAATGTACGTGCTGGTAGTTTTATTAAATTTGTACGAGTGTGCGGCAAAAACACCGGCTTCGTTTTCCCGAAAAGTCAAGGTTAGGCCATGAAATAACTGATTCGTGCCGTACCAAATATAGCGATTCGGACGAACATCCAGATCGGGAAGGAAGCGCTTCGAGTACTGTTTTCTGACTGTGCTGTTGACACCGTCCGCCGCTAATAGAAAATCGCAGTCAGCGCGCAGGCCTTCAATATCGGCCACCTCGGTGCGGAAGCGGAGGGCGATCCCCAGTTCTTCGCAGCGGCGCTGTAAAAGTTTGAGAAGCTGAAGTCGCGCGATCCCGGAAAAGCTGTTGCCATGAATTGAAATCTTCGCCTGCCCATGGACCACATCAACATTGCCCCAGGCCTCAAACGCGCGTGTGATCTCGGCATGCGATTCCGCATCGGCCGCGCGCAGGTTCGCTAAAGTTCTTCCGGAAAACACCACGCCCCAGCCAAATGTGTCATCTGGCCCATTGCGCTCGTAGATTGTTATCTGGTAAGCGGGGTCGGCCTTCTTCATCAGGATGGCGAAGTACATCCCTGCCGGCCCGCCACCGATGATGTTGATCTTCATTCTTACCACTCTCTTAATTTCTCTGGGCTGCTTTGAAAGCTTCCCCAAGCAGATCACCTACGTTTAGGGTCTCGGCCCATTCACCCAAGTAATTCTGGTCAAGCCTTGTCGCAGATGAACCGATCATGCCGACAACATCATTCCACTGTGTAGTTGAGGTTCTTCCTCCAGAGTTATACCAGCGAAGTTTTGCAAGTATGGTGTCTTCCACCGTGGCGACGTAAACCATCTGGTCACCAGTCGATGAAAGTTTTCTGAGCTCGCGCCGCTCGAGTTGTTTGCGTGAAAAAGCATCTCCCTTGGGAATGAAGATATCGACCTTAAAAACTGAGTCGAAATGGATGGCGTTGAACGATTCCTTCCGCGCAATAGCCTCGCGCACGGCATGCTCGTCAACATAGAAACTGTCTTGAAGGATCTTGAGAAGGGGAAGAACTTGTTCGGCTTTTACATCAGCCAGCAGATCAATATCCGCTGTCGACCGATACATTCCATGCATGGAACTGGCGAGAGAACCTACCAGCACATAGTTGATGCCTTGTTGTTCAAGAACGCTCGCAACCAGAGATAAGACTGCGAAAGGGGTTTCCATCTGCCTGACTAATAGCCTTCTTCCTGCGGATCGAAAGCGTAGACACGGATCACGTCCTCGCGAGGAAGGACACGGGCGATGAAGCGACGTTTGATCTCTTCGGCGCCGGCGTCAGGAAAGCGATGGTGAAGGTCTGAGACGATCAATTGACGGGTCGCATTTGTTAATTCAAAGGCCAACGCCAGACGTTTCGTAGGAGTCAGCCGGCGCATGAGTTCGTAATGCTTACGCCGAGCTTCAGGTGTTGTGTCCGCCGAAAGAGCTTTCATGTTGTCAAGTTTGCTGACGCAGTCCATACAGAATCAAGATTAGATGACCGACCTACTCCTTCAACAACTGACTTGCAATGATGAGCTTTTGAATCTCCGAAGTCCCCTCGTAAATTCGCAGCGCGCGAACATCCCGGTAAAGGCGTTCAACAACGCTGCCGCGCACCAGCCCCGAGCCACCGTGAATCTGCACCGCACTGTCAACGATGCGGCAGGCAGCCTCAGTCGCGTACAGCTTTGCTTCGCTTGCCTCACGTGTCACTCGAGGGGCTCCCGTGTCTTTCAGGTGCGCGGCGCGGTAGACTAAAAGCCTGGCCGCGTCGAGCTCGGTAACCATGTCGGCGAGTTTTTCCTGGATCAGTTGATGCTCGACCAACAATCGACCGAATTGCTTGCGAGTGCTTGCGTGACCAACGGCTTCGTCGAGCGCGCGCCGCCCCATTCCGCAAGCAGCAGCGCCAACGCTTGCGCGGAAAGTGTCCATGGTGCGCATGGCTAACAGAAAGCCATCCCCTTCAGCGCCGACCATGTCTTCTGCCGGGACGCGACAGCCTTTGAACTCAATTTCTCCAATCGGGTGCGCAGCGATCATGGCTGTACGCTCGATTACGTTGAAGCCCGGCATTTTTGCGCTGACGACGAATGCTGACAAGGAAGCGCGGCCGTTCGCGTCAGTTCCGGTTCTGGCAAATACGGTGTAGAAATCGGCCACTCCGGCGTTGGAGATAAAACGCTTGCGTCCGTCGATAACATAAGCGTCGCCGTCGCGCTGTGCTGTTGTTTTGATTGCGGCCACATCCGAGCCGGCGTCAGGTTCAGTTAACGCAAAGGCGGCGATTGCTTTCCCTTGAGTTGCTCGCGAAATCCAAAAGTCGCGGACGTGTTCAGGAGCGGCCAGGCTAATTGCGTAAGTTCCCAATCCCTGCATTACGAAAGCCAGATCCGCAAGCGCCGAAGAATAGGCAAGCGCTTCACGAATCAAACAGAGCGCGCGCACGTCAAGCTTTTTTCCAGGGGCGGCAACCGCGTACTCCAACGCACCGGCTTTTGCCAGCACGCCGATGTATTCGCGCAGTCGAGAATCAATGTCACGCTCTTCCACAGCCCGCGGTTCAATCTCCTGGGCCACGAACGACTGCATGTCGTTAGCCAGCGTGCGATGCTCGGGCGTGAAGAAGGGAAGCTGATCGATGAATTTGTCCATAATTTTGGAGTGCGCCGGCAAGGTGCTGTGTGGCGGCGCTTTTAATAGAAGAACGTAATCATTCAAATTTCGCCTCTCGTTTGTTAACAAAGGCTTCATACGCTTCGCGATAATCGGGATGCTGCATGCAAATAGCTTGCGCCTGCGCCTCACACTCAAGCGCGGCATCGAGAGTCAGGTTCAATTCACGGTTCAGCATTTCTTTTGTCTTCGCCAGCGCGAAGGTTGGACCTCGAGCAAGACGCTCAGCCAATTCCAGAGTCGTTGCTGCCAGTTGGTCCTGTGGCACGACTCGATTGTAAAGTCCAATTCGTTCAGCGTCCTGCGGGGAGATGAAATCTCCTGTGTATAGTAGTTCAGTCGCTTTGGTCAGGCCCACCAGGCGCGGAAGCAAGTAGGCGGCGCCCATATCTGCTCCGGACAGTCCGACCTTGACGAACAGGAAAGCAATCTTCGCAGCCTCACTCGCAATGCGCAGGTCGGCAGCCAGCGCAATGCACGCGCCCGCGCCTGCCGTTGTTCCGTTAAGACTGGCAATAACCGGCTTGGGCAACGCGCGAATATTTCGCACCAGTTCACACGTCATTCGGGTGAACTCGAGCAACCCCTCCATGTCGCGGCTGAAAAGCTCTCCGATGATGTCGTGCACGTCGCCGCCAGAGCAAAAGGCCCGCCCTGCACCCGTTATGACAACCACGCGAATGTCCGATTCATTCCGTAGCTTGGCAAAGGTGTCGGTTAGCTCGCGGTAAACTTCAAAGGTCAACGCGTTGAGCCGCTCCGGCCGGTTGAGCGTAATCGTGGCCACGCCTGGCGCGCTCTTTTTGTAGCGGAAACTCTTTGGAGTCAACATCGATATGTATTTTGCGACGAGGGGTTAAGGATTTAAGACAGCCACAGCTTCGATCTCTACCTTTGCCTTGTCGTCGAGCAGGCCCTTCACTTCGATCAGCACCATCGCCGGAAAATGCTTCCCTAACCGCGCGCGATAGCATTGGCCCACCTCACTACGACTGTCTATGTATTCCTTTTTGTTAGTCACGTACATGACCAGCCGGGCGACCTGATCTGCTCTGCCTCCAGCTTCAGTAACAACCGCGATAACGTTTGCCAGTGCGCGATCAAATTGCTTGACGAAGTCGTCGCTAACAATCATTTGTTTTTCGTCCCAACCGATCTGGCCGGCAACGAAAAGCAACCTGCCGCCGCCGTCTGTCAAAACGCCGTTGGAATAGCCGCGCGGGGAGCCGAGTGATTCAGGGTTAATAAACTTGAAAGTCATGGGACTGAACCAGGGAAACCGAGATTAGCAAGTTATTAGATTCCACGGTGAGGAGCAAGCGCAAATTGTAAAGCAAGCTGTTAGCTTGCGTCGCAAACGAAAAAGGCCGTCTTTCTGAAAGACGGCCTGAAACGTTATGGAAAGAAGTGGTTCAGAGAACCTTGTCGAGGCGCGAAGCTAGTTGAGCGGCAAGGTTGCCGTTGGGATCGAGACCGCCGATTGGCTCACTGGCGTTGCCCTGTTTGTCGATAATGACTATCGAGGGCAGCTGATCGATGCCAAACTTTTTCGATGTCGCGCCATCAGGGTCGCGAAGCACTGTGACTTTGAGCCCGTACTTCTGGGCAAACGCTTTCAGTTGTTCGTCACTCGCAAAGTTCTTTGACTTCGAATCCTCAGACTCGGTGCTTACCCAGTAGACCACTACGCCGCGGTCGCTGTACTCGTCGGCAAGCTTTCTGATACCGGTTAGTTGGGTCTTGGACAGGGGCAGCCATGAGGCGCCAAACGCCAGGACCACTACTTCGCCACGCAGGCTGTCAGAAGTCATCGTCTGGCCGTCAATCGATCGCAGGGAAAAATTGACCGGCCCCCCTCCGGGGTGTTGGGCCACTCCCAGCGAAGATCCGACCAGGACCGCCATAAACAGGGCCAACAGGGGAATTCTTTTAAGCAACATTTTGTCTCCTTACCCCTCCGGAAAGGTGGGGCAGTGCGTTAGATGAGTGGGTCAGCCTTTTAGTTGGTCACGCTTACAGCCCCGTTTAGTTCATTTACTGCTTCAAATAAGGTGCTTTCGGCGGCGGAACGCCGAAGACTTCCTGGTGCAAAGCGGCGTAATCATCCCACGTGTCCATGTCGCGCGCAATATAATTCGAATCGACATCAACCCGCCTGAGATCGTCCCGGTGAACATCGAAGAGCGCCTTCAACCCACGATTAGGGTCAAGGCTCAAGAGTTCGCGGCGAAAGCCTAGATCGATCAGAACCGGGTGCCCGCCATGTCCCTTCCAAATTGGCATAACCAACCGCGCGCCCTGACGCCACTCGCTGATTAGCCGCTCCACCACTTCAGCGGGGACTGCCGGGTGGTCAGCCGGGGTAATGACGACAGCCTTTGCACTATCCGTCAACTCGCGAACGCCGCACGCGATTGACGCGCTCATCTCGCTCGTCGCGTCGGGATTGACAGCGAAGCTGACGCGCGAATCTTTTAGGTGTTGCTTCAAATCGTCGGCGCGTGGGTCATGGCCCAACACGACGACAACAGTCTCAACACCACCGTCGCGCAAAAGTTTAATGCAGGAGCCGATTACGGTTTGTGAACCGAAGGGAAGCAAGGGCTTGAAGGCGCCCATGCGTTCGGAACGTCCGGCAGCAAGGATGATGGCCGCGACTTCGTTGGTCTTTGTCATCGTTTCGGAGTTACGGTCAGCGCACTAAGACCAAAGCCCAAGTCCAAAGACCAGGAGAGCTATTAATCCGGAACAGCTAGTTCCTTAAGAGCACGAAGGGCATATTGGCGCGTCATTTGTTTGCGCCAGTTCATGACGAAGTCGGTGTTGTCGAGCGGTCGGGCTTTTACATAAGCAGCTTCAGCTGCGGCGTGGATGTGGTCGTCATCGAATGCGTTTCCGATGAGCGCGTCGCCTGCTTCTTTCACTTCAACCGGCGAGGGAGCGATGCCGCCAAGAATCAGTTTCGCATCTTTCACCGAACCCGCGTGATCCACTTGTATCCAGGCCGCAACTCCCAAGACGGGAAAATCAAACGCGCCACGACGCCGAAGCTTTTGATACGACGCGCGCCAGTCATTGAGCGGCGGCAAATGAATATCAACCAACAATTCGTCGGGCCTTTTCTTCAAATAATCGATGCCGTCGTCGTTGTAAAACCCGGCCGCGTCGATCATTCGTTCACCCAGCGTTGATGCCAGGCGAAACTTTGCACCTATCGCCACCATCACCGGCACCAGATCTGAAGACTGCACGGCCCAGCATTTCGAGCTTCCCGGCGCCACCCAGCAAACATCACCATCTTTTTTCAAACAGAAGTTGACGCCTTTCCGCCATTCATAATTCTGATCGTAATAGTTGCAACGCGTGTCGAGCAGCAGGTTGCCGCCGATGGTTCCCATGTTTCTGAGGATTGGCGTGGAGATTGTTCGCGCGGCGTGAGCCACAACGGGATAATCGCGATTGATAAGTGGATGCTCGACGATGTCGGTGAGTGTCACCGACGCGCCGATGCGAATTCCTGTCTTGCCGTCACCCGTTATTTGATTTAACTCCGGAACACGCATCACGGAAATGACCGTCCGCGGCGTCTGCTGCCGGCGTTTCATGTTTGGATAGAGGTCCGTGCCGCCCGCGACAAACTGAGCCGTTGGGCCAACGTCGCCGATAATCTTTACCGCCTCCGCGATCTCTCGCGGCACGCGGTAATCAAATTTGGGCAGTCGCATCATAACGAATGCACGGGCGTCTCGCTTCCCACCAGAAATTTGATCTTGATCACCGGCTGATCGGGATGCGCTGGGTTTGGTATCACGCGGTGATTGGTGCAATCCACTTGAAGGTCCAAACTTTCAAGAACGGTTTGTCCGATCAACACTTCGGAGCCCAGCACCAGCGTTTCTTCAGTTATGCGAGGACCAAGTAATGTAATGCCGACCATTTCTGTGACGTCGACGTCTTCCGCCGCGTCATTGGTGTAGGTGGCTCTTGCTTTATCGACTATAGCCAAACCAAGGAGTTGAACGACATGAATCGGCAGAACGGATCGGACTGCGCCTGTATCAACCAGGGCGTCAGCCTCGTAGCTGCGAATCTTATCGGCCGTCAGCAATCCTCGCCGAACCATGACTTCATCGCCCGCATTGTAAGCTTAACCTTTACTCTTACCTCGCATGATGTAGTTATCTTATTCATCCAAGTTCTTCGGCAAATATCTACGAGTGCACTGCGACGCGCGGCATCTCTCTGCCATCGCCACCTTCGGATGGTGTTAACACCCGCAACGGCTCCGGCCATTTGACTGAAGGAACAGAGTCGGGACCATATCGTCCATCGCGACCTTTCGCTTTCTCTTTAAGCGCTTTCAAAACCTTCTCCGGCGTGATGGGTACTTCATCGATGCGTACGCCAACCGCATCGTACACTGCATTAGCAACAGCCGGCGGTACCGGCAACAACGGTCCCTGGCCAACTTCCTTCGCACCGTATGGTCCGTTTGGATCCGGATCCTCAATCAGGTAAGTCTTGACGTCGCACATCTCCATCGTTGTAGGACTCTTGTATTCCAGCATCGACGGAAATTTGTGCACCACGTTCCGGTTCCCCCGATAGGCCATCTCCTCCATCAGAATCTCGCCCAGGCCCATGTAGACGCTGCCTTCAACCTGGCCCATCACCAGCATCGGATTGATCGATTTGCCGATGTCGTGCGCAATCCAAACTCGCTCCACAACGACAATGCCCGTATCGGGATCGACATCCACCTCCGCAATCGCGGCGGAGTAGCTATAGGCAGGTGACGGCCCTACACCTGCGCCCTTGTATCTGCCCGGCGAGCGTGGCGGTGAATATGAGCCGACAGTGCCGATGGTCCCAAACTTAGATTCAGCCAGCACGACAGCCTCAGCAAAAGAAACACCAATCTGAGGATTCTCAACATCGAAAGCGCGACGTTCGCCAAGTGAAATATTTTCAATCGGCACACCGAGCTTCTCGGCGACAGCCATCACCAGCAGCTCGCGCGCACGTTCTGCAGCCTGAATCGCAGCATTGCCGGTCATCAAAGTTACGCGGCTCGAGTAGCTGCCTAAATCAACTGGCGTCAAATCCGTGTCAGCCGTGACGACCCGAATGTCGAAAGGATCTATGCCCAGAACTTCGGCGACGATATACGCGAGAATCGAATCAGAGCCCTGACCAATATCGATCGAGCCGCACATCACGCAAACGCCGCCCTGGCGGTCCAGTCGCAGCTGGACTCCTGACTGCGGCATGTTGTTCCAGTAAATTGGCAGACCCGCGCCGCAGATATATGAACTGCACGCGATACCGATGCCTTTGCCGTAGGGAAGCTTGCGGTGGTTCTGATCCCAGCCCGAGAATCTGTTCTTCCAATCCGAACCCTCGACAACTTTGTCGATACATTGGCCCAGGCCCATGCTGCCGATGCGGAGATAATTCGCGGTCACGGTGTCGGGTTTGACTAAATTCTGACGGCGCATGGCCGCCGGATCCAGTTTCAATTCCTCAGCGATCTTATCGAGCTGAACTTCCAGCGCGTAACGCGGCTGCGGTGTTCCGTGCCCGCGCTTTGGTCCACACGGAGCCTTGTTTGTAAAAGCGCGCAAGCCCTGAAACTTGTAACGCGGCACGTCGTACGTGACCGTCTGCAAGGCCCCTGTATAAAACGTGCTGGCAACGCCATAGCTGCCATAAGCCCCACCGTCGAGGAACGACTGGAAATGCATTCCGGTTATGGCGCCGTCTTTTTTCACTCCAGTCTTGATGTGCATCAGCACCGGATGGCGGCCACGATGGCAGTAGAAAACTTCCTCGCGCGTCAGCGTTACCTTCACGGGCCGCCCGGTCATCATTGAAAGCTTGCAGACTACGACTTCGTGATTGAACGGATCGCTCTTGCCGCCGAAGCCGCCGCCGTTTGGCGTGGCGATCACGCGAATGTGGCTTGCCGGCAACTCCAAGACTTTTGCGAGCGCACGATGAACGTAGTGTGGTGTTTGCGTCGAACTCCAGAGCGTGAGTTTGTTATCTGGATCGAAGTTGCCGACGGCAGCGTGCTGTTCCATCGGCAGGTGTGTATTGCCTTCGTAGAAAAACGTGTCTTCGCGAATCAGGTCCGCTAGTGCAAAGCCATCCTCCACATTCCCAAATTCCAGCGACACTTTCTTGTGAATGTTTCCCTCATCTCCGTATTCATGGATGCGAGGCTCATCGATCAGAATGGCTTCATCAATCGACGAGATCGTGTTCAGTGGTTCATACCCCACCTCGATCAGGTTCATGGCCTCGAAGGCCGTATCTTCGTCAATCGCCGCAACTGCCGCGACTGGGTCACCGATGAAACGAACTTTGTCGATGCAAAGCGCGTGTTCATCCTGGCTGACCGGAAGAATCCCGTACGGAATTGGCAGATCTT
>JALYSR010000121.1 GCA_030854715.1 Acidobacteriota bacterium
AGATACGTTTGAGTAAGGCAGTCGGATGCCATCGACCAGGATGTTGTCGCCGCGGATCAGCTGCGGCGCCTCGAAGCCGCGCAAGGCGGCCGCGGCTATTACCTCTTCAAAGGGCTGATCGGAATCACGCGGGTCGCGATCCACGGTGTAGCTGCCGTCGCCTTCGATGCCAACGCCGCCTATTGCGATCCCGTCTTTGTAAATGGGGAGCCCGCCCGGATCACCCGAAAGCCCGAGAGGCAGCGCGGGTTTTTTAATATCGGAGCAGGGAAGCGAGGAAAACTGCACGCCGTAAAGTGGGCCGCCTGAGCGGAAGTCGATGCCCGGCGGAAAATGTTCCTGGATGATGAAGCCGGCAGTTCGCGTTGTAAACGCATTTCCGGTTGTGCTGAAAAGCGAACCAGTCCCGGCTTTTGAAATTGCCGCCAGCGACGCAGGCACCACTGTTCCTTCCAGACCACGACCGATTGTTCCGACGCTCCGGATTGTTGTGGTGGCCGGCGCGCCGGTCATTACAAAGACTCCCAAAACATTTGTTTCGCGGTCGGTGACGGCGACAGTCACGGCGCGGTTTAGCGACGCGGCTGCGGAAACCGCCTGGCTAATGATTGTCTGCACGTCACTTGTGGTCAGGTTACCCGCCGTAACGTTCGAAGGCGGAATAGACAGAGAAAACGGCGAACCCGGTGTTGGTACTGCGCCTTCGTCGTCTGGCAGCCCATCGCCAACGTGTCCGATCCCGACGCGAACTCGGTTACTGGAAATTCCCTGATAGGTCATGCCTACTAACACATCGCCCAGATCGTCCATGCCATCCTGCAGGCGTACAACAAGCGACGTGGCCCAGGGCTGATCTGGAACCGTTCCAACATACTCGACCGGCAATTGGTACAGGTGATGAGAAGAATCTTCGGCTGTAATATGGATCGAACCCGGCCCATCACCCGGCACAAGACGTAGATTCATGGCGAACAGCATGATTCGCGTGCGATTGTCGGCGCTAACTTTTAACGATGAGATTGTAGAAAACGGTTCTCGCTGTCGGGTTACGGAATCAAAAGCAATCGCGCGAGTGGAATCTTCGCGGCTGATAAGAAGCGGGCTGGCCGCCTGGGCGGAAGCTTTCGGGAACTGGACTAGAGCAGCGCCGGCGAAGAGTGCACTCACGCATAACAACAGCAGTGGCCGTAAGCCCATTTGTGAAAGTGCAACCATCGCGGGAATTCGCCGAATAACCTTCGAGAACCGGCGCACAATGTATCACAAAGTTTGCGCAGCCTTATAGATTTGCAGCGGGCGCACATTTCCATTGCCTCGGTGCGACTCGTATGCTACAAGGCAAGCACGTGGCTAGTGTTAATTCCCAGATCGATCTTGATGCAGGATCGAATGTCACCTGCGATTGAATGCCTAATTGGTTACAAAGAAGAGACGTGGGATGGGAAGGAGTTTTCACTCTGTTCCGGCTCGCCGCATCAGTCCTTTTTGCGCTCGCGGTTTGCATTCAGGCTCAGGGTCAGAACTCGGGCCGACTTAAAGGTACCGTGCGCGTAGCATCGGGGGCGCCCATCGCAGCAGTTGCAATAGTCGCAACCAACCAAGTAACCGGCAAATGGAAACGGACTCGCAGTGGCGCCGATGGGACCTATTCGGTTCAGCTACCTGAAGGCGCATACCGCCTGAAAGTGTCTGCACCACATCTAGCGGGGTTCGACAAAAATAAGAACTATGGTGGGTTTGCGATTCCACGTGGCCAGGTGCTCGAGAATGTGATTGTGGAACGCGGCAAAGAAACCGTGGTCGATATTCCTTTGGACCAGGTCGAAGTAAAGGAAACCAAACCTGAGGCTGGCGACAAGCCTACTGGTTATGCTGGTAACGAGACTGTTGCCTCAGAGCCTCAAACCGACCAGGAACGACGTGAAGCGCGCGATCGATGGCGCATTGGATTTCCGGAATACGATCGTTATGGCGATCGCGCCGCTCGGGGACGTGACATTCCGTTCAAGCGCGGCCGGTGGTGGGATCCTTACAATCAAAGCGTCTTGAAAGGTGATTACCCAATCAAGGGTAACAAGCTTTTCATGGTTCTTTCCGCCGTGAGCACTACGGGGGTGGAGCTTCGTCGCGCCCCAACTCCTTCCGATGTAAGTACACACCAGCCTCTCAGCGCCGAGTTTTTTGGTCAACCGGAACAGCTTGCGGCAAGCGAAACGTTGCAGTTCAGCTTCGAGCTCTTTCACGGCGACACCACCTTTAAGCCGCGCGACTGGGCAATTAAGATCTCACCCACCTTCAGCATTCCAAACTATCTCAATGCCCGCGAGAATGGCGTCGTGAACATCGACGTCAGGCGCGGCGCCAACCGCACCGATACGCACATTTCTTTGGAAGAGGCGTTTGGCGAAGTGAAGTTGTGGGACGTAAACGCAAACTACGACTTCGTTTCCGTGCGGGCCGG
>JALYSR010000137.1 GCA_030854715.1 Acidobacteriota bacterium
CGTGTTCTTGTTAACCGAGAAGTCGAGCACATTAAAGCGCGGCCCGATGATGATGTTTCGTCCAGCGTTGCCGAAACTGCCTGCTGCGGGGATTTGCCAGGCGGGTGTGTCGCCGGCTCGACAAGTGCCTCGCATGGTGCCATTAGCATTTAAAACACAAGGATTGATCCAGGCGGCGACGGTGCGGCCACCCGCGTAAATATCGCCGATGATGTTCGGGCGATCGTTAAGCTCGCCAGTATCGCTGATGTTTGCAGCGATGAAGGGCGTGATCGGTATGCCGCTTGATGAAGTAAGAATTCCTGCCAGTTGCCAGCCTTCGGTCAAACGCTTTGGCAAACCTTCGAGGCGATGGGGAAGGAACTTCAAGTCATAAACGAAATTAGTCGTGAACCGATGCCGCACGTCAAAGCTCGAAACCGCGCGTTCGGCGCGAGCGTTATAACTATCTTGCGGGAAAGAGACGCCGCGCGTTCCCCCATAAATACCGTTCGAGGCATCGTCAATAGACTTGGACCACGTGTAGGAGACGTAGAGACTCAGCCCACTCGACATGCGCTGGCGAAGATATGTTTGCAGCGCGTTGTAGTTTGAGTTTGCCGACGTCTCAAAATAGTTGATGAAGCTGTACTGCGGGAAGCGAGCGTTGAAGGGCCTCCGGCTTTGAGCCGTCCCGGCGCCGGGCACTGCTTGATTGATGTCGCGAACGCGATAGAGCTTTCTTCCCTGCGAACCCACATACGAGGCCTGGACCACCGTCCTGTCGCTCAACGAATGCTGGAGATTGACGTTGTAACTCTGGACATAAGGCGCGCGCAGGTTTAGATCGACGCCAAAGATCGGAAATGGAGTTGGCGGTGCGGTCGTACCGGGAAAAATAGCCACCCCCGGGCCGAAAGGCACCGTCGCGGTCGAGGGAAAAGTAACATTGAAGGTCCCGATTGCCGGGACGAAGTTGTTGCCGACGCTACCCGGACCACCGTTCTGAAAGCTATGCGCCAGGTAGAAGTCCTGAGAAGGCGCATCGTAATAGATTCCGTAGGCCCCGCGCAGGACGGTCTTGCTCTTGCCGGTAAGATCGTAGGCAAATCCCAAACGAGGCGCGAAATTGTTTCGGTCCCGGCGATAAAGCCGCGGCAGACTCGGATCGCCGACCTGCACTAGTCCGACACTGGGAACAAAGTTCGAGATGCGCTTGTGCGCGTCAGCGAAAACGCCGAGGTATTCGTAGCGCAATCCCAGATTGAGCGTCAGGCGCTGGTTCACCTTCCAGTCATCCTGCGCAAACAAGCCGAGGTTGTGCGTGAAGGTGTCGCGTCGAGTGCCCCCACGAAGAATTACTGTGCTGCTCGTCGAGGGAATTCCTGCAAGAAAGTTAGCCAACGGACTGAAGGTCACGGCGCCGGAAGTGCTGCCAAGGAAGTTGATCTGCCCGCGTTTGAAAGTGTCGTTCACGGAGTTGACGAGTGGACGGCGATACTCGCCGCCAAACTTGTAGGTATGCGCGCCACTGGTCCAGGTCACGTTGTCAACAACCTGATAGGCGCTACTGACCCGGCTACGCGGCAGGTTGTTTGGCGAACCCAACGATACAAAGTCCGCAACCGTAATCGTCGGCAGGCCGCCGCTGGTTAACCCCGTGTTGAGACCGATACTGGACGGATCAAAGCCTGCATCCAGCGGACTGAAGCCTTGCGTAAAGCGGTTGTAGCTCAAGCGCAATTCGTTGATGACCGTTGGAGTGGCAAGGTATTGAAAATTTAGGCCGACAAGCTGAATCCGCGTTGGGACTAGGGTCTGATATGCCGGTAGCGGAGAACCATTTCCGCTCGTTAGCGGAAAGACCTGAGTACCCTGACCGAAGATGTAGCGACCGCTCATGCTCAGCTTGTCGGTTACGCGGTGATCAATCTTGGCCAGAAAGTTGTTGCTGCGATTGCTGTTCGGAGCCCCGAACGAGTAGTTGTTGGTCGCGGAACTGTTTGGCGCGGGGAATAGAGCCAGCAGACGCGTGCTCAATGCATTTTCAGTCCGGCCATTGGCAGTATTGAGGGCGCGTGCCGTGGCAATAGCGGCAGCGGACGGAACTATGACCGCGGAGGGGGAAAAAACAGACTCGCGCTGCCCCTCGTAACCCGCAAAAAAGAACGTACGGTTGCGGATGATAGGGCCGCCAACAACACCACCAAAATTATTGTTCTTGAATTCGTTTCTTTTCACTTCAAAGAAGTTTCGCGCGTCGAAATTGTCGTTGCGCAAAAACTCATAAGCAGAGCCGTGAAAATCGTTCGTTCCTGTCTTGACGATGATGTTGAGCACGGCGCCTGAGTTTCGTCCATACTCGGCAGCGCCCTGTGTTTGGATACTAAATTCACCGAGTGCGTCAACTGGAAACAGCGTTGCAGGCGCGCCGGTGACTCCGCCCTGGTTGAAGGAGGGCTGGTTGCGGAACGAGTCGTTGTTATCAACACCATCAATTAAAAAGATGTTTGATTTTTCGCGCTGGCCATTGACCGTAAACGAACCGAGCGAGCCTCGCTGCGATCGCGGCGCCGCGCCTGGCGTAAGAATGGTCAGTCGCCGGAAGTCACGGCCGTTGAGGGGCAGAGATTCGACCTGACGGCTGGTGATGACCTCCGCCAACGCGCTGCTGTCGCTTTGCAAGACCGGCGACTGATCGTTGATGGTTACTTCGGCCGTCGCGCCTTGCACCGACATCGCAACATCCACGCGCGTTTCCGTCCCCACGTCCACCTTAACGTGTGGCCGGTTTGCCCGAGCAAAATTAGCCGCTGATACCGAGATCGTATAGAGCCCTACGGGCAGTTCAGGGACCACGTAAGTTCCGCTATCGTCGGCTTCGATGGTGCGCTCGGCGCCAGTTCCTTCGTTCGTCACCGAGACAGAAGCTTTAGCCACGGCCGCCCCATTTGGATCCGTGACCGTCCCGACAATCCTGCCGTTAATAGACTGGGCATGCCCGATCACTACCGCCAGGAACAACGACGCAATCACAGCCGCGCAACGCATAAGACTAGACGACATATTCATCTTCATAGCTCCCGTTCATGGATCCTGAAATTGTTGTTTCGACTTCCCGTTATACCTTCAAGCCCAAGTGTAAACTTCGGCCCTGGCACGAAGGCTCCAACTCTTTTCGTTTTCAGAAAACGATTCCTCGTGCCTGCTGGGGTTGACGCCAGTAAATCTTATCTGTCTGGGAGCAGGCAGTATACACGAAACTGGAAAGCCTGCTCGGCCTATATCATCGCGAGTTCATCGCGAGTTTTATCGCTGCTCCCGTCAAGCCCGCGGTCGGGAGCAGAAAACGGAAGAAACGATAGCCGGAATAAACGGAGACCAAACGGGTATTAGTCACATGAACCGCGCCCTCCGACTACCCTGCGCGCCTCGACGCACTAATCCAGACAAGGCCGACTGCGCAACGGGATTTGTAACGGAGCAAGTCGGATGCGACTTGTCATATCCCTGGGCTGATTTGGCACCATCGTGTACATTTACTTCTTATCCTTTTGGTTGGACGAGCTGATTTCAAAAGTCACGCACTCGCGCTTAGTGCAGAGAATTGGTCGGTCGATCACCACCGAAATAGTCCTGAAAGTCGGAGAGGATGTGTCGAGCCGGTTTGGACTCTACAGCGGACCACAAGCGGCAAATTTTGGACGAACGTTTGAGACCTGGGAGAGGCCTTAGCTATGTCGCTTCAATATCTAAAAGAAGCAGTCGCTAGCAATGAAACGGAAAAGTTAATCCGATACGTGCGCCTGCATCTCGGCGATGGCAACGAAGCCGCGGGCGACAAAGAGATTGATAAAGCGTGGGTCGAAGCGCTGAAGCTTTTGCTCGACGTGCCGCCAACAGACCGCGAGTTCATTGTCAGAACTCTACAGCAACAAGACGCGGCCACACTGGCGCACTTGTTCTTCCATCTGCACTTCTTTTTCGTCCAACGTTCAGGAGAATGGATTCATGACGGCAACCTCTGATA
>JALYSR010000188.1 GCA_030854715.1 Acidobacteriota bacterium
CTACTACCGGGGGTGAGTTCTTGAAACTCACCTCCGATTCAACAACAAGCGACGTAAATCGAATTAACTCCGATGAGGAAGGGATGTTTATCATGAACGCTTTTACACTACTGAAGGCCGACCACAAGAAGGTCGCCGGAATTCTGGAGAAAATCGACTCCACAACCGAGCGAGGCGTAAAGACTCGCGAAGAACTCTTCACCCAGCTCAAGACCGAACTCGATGTGCACACGCGCATTGAAGAAACGATTTTCTATCCTGCGCTTGAGAAGGAAGATGAAACTCGCGACATAACGCTCGAAGCGTTTGAGGAGCATCGTCTGGTCAAACAACTGCTTGGTGAGTTGGAGTCTTTAGGAAAGGGCGAAGAACAGTGGACAGCAAAGTTCACCGTGCTTAAGGAGAACATCGAGCATCACGTCGAAGAAGAAGAAGGCGACATGTTCAAGAAAGCGCGCAAAGTCCTGAGCGAGGAAGAAGCCGAGGCGCTGGGAGCCCGCATGGAAAAGGCTAAAAACGAGCAGATGAAAGCGGCCTCCGCCAGGTAAGCAAATCGGTTCTATCCTTAGGAGTGCGCCGGCCTGTCAGCGCTTTGGCCGGTCGCCACTTGTCGCGGCATGGTTCGCTTCAATCCAGGGAGGAACTACGGCGTCAACCGGCCGAAGGCCAAAGCGGTGACAGGTCACGGCACACTAAAGAGAGGAACGGGAGAAAAGACATGGAGGGACCTCTACGTGGACTTCTCGCGGGCGCCGCAGCCTGGAAATTTGGCGGTGGCTGCATCTCGACCATCCTCGTTTTTATTATTGTCTTCTGGCTGCTGGGTTACGTTAGATGCTAGAGGAATGTGCTAAGGCTGCGGAGCCTTGAGCTTCGCTGCCGCGGCTTTGTCGATAAGCCACTCCAGCGAGCCGTTAACCGGCTGTATTTCCTGTGCCGGAAGGCGGTCAACAGACGACTGTTTTTCCAGGACCGCGGCGAGTCGCGCTGCCTTCTCGTCTCCAGTAACCAGGAACACTACCTGCGCCGCATGATTGAAAACGGGGACGGTCAGCGTAATCCGATCCTGTTTTAGGTTCTTCATCTTCGTCGGCGCCGCCCACTTCGAATTTTCTTTGAGTGCATTGCTGCCCGGAAAAAGCGACGCCGTATGCCCATCCGCTCCCATTCCCAGCAAAACTAAATCGAAGCGTGGCCAGGAGACTCCGGCGAAGAATGCCCTCAACTGATTTTCATAAAGCCTCGCGCTTTCGTCCGGATGGCGCTCGCCAATAATGCGGTGCACGTTCTTCGCTGGAATCGGCACTTTCGAAATCAGCGTCTCGTAGGCCATCAGGTAGTTGCTATCCGGATGATCTGGCGGAACGCAACGTTCGTCACCGAAAAAGAGATGAACCTGGGTCCACTCGACGCGATGCTTGAACCGTTCAGTCGCCAGCAACTCATAAACTCGCCTTGGCGTATTGCCGCCGGCAAGAGCAACACTAAAACGGTCAAGCTCGCCATGAAACGCGCGGTCATATTCTACAAACCGTTCGGCCGCGGCCAACGCGACCTGTTCGGGAGTATCGAAAACGAAAACATTGGAAGGAATTTCCATAGAACAAGACGAACAAATTCCGACTACTGACAACTGCCCCCTGACTACTGCCTCTGCTTTTCCAACAATTCCTCCCATTCAGTATGGATGAAGCCGAGCTCCGGTTTATCAACTCGTTCGTAAGTGTGTGAACCAAAGAAATCGCGTTGCGCCTGAGTTAGGTTGAGTGGAAGACTGGCCGTGCGATACATGTCAAAATATCCGAGGCTCGACGACATTGCCAATGCCGCCAACCCCTGTTGCATGACCGTGCTCACGACTATGCGCCATCCCGGTTGTGCCTGCTCCATTTTTGATTTGAACTCGGCATCGAGCAGAAGATTGGTAAGGTTAGGGTTCCGCAAATAAGCTTCTTTGATTTTCCCCAGGAACTTAGCGCGAATGATGCAGCCACCTTGCCAGATGCGCGCAATCTCGCTGAGGTTGATGTTCCAGCCAAACTCGTCTGAGCCAGCCTTGATCAGATTCATTCCCTGCGCATACGAACAGATCTTTGAGGCGTACAGAGCATCGTGAACGTAGGTTTTCATAGTCTCACTAAGCGCATCAAATTTGCCCGTTGTACGCGCGCGGATCTGCTTGCCGGCCTCCACCCGCGCCTCCTTCTGAGACGAAAGTATTCGCGCCACTATGGCCGCGTCGATCGTTGGGATTGGCACGCCCAAATCCAAAGCGATTTGGCTCGTCCACTTGCCAGTTCCCTTTTGACCAGCTTTATCAAGAACCAAATCAACCAGCGGTTTCCCAGTTTCCGGATCCTTAACCCGCAGGATCTTTGCAGTTATCTCGATGAGATATGATTCGAGATCCCCGTGGTTCCATTCATCAAAGATGTCCGCCATCTCGTCTGTGGTTAAGCCAAACCCATCGCGCATCAGGCCGTAGGCTTCGGCAATCAGTTGCATGTCGCCATACTCGATGCCGTTATGGACCATCTTCACAAAGTGGCCTGACCCGCCAGGTCCGACGTATGTAACGCACGGGCCATCGGGAACTTTGGCGGCGATGGCTTCCCAGATCGGGCGGATTTGTTCGTAAGCATTCGGGTCGCCTCCGGGCATCAAGCTGGGTCCCCATAAAGCGCCTTTTTCTCCGCCGGATGTACCCGAGCCCATCATGAAAAGCCCCGCAGCTTTCAATTCTTTTTCGCGCCGCTCAGTGTCTTTGAAATGAGAATTGCCGCCATCAATAATGATGTCGCCCTCGTTGAGGAACGGTTTGATCAAGTTGATAGTCCAATCGACCGGATCGCCGGCTTTAACCAGAAGGATTATTTTGCGAGGACGTTCCAGTGATTGAACAAACTCTTGCGGGGTATGGGCGCCGATGATCTGTTTGCCGCTCTCGCGCGCGATGAAAGCATCCAGCACCGGCGGGTCGCGATCGTAGACAGCGATCGGATAACCATTGCGCTCGATGTTGAGGGCGAGGTTCTGACCCATCACGCCCAGGCCAATCATTCCGATCTTTGCAGTGTTTGTCATAGTAGTTTGAAATTAAAAGAGCGGGGGCAAGCCCGCCTTCCTGACCGTGAGACTCCTTTCTCGATTTTTATCCGCCGGTTGAGCGCTGCCTTCGGACTTGAACCTCCAAGTCGGAGTAGCTCAGGCTTAGGAAAGGTGGCTTGCCTCCGCCCCTCGGCTTCCCTTCAATACATTCTTTAGCAACTCTTGCAGGCTCCGCAATCCGGCTATCACATCACTGCCCAAGTCCACGCGAATCGCGCGGCGGTCGTGCGCTATGAGCGACTGAAAATCGCCCTGCGCCTGCGCTTGTTTCAAAATACTAAACGTATAAGGCGCGCCGGGAACTTCCAAGTCAGTCTTGTCAGGCGCTGTCAATTGAATGAAGACCCCGGAGTCTGGCCCACCTTTGTGTAGCTGTCCCGTGGAATGCAGGAAACGCGGTCCGTAGCCAGTAGTCGTTGCGCAACCAGTTGCATCGCGCAAAGTTGTACGTATCGACTGAAGACCCGCCTCTATTTCGGGTGTCTCCTCGATATAGGCAAGCAGCGCAAGATAGTCGCCGGACTTAATCCTCGAAGGGTGGTGCTGCAATGCCTCTGTAACTGAGCTCGACGGCGCTTCTTTATTACCAGCATAGACGGTCAATATTCCATCGCTGGCAACAGCCGGCTCTTCCTGCAATTTCCCTTCTCTGGTGAATTTTTCGAGCAGGGCTTTTGTAGCGTCCTTCGACTCCTGGACATTTGGCTGATCGAAGGGGTTGATGCCGAGGCGCCAGCCGGCAAACGCCGTTGCCATCTCCCACAAGAAAAACTCCGCACCAATATCGTAAAGGTCTTGGAGCTTTCGATAGACCACCGGATGTCCAGCGCTCTCGAGCGCTTTCAAGCTAGACGTCGTCTTGTCATCGGGTGTTCCAACCGTGATAGACACGAAGAGGCGATCATTGCCATACGCAGAAACCTCGCCCAGCGGTTCGCCAACAATCGGTACGATTCCCTTGCCCTCTTTGCCGGTGCTTTCGGCGATTAGTTGTTCGATCCATAAACCTACTGCCGAGATTTCCGGTTCCGTGACGATGGTCAGCTTATCGCGGCCTGCATCGGCACATTCGGCCATGGTTGCTCCCAGCAAGGCGGCGGGGTTCTCATTAACGTTTACTTCGGCCACGCATTTTTCAGCGAAGGTATTAGCGCGGCGTAGCAGCTCGGCAATATCCAATCCCATCAACGCCGCGGGCACCATGCCGAAATACGAAAGCGCGGAATAACGACCGCCAATGTCCGGTTGGTTTAAGAAGACGCGTTTGAAGCCTTCGGCCACAGCGGTGTCGGCCATTTGTGATCCGGGATCCGTGATTGCGAGAAATGCTTTGCCAGGTGTCGCGCTCTTCTGGGCGACCTGGTTGTACCAGTATTTATGAAATGCGTTGGGCTCGGTAGTCGTTCCCGACTTCGACGCGATAATAAACAGGCAATGGGTGATATCGATCAGCTTTGCAAAGTTGGAGATGGCATCCGGATCAGTAGAGTCGAGTACGAGCAACTCAGGAAAATCCTTCTGGCGCCCGAATGTCTGCCGCAGTACTTCGGGACATAGCGAGGAGCCCCCCATGCCGCAAACCATCACATGTTGAAACTCCCCTGAAGCACGAACCGTCTCAGCAAAGTTTCGTAGCTCATCCGCGACCCCGAGCATATCCCCTGCCACTGTGAGCCAGCCAAGCGAGTTTGTAATGCTCTTCCGATGGGCCTCGTCGTTCTTCCAGAGTGATGCATCCTTGTTGCGAATGCGCTGTATTACGTTTGCTTGCTGTGCTTCTTTGAGCGCCCCAGTGACTGCGGCCTCATAGTTTCCCAGCGATGCGGTCAGCGAAATGTCGGTGAAGCCCGAACTATCCCGCTTGGCTTCGATTCCAGCATCCTTCATAATCAATCCCTCGATTTGAAGCTAAATGGCGCTGTTTGCAGTTCCGGAAGGAAATAGTTTAGCACGGCTGCCCGAATGTTCAGCGCGATTGGGAGTAGCTGATTCGGGACCAGAACAAGGAGATTGGTTATGAGACGTTCAAGGCGCGGACTGCTAATTCTATCGGGCCTGCTTTTGCTCGCTCCCGTGGTCCAGGGAAAGGTTAAAACGACCGAAGACTTAATAACGGCGATGCGCAACAAGTATGCGAAGAAGTGGTACAAGACTACGACTTTTAGGCAAGTAACTACAGACTACCAAAAAGACGGCACGAAGAAAGAAGCGGTGTGGTACGAGGCCATATCCATCCCGGGTCGCCTGCGCATAGACTTCGATCCCGTCAAAGACGGCAATGGAATTCTTTTTGCCAATGACAATATCTATTCCTTCAAGAATGGCAAGCTCGATGGTTCACGGCCGTTGATTCATCCACTGGTATTGTTGGCTTTCGATGTTTACTTTCTTCCGGTAGACCAGACTGTTGCCAAACTCAAACAGTTGAAATTTGACGAGTCGGTCCTGCGCGAGGATACGTGGCAGGGACGGCCGGTATACGTTGTCGGAGCCAAAGCTGGCGACCTCCGTTCACCACAGTTTTGGATCGATAAGCAGCGGCTGTATTTCGTGCGCATGTTCCGCCCCGTAGGAAAAGATGGCGCGCTGACATCGGAGACACAGTTTAATAAATATGAGCGGCTTGGTGGCGGTTGGATGGCGCCGGAAGTCATCTTCATGATTGACGGGAAGACGACGACTACCGAAGCATACTCTGAAATGCGGGCCGACGTGGAGCTTGACAGTCGTCTATTCGACCCGCAGCAATGGAGCGCTGCAAAGCACTGGAAACAGTAGCGAGTGGCTCGCGGACCTGGCGATCATAACCGGACCGGATTGCATCGAATAGCGGGGGATTTGATAAAGGATTATGACTAACGGAAAGAAACGAGCGTTGATAGTGGTGGACGTGCAGAACGACTTCTGTCCCGGCGGCACACTGGCTGTCGCCCGTGGTGATGAGGTAGTTGGGCCGCTCAACAGGCTGATTGAGGAATTCCTACAGCGGGGTGAGCCTGTTTTCAAAACGCGTGACTGGCATCCGGTGGGAACTAAACACTTCGCTGCGTATGGCGGGACTTGGCCAGTGCATTGTGTGCAAAATACCAAAGGTGCTGAGTTTCATTCTGACCTACTGGACGACATTCACATTCGCGTGATCTCAAAGGGGCTCGGCGATGAGGATTCCTACTCGGCTTTTGACGACACGAATCTGGCGCTGGAACTACAGCGCCTGGGTGTGGAAGAAGTTTGGGTTGGCGGACTGGCAACCGACTACTGCGTGAAGAACACAGTGCTTGACGCTGTGAAGGAGGGCTTTCAAGTGAAGGCTCTGAAGAATGCGATGCGGGCCGTTGAGCTTAAACCAGGTGACGGCGAACGCGCGATTGAGGAAATGCGGAACGCCGGAGCGGAGATTGTGGAAGATAAAATTTTGAGTTCTAAGGTATGAATTTTGACTTGGAGTAGACTGTGGCAAGTTTAGTTCAGCAAAACTCATACGATTTCGCTCTTAAAATCATCAAGCTTTATACAAAACTGCAGGAGCATTGTGAATATGTCCTTTCGCGCCAATCGTAAAAACTACGAGTCAAAACCTAGAACCTGTGGTTAAGACTCAAAACTTAGAACTCAAAACTTAGAATTCTCGATGGGCACTCTAAACATCGATCGTTATCACGCCGCAATGGGCGATGCGTCCTACAAGGATGTCACTCGTCTCCACGATCGTAGTCTAAGTGACGCTTTGGCTACTTTTTATGTCACTCAGCGTAAGTTGCCTTTCGCGCCTTGCCTGGGCCATGAACGCCTGGTTCGCTTACTCGTTGACAGTCAAATTGATCGGCCGCGCTTGAGATTCCTCGAACAGGATCGCGGCGGCTTGCAGCGTTTTGCCAAGGCAATTGAAGACATTCAATTCGTCGGCAAGATTCGCGCCGTGCGGCCGGGCACAATCGTCTTCGCGCAACAGCCCTTTGCCGACATCGTTGGCGCCTTTGGCCTCACGCAAGCGCAGGAAATCAAGTTTGAGCATGCCTTCGATCTGCCCATGACAACGGCCAGCGTGGCGATGCAGTTTCGCATGGCCGCCGGCGAGAGTCGTTGGCTCTCCGACTTTTCGCTGCGACGAAACGGCGACATTGAACGCGCTGTTGACATCGCTGTCTACGCGTTCATCGGTGGCTTTAACGATACGTCGAACATGGAGGCCGCGCACCGTCTGGATATTCCCGCCGTCGGCACCGAGGCTCACTACTGGCAGCAGTCGTACATCGAGTTCATGTACGAGCCGGAGATTGAGCCGCGCACGGGCAAGCCCAAACACTTTGAGCAAGTCGCTTTTGAGCGCTGGCTCGACGCCAATCCGAATGGCACCACGCTGTTGCTCGATACGATAGACGTCTACATGGGCGCGGTCCATGCAGCCATGGCTGCTACGTCGACCGAGGCTCGACGACGAGCCTTCAAAGGGTTCCGCGTCGATTCAGGTGACTTGGCGGAGTTGGGAGAATGGTGTCTGCGCTTTTTTGAAGCCAATGGACTGCACGGTTTGAGACCAAACCTGACCGGCGATCTCGATGTAGAAAAAGTGCAACGAATTGTCCGAAACTTTCCTCGAGCCGCTGGTTTCGGTATTGGCACCAAACTGTCGAGCGAAGTGCGAAATGTAGCTGGGGTTATCTTCAAGCAGTGCATGATTGAAGATAATCCAACTTTGAAAGCATCCAACTCACTCGACAAAACCACCCTGCCTGGCCGCTTGCAACTATTTCGCGGCATCGACGCGCAGGGAAAATACGTTGGCGATGTCACCGGCTTAGACGACGAGGAAATTGAGATTCCAGGCGCCACGCGCGTCGAGCGTCTGCTGGCAGCATTTTGGGACAATGGTCAGCACGCCTCGATTCCATCTATCGAAAAGCAAAAATCATTCGTGGCCGATCAGCGCCAGCGCTTCCCTGACATCAATAACTATCCATGTTTGCTTAGCGACAAGCTCAGTAAGCTGCGCGACGATCTGACCTCGCGGATGCGCGCAGATAATTCCGGCTGGCAAGAGGTGGTGAAGATGCCGGAAGAAGTCCCCGACAAAATCCCACAACCCAAATAATCCGGCATTCGGATCTGCCCTGGTAAGCACAGGTGGAGCGCCGTATAAGATCACCCAATCCGTACGTGCGTCGCGGATCCGCGGAGAATACATAGTCGGGCGCTTCGTGACTTTTCGAACGAATCTCCTCATGGAACTTCGCATTAACAGCGCAAGTGATTTTGACAGGGTTCTCAATGCCCTGGTGAACGATGCGGTTCATGCAAATGTATTCTTCAAACTCCACGATGACCTAAAAGCGGCCACCACCGAATACGAGACTGAATTCAATGAATCCGTCAC
>JALYSR010000190.1 GCA_030854715.1 Acidobacteriota bacterium
ACCGTCTCCCCCTAACATTTGGAAGGAGCATACCGATGAAGAAACTCTGCGCGCTACTTGCGCTCGTGTTCGTTCTGTCTCTCGGCGGTGGGGTCTTTGGTCAGGATAACAATAACAGGCGTGATAACCAGAGGAGGGGCCGGGACCGCCAGTATCAAAGGAGAGGTGAAGTCCGGCCCAGGCATGATTCAAACGGGAACTACAACCAGGGCGACAATCAGGGTGACAACATGGGCCGGCGTCGCCATCGCCGTAATCGTCATTATCAAGGAAACGGCAGACGCCGTCATAACGGCAACAATAACCGGCAGTAATTAAGTTTAGCAGTCTGCAAATATAAGGACTGAATAGCCTGCCCAGATGCTCGAGAGCAGTGGGTAGGCTATTTTGTGTTCTTGCGTAAGAAGCATCTCATCACTATATTTGAAAACTTGTGCCAGACTCGATGGTTGTAAGGTAATCGATTTCTGCGAAAGTGGCGGAATTGGCAGACGCGCCAGACTTAGGATCTGGTACCGAAAGGTGTGGGGGTTCGAGTCCCCCCTTTCGCACCAAGAAGCAAACAGCAGACAGCAAACGGTAAACAGCCAGACTGGGAACAAAGGTCCGTCTTGCCAGGTACCATTAGAAAGTTCTTGACCGTTTGCTGTCTGCTGTTTGCTGTTTACTGTTTACTAATTTTGAGAAAGCCTAATCAACACTAATGAAGACTGACGTTGTAGATGTCTCCCCAACACGCAAGGAGATCAAAATCGAGATTGAAACGGCCGTGGTGCGCGAGACCTACGATCGCGTGAGCGATCAATATGCAAAACAGGCAAGCGTGCCCGGCTTTCGCAAAGGACATGCCCCGCGCGCTGTCGTACGCACTCGCTACAAGAATGAGATCCGCGCCCAGGCGTTGCAGGAGTTACTTCCCGACGCAGTTAACGATGCCATAAGTAAACTCGAGCTCAACGCCCTCGGCCAGCCTGACGTTCAACTCGACAATGCCGAAGCCCTGGACAAATTCGGAGAAGCGCCGCTTTCCGTTAAGGTAAACGTCGAGGTCTTACCCAAAGTTGAACTCAAGGACTACAAAGGCATTGAAGCTGTCCGGCGAATTCGTCCAATTACGGACGCTAATGTGGACGAAATGGTGGAGGCGCTGCGGGAAACATCGGCCGCTATGCAGCCGGTAGAAGATCGCGGCGCTGCACTCGGCGATACCGTGACCGTAAATGTCGACGGAAAGTTTCTTGCCGAAACGGATGCAGAAAACATTAAGGCTGACGACGTGGAGGTAACCCTTGGCGGCAAGGGCGTGCAACAGGAGTTTACCGATAACCTCATTGGCGTAAAAGCCGACGACGAGAAAACCTTTGTGGTTGATTATCCTGAGGATTTTTCATCGAAAGGCCTCGCCGGCAAGAAGGTTGAATACAACGTCAGGGTCACTGCAGTGCGCGTCAAAGAACTTCCCGAGCTCGATGACGAATGGGCCCGGAGCATGGGCGAAGATTTCGATTCTCTGGCTACATTGCGCGCTAAGGTTCGCCAGGATCTGGAGAATCGTGCCGGGCTCGAAGCCGACCACCGCTTGCGAAGAGAGCTGATGGCAAAACTTCTCCAGAGCCACCAGTTTGAAGTGCCGCAAAGCTTGATCGATCAACAAACGAGTCATCGTCTGGAGAGTGTGGTGCGCGATATGATCGGACGCGGCATCGATCCACGCACCCAGGAAATAAACTGGGAAGGCGCGCGTGAGGAATTGAAGAGTCAGGCGGAAGCGGACGTGCGGAGTTCGCTGTTGCTCGAGCGCATTGCTGAAGAGGAAAAGATTGACGTCTCAAATGAAGAGATCGAGGCGGAGATCCAGGCGCTTGCGAGAGGCTCACAGCAATCGATAGAGCAGGTGCGCAGCGTCTTGACAAAGCAGGGAGGCGAACGTAGCATCGCGAACAGGTTGCGCAGTAGTAAGGCGCTTGACCTTTTAGTTGAAAACGCCCGAGTGACTGATGAAGAGTGGAGCGAAGAAACCGAGAGCGAAAAAACTGAGGAGTCAGAAGTCAGGAGTCAGAATTCAGAATGAATCACCGCGTCGCTTTTTCTTCTGACTTCTGACTCCTGATTTCTGTATTCTCCCTGGAGAGGTTAACTGAAAAATGGCCCTGGTCCCAATGGTCGTCGAGCAGACGTCGCGCGGTGAACGCGCCTTCGATATATTTTCCCGACTGCTCAAAGACAACATCATTTTTTTAGGCACCCCCATCGACGATCAAATTGCCAACTTGATTGTGGCGCAACTTCTCTTCCTCGAAGCTGAGGACCCTGAGAAGGACATCAACATCTACATCAACTCACCCGGCGGTTCCATCACTGCGGGCATGGCTGTCTACGACACCATGCAATTCATCCGGCCGGACGTGACCACAATCTGCGTCGGGCAATGCGCTTCCATGGGAGCGCTGCTGCTCGCCGCCGGCGCCAAAGGCAAGCGTTTTGCCCTGCCAAACTCCCGCATTTTGATTCACCAGCCTACGGGCGGCTCGCAGGGTCAGGCTACCGATATTCGCATTCAGGCCGAAGAGATCCTGCGAATGCGCGAACTTACCTCCCAAATCCTGGCCAAACATACCGGCCAGTCGTATGAAACTGTCGAGCTCGACGTGGAGCGTGACAAAATAATGTCTGCCGCCCAGGCCAAAGAATATGGTTTAATAGACGAGGTAATCGCGCACCGCGAGTAGCGCGATTAACGCCTGAGAGGTTTTGGATGATTGCTAAAATGAAAGCGCGCGGGTTTAGCTGTTCATTTTGCGGCCGGTCCAGAGGCGAAGTCGCAAACATCGTTGCCGGCACGCCACAGCGCGCGCCCGGAGTTCCCAAACAAATGATTGGCAAGAGCGCGTTTATCTGCAACGAGTGCGTACAGCGCTACCGCGAGATCGTTACGAGTCCCGAAGTTCCCGGCAACTCCCCGGTCATAACCAAGTAATTTGGTTCGATCGAAGCTCAAGGAGATCCCCAACACTTATGGTTAGACGAACCGACGACACCCTGCGCTGTTCTTTCTGTGGTAAGTCGCAGAATGAAGTTAAGAAACTCATTGCCGGTCCCACCGTCTACATCTGTAATGAGTGCATCGACATCTGCAACGAGATCATCACTGACGATCAGCAAGCTGAGTCTGTAGCGACGCGGCCGCCGTTGCCAAAGCCGGGTGAGATTAAAAGCTTTCTTGATGAGTATGTGATCGGGCAGGACGAAACTAAGAAGCGCCTCGCTGTCGCAGTCTATCAGCACTACAAACGGATCGAGTTGGGACGCAGGCGTTCAGAAGTTGAGATTCAAAAAGCGAACATACTGCTGATTGGACCAACCGGCACCGGCAAGACGCTGCTGGCGCAGACGCTCGCCCGCATGCTCAGCGTGCCCTTCACGATCGTCGATGCTACCACCCTTACTGAGGCGGGGTACGTCGGCGAGGATGTCGAAAACATCATCCTGAAGCTTCTGCAATCGGCAAACGGCGATGTGGAACGCGCGCAGCAAGGAATTATCTACATCGACGAAGTCGACAAAATTTGCCGCAAAGACGAGAACCCTTCGATCACGCGCGACGTTTCCGGCGAAGGCGTACAGCAGGCGTTGTTGAAGATTCTCGAAGGAACGATTGCAAATGTCCCGCCACAGGGCGGCCGCAAACACCCGCATCAGGAATTCTTTCCGATCGATACGTCGAACATTCTTTTCATTTGCGGCGGAGCTTTTGTTGGTCTTGAGAAAGTCATTGAGCGCCGGCTGCGCAACAAGTCGCTGGGCTTCCAGGCGGAAGTAAAAAGCGGTCGTCATCGTCACGCGGAGGCGTTGGCCGCAGTTCAGCCCGAGGATCTAATTCGGTTTGGGCTTATTCCGGAGTTTGTCGGACGCCTTCCGGTTTGCGGCGTGCTTCACGAACTCGACGAAGGCGCGCTGATCAAGATTCTCACCGAGCCGAAGAACGCGCTCGTCAAGCAGTATCAAAAGAAGTTTGACTTCGACAACGTCAAGCTGAAATTCACCGAGGATTCATTAAAGGCAGTGGCCAAGCAGGCCGTCGAACGCAAAGTCGGCGCGCGCGGGCTGATGATGATCCTGGAAGAACTGCTTTTGGATGCCATGTACACGCTGCCTTCACAGAAACGCGTCAAAGAGTTTGTTATCACCAGCGAAATGGTGGAACGGCGACGCGCTATCCCTGGCGAGGGTTTAACGGGTGTAGACGGCGCTGCAGCGTAATAGTGTGCGACAAACTTAGGTTTGTCGCGTCTTTCGTGGCACAGACTTCCCTGCCCCCCTTTCTAAGCCACAGACAAAAGTCTGTGGACTACTCATAGGACAAACTAAGGTTTGTCGTACAATTCCCTCAAAGTGGCGCGTACGCGGGAAATGATTTACAATTAGGTGTCTTAGTATTGGGGCGAGACGGCAGTTTGAGCGGCTCGCCCTTCGTGCAAGAACCCGGGGTTGGAAAGCGTTCACTTCAGAATTATGGAAGAATATTCAGATCGTGCTCCTGCCGATGTCGCCTGGTACCCGATGGTCCCAATTCGCGATGTCGTAATTTTTCCCTTCACAAAAGTCGCATTCAAGATCGGCCGCCAGGGGTCAGTGCGCGCGCTCGAGCAAGCGCTTGCCGCAGACCGCACGATTTTCCTCGCCACTCAACATGACGCCACTATTGATGAGCCGGCCCCAGATCAGATTTATGACGTAGGTACACTGGGTCGCATCCTGCAATCGCAGAAGCAGGATAACGGCCAGATCAAAGTCGTGGTTGAAGGACGCGAACGGGCAACGACGGTGCGGGTGGAAAATACCGACGGCGCCTTCATGGCGCTGGTGAAACGCGCTCCCGTTGTCAACGAAGAAGGCACTCGCCTTGATGCCCTGGTGCAAAAGATCGGGCAACTCGTAGAGCAGCACCTCCGGCTTGCTCCCGAAAGCCAGACAGATGCTTTGCAAACGGCGCTTAGAAATCAGAACCCTTCGCATCTTGCTGATGCGCTCGCTTCTCAGTTACGTATCACGGTCGAAGATAAGCAGGGGCTGCTGGAGTTGTTTTCATCGCAGGCGCGTTTACAGCGTTTGATTGAGTTGCTGGAACTGGAGATTGAGAAACGCCAGCTTGATCGCTCGATTCAGACTCGAGTGAAGCGGCAGATGGAGAAAGCCCAGAAAGAGTACTACCTCAACGAGCAGATCAAGGCGATTCATAAAGAGCTGGGACGCAAGGACGAAAAAGCCGAGCTTGAGGATCTCAAGAAGAAGATCGAAGAAGTCGGGATGACTGAAGAGGCCAAGCAGAAGGCAATGCAGGAACTGCATCGTCTCGAGGCCATGCCCCCGATGTCGGCGGAAGGAACTGTTTCGCGTACCTACATTGACTGGCTCGTAAGCGTGCCCTGGAAACAGAAGAGCAAAGAGATTAAGGACCTGTTCAAGGCTGAAGAGGTTCTCAACGAGGACCACTTCGGTTTGGAAAAAATCAAGGAACGCATCCTTGAATACCTCGCCGTGCGTCAACTCGTAAAGAATCCAAAGGGTTCTATTCTCTGTTTTGTCGGCCCGCCGGGAGTAGGGAAAACAAGCCTCGGCAAGTCCATTGCGCGCGCCACGGGTCGCAAGTTTGTGCGCCTTTCGCTTGGTGGAGTTCGTGACGAAGCAGAAATTCGCGGTCATCGACGCACCTACATCGGAGCTTTGCCGGGCCAGATCATCCAGATGATGAAAAAGGCAGGCACAGTCAATCCCGTTTTATTGCTCGATGAGGTCGACAAGCTTGGCGCCGATTTCCGTGGCGACCCGAGTTCGGCCCTGCTGGAAGTGCTGGACCCGGAACAGAACCACACTTTTCAGGATCATTACCTCGACGTTGAGTACGATCTCTCCAAGGTTTTCTTTATAGCTACGTCGAACGTGCTGCATACGATTCCGCCGGCACTCCAGGATCGCCTTGAAATTCTGCGTCTTTCCGGTTACACCGAACGTGAGAAGCTGGAAATCGCCAAGCGCCATTTGGTGCCGAAGCAGGCTGAAGCGAATGGCCTTAAACCAACGCAGCTTGATTTCACCGACGAAGGCTTGCTCGAAATCATTCGGCACTTCACGCGCGAAGCGGGTGTTAGAAATCTCGAACGCGAAATTGGATCCTGTTGCCGCAAGCTCGCGCGTCGCTTCGTTTCGGAAAACGTTGCGGAAGACTTCAAAGACATTGTCGATGCCGAACGCGTGCGCGGGATGCTTGGTCCTATTAAGTTTCGCCAGCAGGGCGTTGCGGCGGAAAGCGAAGTTGGACTGGCAACTGGTCTGGCATGGACGGAAATCGGCGGCGAGGTCTTGCAGATCGAAGCCACACTTACTAAAGGGCGTGGCGGTGTAATGCTAACCGGTAAGCTGGGCGACGTCATGCAGGAATCAGCTCAGGCTGCGCTCACTTGTATCAAGGCGCGCGCTGAGCGTCTGGGCATGAGTATTGACATAATCCGCAAGCGCGATCTTCATATCCACATTCCAGAGGGCGCGATTCCCAAAGACGGGCCTTCGGCCGGCATTACCATGGCAACGGCGATGGCTTCGGCGCTGACGCGCGCTGCCGTGAGAAAGAACGTCGCGATGACCGGCGAGATCACCTTGCGCGGGCGGGTGCTGCCAATTGGCGGAGTCAAAGAGAAATTGCTTGCGGCCCATCGTTTCGGCATCGATACAATCATCATGCCCAAAGAGAATGAGAAAGATCTGCCGGAAGTTCCCGAGGAAGTTCGCAACGCGCTCTGCATCAATCTCGTAGAAACGATTGATGAAGTGCTGGCGCTTGCGCTCGAGGAGGCGTGTCCAACCGATGCGGCCACTGACGACGCAAAGACACCGCCACTCTGGACAACCGAGCAGCCTTCACAGGGCATTCCAACAAGTTAACCTGGTTTCAGCCTCGTAAGTGAAGTTTGAGGGTACAGCTCTTGGGTTGGTTATGATGCCAACGCAGGCTATGCTGTAACTCTAAATTCCCGAACCTTGCTCGCCAAAATTTCCGAATCCATTTAACCCCTATTCAGAGGAGACCGAAATGAGTAAACACGACGACGCAGACTTGATTCTGAAACTCTATGACCTTAGGCGCGAAGCGACAATGCGCGAAGCCCGCAACTGGTTTTTCACCTTTAACCCGACGAACATGCAGGATGTAATTGAGGCGCTATTGGGTGAGCACAGCGGCCACTATCGAATGGTAGTTTCCTATTGGGACATGGCCGCGGCGATGGTCAATAACGGCGCCATCGATGAGCTGTTGTTCAATGAAACCAATGGCGAGCATATTTTCGTCTACGCCAAAATCGCTCCAGTGATTGAGGAGATCCGCACAAATTTTGGAAACCCGGATTTCCTGCAAAACCTCGAGAAATTAGTGAAGCGAATTCCTAACGTCGAGGAAAAAATCACGGCCCTGAGGGAGCGCATGAAGAAATTTGCCGACCTTCGCGCCGAACGTACTGCGAAAACCCAGGCTGCGACGGGCGTCAGCTGAGTCGGGCAAACCAGACAATGAGTGGGCAGCCGCAACTTCATCTGCTCTCGTCGAAGAATGAAGATTACGCGCGCCGAATTTATTAAGAGTGCCTTCAAGGAGGCCGACTGGCCCGGCGATCCTTTGCCCGAAATCGCGTTCATGGGACGCTCGAATGTAGGGAAATCGAGCTTGATCAATTCCCTGCTATCTTCACGGGGTTTGGCGCGCACTTCTTCCACTCCAGGCAGGACACAATCGTTGAACTTCTTTATGATCAATGATTGCTTTCGTTTTGTAGACTTGCCCGGGTTCGGTTATGCTCGCGTACCGAAAGCAATCAAATCCACGTGGGGGGAGATGGTCACGAGCTACCTTGCCAAGCGGACGCAGCTTGTGCTATCAATTCACATCGTAGATTCGCGCCACGAACCCACAAAATTGGATTTGCAGCTTCACGAGTGGCTTGAGCACAGTGCCAAGCCCAGGTTAATAGTTGCCACGAAATCCGATAAGCTATCTAACAACGAGCTAAGAGAGAGTTTGGGACGCGTCAAACGCGTATTCAGCAAGGATCGCGTGGTAGCTTTTTCTACCAGTACGGGACGCGGTCGGGATGAGATTTGGCGGGCAATCGAGAGCGCAACTAGTTGATTTCAATCACCAGACCTTGATTACATATTTCGGTTAAGTACAATAGCTTCCGAAACACTGTCGAGCGTCGAATCACAAATTCTCAAAAGCCCCTTTTGTTTATCTGAGTTTATTCGAGACCACGTATGGCGGGTTAAATCGCATCACAGTAGTGCTTGACCCACTGTATATCGAGGTAAATTGCACAACAGTTCTGAAGAGAAGCGTTTAGTAGGCCTGCATTCGACAACCCGGCAGCGTGGATCTGATCGAGTTCGCTTGTTAGCTCCGCAACCCTTTACCTTTTCTCAACTTCCAGGAACCCAATTCTAACTCGGCCGCTGAGGGAACACCGGCAAGCCAGTTATGAAAATACTTAGGAATTAATTGATATGGCACAGAGAACACGTTCACGCGCTTCAGGCGCGAACAACGACGACGGCAACGAGGAAAACGGCGGCATTGTAGCAACTGCCGAAGCTCCGGAAAAAGAAGGCCGAGACGGACGCGAGTTCGGAGCAGAAGGTTTTCTCAACCTTGCCGACCTCAAGGAGATGTCCATCTCAAAACTGACCAGTATCGCCAAAGGCATGGACGTGCCGGGCGCGACTGGAATGCGCAAGCAGGAACTCATCTTCAAAGTGCTTGCGGCGCAGACAGAGAAGAGTGGCCTGATTTTTTCCGAGGGCGTGCTCGAAACTCTGCCGGACGGTTTTGGTTTCTTGCGGGCGCCGGAATACAACTATCTCCCTGGCCCGGATGACATTTACGTTTCGCCCTCGCAGATACGCAAATTCGATCTACGCACTGGCGACACAGTTAGCGGACAGATCCGGCCGCCCAAGGAGGGTGAGCGTTATTTTGCGCTTATAAAAGTTGAAGCGATAAATTTCGAATCGCCCGATCAGGCGCGCGAGAAAGTTTTCTTCGACAACCTTACGCCGCTTTATCCTGACGAGATGTTAAAGATGGAAGTCACGCAGGAGAACCTCTCCGCGCGGGTCATCGATCTGGTTACGCCCCTGGGCAAAGGTCAACGCGGACTGATTGTGGCTCCGCCGCGAACCGGCAAGACCATGTTGTTGCAGACAATCGCAAACTCGGTTACACAGAACCACCCGGAAGTTACGCTCATCGTTCTCCTGATTGATGAACGACCTGAGGAAGTGACAGACATGCAGCGGTCGGTGAACGGCGAAGTGATTTCGTCTACGTTTGATGAACCACCGACTCGCCACGTGCAAGTCGCGGACATGGTCATCGAGAAGGCCAAGCGGTTGGTGGAACACAAGCGCGATGTCGTTATTCTGCTGGATTCCATCACGCGTTTGGCGCGAGCGCACAACGCAGTCGTGCCGCCGAGCGGCAAGATTCTTTCCGGCGGTATTGATTCAAACGCGCTGCAACGCCCCAAGCGGTTCTTTGGCGCTGCGCGTAACAT
>JALYSR010000354.1 GCA_030854715.1 Acidobacteriota bacterium
CTTTTAGCTTCGCGTGATCAGGCCGCGCGCGGCAATGCTCGGCACGCCATCATTGTCTTGACCGATGGCATCGACAGCGGCAGAGGCAGCAGTTTTGATGCGGCTTTGCGCGCTGCTCTACAGTCGCAAACCACAGTTTATGTAGTCAGCAATACGCAGATCGAGCGGGCAAAGAAACAGGAGGAGCTCTCCAGCTTGCAGTCCGGTCCCGATTCGAGTGTCCGGTTCAACACCCTTCGCATCGACGATTTGCGCCTGGGTCTGGCGGCCCTGGATTCGAGCGAACGAAATCTGGAAAAGTTAACCTCAGCAACCGGCGGCCGGCTTTACAAGCCAGTCTCCTTCGACGCTTTGGAGAAAACCTACGCCGAAGTCGCCGATGAGCTTCGTCATCAATACACGCTTTATTACAGTCCGTTAAATCGGAAACGCGACGGTCAATTCCGCCAAGTCCGGGTTGAAACTGCCAGTCCTACCCAGCAGGTTTCCGCTCGGATTGGCTACTACGCGCCCAAGAAGTAGCTTCTGCCCCGCGAGTCGCAAGGATCAGGACAAAATGCTACGCACATTGGCTCGGGGGGCAGTCTGCGTCGCATTGACACGACTCCCAAGATCCTATATCTTGCACACGCCGTCGCTGATTTCTAGTTAAGCCTAATCATTTTTGCAGTTAGCGGTTACGGTAGGATGGCGGCATAGTCATTGCCACCGATACGAACCAAGTGCGCGAGGATACGTGTGTTTTCTCCTTTGCGAACTGCAATTTTAATCAAAACAGTTAGTTTTCGAGGAGACAGTTAGATGCGATTAATCAAGCGTGCGGAAAAGGGCCTAACGTTGGCAGCCGGCGGCCTACATGACGTTATCCAGTCAGTTAATAAATACAAGCCCAATCCATCATTCACTCCGAAGTGGTCTGATAAGCCTTTGCTGAAATCCTGGCAAAAGAGCAAGCCAACTTTAGGTTGGCCCCGCACCACAGATTCGCTTTGTCCAAATTGTGTAATCGAAGCAAGGGAATCCATCCTTAGTGGCAAGCAGGACGTTAGCATCCTCATCAACGAGAAGGTTGGCGAGATAAAGGCACAGATTATTGAACGCGACGGTGAGGTCTGGATGGTTAAGGATTGTCCAATCCACGGGCACTTCGAAGACATGATGGCCATCGACGTCAAGTTTCTAACACACATCGAAAAGATGTTTCCGGGCCGCGACATTGACGCCCATAACGACGAGAAGCTTCACAACCACGGCACCAGCACGATCAAGTATGGTCGCGGTGCCGTACTGACCGTCGATCTTACTAACCGCTGCAACATGATGTGCGACCCGTGCTTCATGGACGCCAACCAGGTTGGTTTCGTTCATGAGTTGAGCATGGATGAGATCAAAGAGATTCTCGACAACGCGATTTCGATCAAGCCCCGCCGCCAGATGTCGGTGCAATTCTCCGGTGGTGAGCCTTCCATTTCGCCGCACTTCATCGAGTCCGTCAAGTACGCCCGCAAGGTTGGTTACAACAGCGTACAGGCCGCGACGAACGGAATCGAGTTCGCGAAGAGCAAAGAGTTCTGCCGTCAAGCGGCCGAAGCTGGTCTTCGCTATGTCTACCTGCAGTTCGACGGTGTGGGCAATGACGCCAACAGCCATCGTCAGGTTGGCAACCTGTTCGACGTGAAGATGCGTGCAATCAACAACCTGCATGAAGCGGGTGTTGAGATCGTATTGGTCACGACGTTGGTTAACGGAATCAACAATGATCAGGTTGGTTCGATCATTCGTTTCGCTCTGGACAATCCGAAGAAGATTGCCTTCCTTTCGTTCCAACCGGTTTCTTTTACCGGCCGCGACGAAGAGATCACGCCGCAACGCCGGCTGCAACAGCGCTACACGCTGTCGCACCTGGCACACGACGTTAAGGATCAGGTTGGCATCACCGAGCCTACACGCGATTGGTTCCCGCTCTCTTTGATGGGCGCCTTCGCAGACTTCGCCGACTTGGTTCACGGACCACAGGCCGAATGGGGCCAGGTGTCTTGCGGATGCCATCCGAATTGTGGAGTGGGAACCGCTGTGATGGTCGACAAGGAAACGCGCGAAATGCGGCCAGTACCGGAATTCCTGAACATCCCGGGTCTGGTGAAAGACATGCAGAAAATTACGGACGCTGCGCGCGGCAAATGGATGTCGAATTTGATGATGGGCTTGGCGCTACTGAAGCATTACAATCCTTACAAATCGCCATCGCAGTTTACCCTTTACGAGCTCTTCAAGAAATTTGACAAATCATTTGGCCTGACCGGCAAAGACTACGGCAAGGTAAGCGGCGATCGTTCGCAAGATGATATCGAGAAGCGTCGCTCCGATCGCTGGAACTTTCTGTTCATCGCTGGTATGTGGTTCCAGGATCTTTTCAACTATGACTTCCGTCGCACCGAGATGTGCATTATTCCCTACGGTACGCAAGAGGGTGAGATCTCCTTCTGTGCTTACAATACGGGCATCGGATGGAGAAACATCATCGAGAACATGCACCAGAACGCGACGGTGGCGAAGTGGTACGAGGAAAACGGTCGTCACGAGATCTTTGCTCGCGGTAAGGAAGTCGAACTAGTCGAGAAAGTCCACGATATGGTGCTGAATCCGATCGATCTCACGCGACCAAACAAGCCTGAGATGGAAGGACCGAAGACGGCGCATGAAGAGGCCGTGATGATGCGCAAGCTTTATCAGGAGATAGTGCTCAAGAAACAACTCGACACGAAGGAGGCGGACAAGCCGGTCCAAATCCAGAGTCTCAGCCGCAAGAAGCAGGAGACTGCCGAGCCGGTTCTGGTCTAGCGATTACGTTCTACTGCAGAAAAGAACCCCGCGAGCGACTGATGTTCGCGGGGTTCACTTCGTAAGTGCTGGATTAACGCAGGCAGTTTAACTTACGCCAACTAAGAGTTTGAGCCGCACAACCCAGATAAGACGTTACCTTGAGCGTGCCTACTTGACCACAGACGTTAGCGGCGTGTTAAATAGCCCAGTTACAAAATAAGGACGGTAAACTTTAAGGAAAGACGAAAAGCGAATGGCTATAGTTACCATTAACCAGGGTGAATCGATTGAAAGTGCCTTGCGTCGTTTCAAACGCAAAGTGATGACGGAAGAGATTATCAAGGATGCGAAAAAGCACGCATTCTTTATCCCGCCAGGTCAGAAGGCGAAACTCAAGTCAGCTCTTGCGCGCAAACGGAACAAGAAGAAGGGCCGCATGCGCACTACCCCCCGAGACTAGTAGGACCACCAGTCTTTGCATCCCGGCGGCCGCCAGCCCCCTCCCAAGTCGACTAGAGTCCATTGATCGAGACTGGGGCTAAAGGTGTGGCGCGAGGGACCTTAAAACGTGCGAAGCTGACGGCCGGTAGGCGGGTTTGTTATGACAAGAATTCTGCTGACTAACGACGACGGCATCCACTCGAATGGCTTGAAAAAGCTGGAAGAGGCGCTAAGAGAGCTCGGGGATGTTTATGTCGTCGCGCCAGCTTCCGAAATGAGCGGCGCATCCCATAGCCTCACACTCGCGCGCCCCCTACGTATCCGCAAGATTGACGATAGACATTGGACGGTTGATGGGACGCCGACCGATTGCATAACCCTTGCGCTGAACAAGATCCTTCCGCAGGAAGAACTGCCGCACATTTGCGCCTCAGGGATTAACCACGGTGGCAATCTGGGCGACGATGCTACCTACTCCGGCACAGTCGCGGGAGCACTGGAAGCAACAATACTCGGCGTACCGGGCCTGGCGTTCAGTTTAGTCGCTCGGGAAAACTTTGACTTCCGCGAAGCAGCCCAGTTTGCCGTCATAGCCGTGCGCAAAGTGTTGGCAGAAGGATTACCTGAAGGCACCCTGCTCAACATCAACATTCCAGCGAAGGAGATCAAAGGCGTGCGAGTTACGCGGCAGGGAATCAAGAATGCTCGGCCGGTAATCAGCGAACACATTGATCCGCGCGGTAAACCCTATTTTTGGATTGGGGAAGAATATTTCAACACCAACTCGGCCGACGGCACCGATTACAATGCAATCGATTTAGGATATATCTCAGTGACGCCTCTGAAGAGTGACATGACGGACCATCGGGCACTGGCGGCTCTCGAAACGTGGAATTACTTGAATGACCCTGAGCTGCTTTCAAAGACTTAACAGAACTCGCTAGCCCTCAGTATTGAAGCTTCGTGCAAATAACCGGTCAACAGCCCGCTAATAGAACACCGGATAATTCCATCCCGCGCGAGCGAATGGTCGAAAGACTTCGCGACCATTACCAAATCCGCGATTCGAGAGTACTTGAGGCGATGCGGTCTGTTCCTCGTCACGCATTTGTGCCCGAGGCGCTTCAAGGCCGCGCCTACGGTGATCACGCGCTGCCCATTATCGCTAATCAGACAATCTCGCAGCCTTACATCGTGGCCCGAATGACGGAACTACTCGAGACAACGTCTGAAAGCCGCGTCCTCGAAATAGGTGCCGGATCCGGATATCAGACTGCTATCCTCGCCAAAGTTGCTGGTCAGGTTTATTCGATTGAACGTATCGCGAATCTTGCCCGTGAGGCTCAGGCGCGAATCAGGCAACTAAACATTTATAACGCCACGGTCAAATGTTTTGACGGCACGCTGGGCTGGGCCGCAAATGCTCCTTACGATGCGATACTTGTTGCGGCCGGTGGTCCAACCATTCCGGAACCATTGGTGGCGCAACTCAAAGTCGGCGGACGTCTGGTGGTGCCCGTCGGAGACTCTCGCGAGTCTCAGCGTCTGGTTCGAGTTGTTAAGAATGCAGCCGGATACACGCAAGAGGATCACGGGGCCTGCGCCTTCGTTCCGCTAATAGGTCAGCATGGGTGGGCTACCTAATACGATCGTGTAGTAATAACTAACTTATGATTGCACGAGTCCTTGAAATACTCTCCGGCATCATCGTCGCTACTATCTCCACGCTTGGTTATTCCGGAATCGTGTTACTGATGGCGATTGAATCAGCCTGCATACCGCTGCCTTCTGAGATCATCATGCCGTTTTCGGGCTACCTTGTTTCCACCGGTCAAATGAATATTTGGGCTGTGGGCTTTGCGGGAGCGATTGGGTGCGTGCTCGGATCACTTGTGGCCTACTGGGTGGGAATGCGTGGAGGCCGTCCTCTGATCGAGAAATATGGACGGTACGTTCTGGTCTCCCGCCATGATCTCGACATGGCAGACCGCTGGTTTGCTCAGCGGGGCGAAATTATTGTTTTCGTCAGTCGTCTGTTGCCCGCCATACGTACCTTTATAGCTTTTCCCGCCGGTGTCGCCCGAATGAACTTAAAGCGGTTCGTCATTTATACTTTTGCGGGATCGCTGCCCTGGTGCCTCGGGCTCGCCTACATCGGACAAAAGCTTGGCGAAAAATGGAATAAAGACGACACACTGAAAACCTGGTTTCATCGCTTTGACTTTTTGATCGGGATCGCCGTCGTCCTGCTCGCTGCCTGGTGGATCTGGCGTCACTTGGCCCACCTGAGTAAGGAAAAAGCTAACGCCTGAAGCGCCGAACTCCTACGTTCATTGTCCTGGAGATTTTTGAGGATTGAAAGAAATGGTCGGGGCGAGAGGATTCGAACCTCCGACCTCTCGGTCCCGAACCGAGCGCTCTACCAGGCTGAGCCACGCCCCGAACAAGTAGATGGATAATAGGGAAGGCCGCACCCACTGTCAAACACGATGCCCACGCGCCTCGCGATTGCGTCGCTCGCTCGCCAGACTTCGGCCAGATAGACCGGCTCGCTCTTGGCGGGGCAGTAGCCCGACCCCGGGGTTCCCCAGCCGGGCAGCCCGGTTGGGGTGGGACGGTGAGGGAGGGCTTATGTCCTGTTCCACACCGCATAGCAGTGGCAGAAGGTAGCCAGGGACAAGCGCAGCGACGCCCCTGGATCACCGTCGCCAGCTTAGCCCCCGCACGGCTGTGCCGCCTGATGTGCGGTGGTGGCTCCGCCCCACCGTACTCGCTCCATTAAACACATTGGGGCTGCGCCCCGAATCAGGGGCGCAGCCCCGAGGAAGTTTTGAGACTCCTTCGGAAGGTCAGAGACCCTTCGCAAGTCAGGCGGCATAGCCGAGACTCGATTTCGGTTGACGCGCCCACTTGCCTAGCAACTAACTTGGTACAAAGGTTTGAAAAATTACACCAGCAGTGGAGGCGAGGCCCGTAAAACAATTAAGTCTGAAAAGACTGTCGGCTGAAGTTGCTTGAATTCGGTCTGAAGAACCTTTAGGTAAGCCCATTCATCGCTCGTGAGTGCAGTGGTGTTCTCGCACCACAAGCGAGCCGCACGATCCTTGTTGCTCACATTGATATCTTCCAAGCCCTTAGTCTCAACGATGTGATTCGTCCCGTCCTCTGTCACGACCACAAAGTCTGGTTCGTAGTACCTGAGATTTCCAGAGCCATCAGTGTAATCAATCGTGAAACCAAACTTATCAGGCAGTTTGGTAAAGCGCTCGACATCTTCGGCTTTCTGCAAGAACCTAGCGAATTCCTCTTCAAAAGCATTCTCACACGGGACCAGGTTGAAGACGCACTTATCTGCCTTAAGTGTTCGTCGCGACCACGGAAAAGGCGGCGTCTCGGACAAAGGTCTGCCTGCATGCAGAAGTTGTGGCTGTAACTCTTCAACAACTAGTTTCCTTAGGGCATCAACAAACGTCTTCACTGTGACGTATTGGGCTACATTGCTAGCTATTGCCTTTACCATCGCCGGCCCTTTGAGGTCGACGCACTTACCAAAGGCCGTGTACTCTAGAAACTCTCTCACTTTGGGGGCAACTACGGAAAACTGCGAGGGCAATTTCACCTCCTGAGCGATTCGTCGCGCGTAGTAGCCAATTACTTCTTCGGCTGTTTGAGGTTCGGGAATCGTGTAGTCTCGCTCTATGAGCTTCTCCAATGTAATTAGATCGTAGCCCTCATATTTGAATTTCTTCGCAGCTGCGTCTGTTTGTTTACGAGGAAGAATCGGGCACTTAAACTCTCGGACATTTAGCGCTGAGATTTCTTCAGCGAGCGATTTCTTGCGAATCAGGATAGGGCTCAGCGTGGGTATGAGGATGTCCATGCCCAATTTCTTTTGATCAGGCGCGATGGTGACGATTACAACCTTGTCTTTGCCTAACTCAAACGTTTCTAGTTGCAGGTCCTCCTCACGTTCCAATTGCTCCACAAACTCGATAAATGCCTTATTCCCGATAACATCGACCCGTTCAATGTAACCTGACCCCGAGTCGCGGAACATTAGTCGAAGGCCGCGTCCTACAGTCTGCTCAGGCAGTATGTTGGCTTTCGATGAGTAGGGACGAAGGCCGACAATCACTGTCACGTTTTGCACGTCCCAACCTTCGCGTAGCATCAGCACGCTTACTATGCAATTAACCGGGCTCTTTTCGTCATCCACCTCACGGGAAACTGTCCGTGCCTTTTCCAGGTCCTTCTTTGAAACCTCGCCAGATCTATCAGTGTGTATGACGAGGAGCTTGTCTCCGTTGAACTCAGACGGATATTTTTTTTGCAACCAGTCACCGACATCGTCGGCGTCGCTGGTATCGTTCATCATGACAAAGAGCACTGGTTTCTTACTCAGGGGCTGAAGCTGTTTCCTGTACTCCTTCCAACGCTCGACACCCGCAGCCAGAAAAGGTTGATATTTGGTGCTCGCAATGTTTGATCGTTGTTCTGAAATACCTTTAGCGATTCCCTTGAGGGGGCGCTTTACTACGTTGTCGATAATTGCTTGCTTGAGTGGATAGTCGTACACAGTCCATGAGAAGAGTTGTCCCTTGCTGTGTCGCGGAGTGGCTGTAAAATCAAGTTGGGCCGCCAATCCGTTTGGGACATCGTCATTCAACCGCCGGATGAACTTATTCCATTCGCTCTCCTCGTCATGCGTGTGATGCGCCTCATCGTTTAGCACAAGGATTGGACCGCCACGTGCAGCGATCCGCGTGTCAAAAGTTTCGATCTCTAACTTTTGAGTAGATGGCTTCGGCCCAAGTACGGCGGTCATAACTTCGGGCTCTTCCGTTTCATTATTCGCACGCTCATAGAACCGCTGGACGTTGGACAAGTAAAGTGCGCCTAACGAACTGGCGCGCTCGCCCTCACCGCGCATGTAACATTGGAAGTCCCAGAAGATTTCTAACTCGGCAGGGATAATGGGATCCTTACGAAAGATGCGGCCACCTTCGAAGTCCGTTCTCAATCGCTCAAAAACAATTACGTTCGGCGCAATGAGTAAAAACGTCTTCGCATAATCTTCTCGCGCTTCGGCGACGGCGTTGAAGAACTGCCATGCCATTGCCAGAGCAATCACTTTCGTCTTTCCGCTGCCCGTCGCCATTTTCACGGCATAGCGCGCAAAGTCGTCGTACTGCAGTAGTCGCAGGTCGCTCCGCGCCGCGTAGCTTTCTATCAGATCCTTTTGGCGGCGAACCTTTGCGACTTCATAAAGATAGATGAGCGTTTCAACTGCCTCCTGCTGAAAGTAGTGGTACGCGAACTTGGAACCGTTCGGCAGGCGATGGTCGGTGTGAAACCAATGATTCAAAAGTAGGCGACTTGTATCGGTGACGCCCTTATAGTCATCGGCGCGCCAGTCGCCAACTTTTTGCTTTATCGCAGGCACACAGGGCGCGGTCGCCGTGCGCGCTTCGAGAAGATCAATCTGGGAGGGTGAGCCCTTCTTCTTCCGAGGCATGCTATTTAACTTTTAGTTTGACAGACTTCGTGGTGTCGTTTCCTAGAATATCAATCACTTTAACCACTACAGTGTACTCGCCCGCTTCGGCGTAGCTGTGTTCGGTTTCCAGCGCCAGCTTGTTGTCCTTGCGCGTGCGGTATGTTTGCCACTCGTTGTGAAATGCATCGCCCTTATTGTCCCAATCAACCGCCCAGTAATCGATCCATTGTGACCAATGCTTAACTCCACGCCGAACCTCCTCGGGAACGTCGTCCGGCGGAATGACAAAGTCGGTCAATTTCAAGAGCGCTTTTCGCTTCTCTGTTTTCATATCAACTGACAGCGCTGCGAGTTCAAAGAAGTGGATGTCTCCTTGTTCGACTGCGCGCTTGTCCATCACATCTCGCGGAATCCGTAGGAACCGCATCTTGATGTTAGCAGCGGCTGCTTGCTGACGCGCTACCTCATTCATCTCAAAGGCAAAGTCCCATCCCAACACATCGACGGCGTTAGTTGTCGGCGCATCCTTGCCCGTGCCCACGGCTTTGCGAAACTCGGCGGCAATGTTCGGCACGTCGCCCACGCTCACAGGCGCATCGACCGCGCCCACATGAATCATCCGTCCACCTTTCAAACCGTGCAGCCACGTGTAACCATGAATCGGCGTTGCCTGATAGAGCTTCAAAATGAAGTCTACATACGTTCGCTGGCGTGACGCCGCTTCTTCGCTTCCGACCCCTGACTGCTGACTTCTGAATTCTTCCGTCTGCCAAAGCTGTCGTTCGTACTTGCCGAGGTTCTGCACGACGAAAGGTTTCACGCCTGGAATCGACAAGAGCCGTTTACGCGTGGTGTGAATTGAAAATCGTCCTAGGTCACAGGCGATCCAGCGGCGACTCAGTTTGTCCGCGACCGCCGCGGTGGTGCCGCTGCCAGCAAAACAGTCAAGCACCAAATCACGTTCATTTGATGACGCTTTCATTATTCGTTCAAGCAAGGGCTCAGGTTTTTGCGTGGGATAGTTCAGCCGTTCGGCGGCCTGAGAATTCACGGGCGCAATATCCAGCCACAGATTTTGAATTGGTTTACCTTCCAGTTCATCCACATAGGATTTGCGTCGAATTCCCCCATTTCGCGTGAAATACAACCGACCCTCCCTGTCCCATTGCACCATTTTCTCCTTGCTAATCGCCCAACCATTCTTGGGCGGTTTTACTCCTTTATACTCATACATCAGGTTTGGACGCGGAGCCGGGTTGGACAAATCGGCATCGCGAAAACGGCGGCCATGTTCATCCGTGTGCTTGAAGTATCTTGCGATGTATGACGAGTATGCGGGATCATCAAAATTATACTGCGAATTGAAAACAGCTAATTCCGATTTCGTGTAATAAAGAATAGTGTCCGTACACGTCCCAAATCGATTTGCTTGATGCACAGCGCTACTGCTACCGCTGCGACGCTGCCAAACGATTTCCGAAGAAAATCTATCGCCGGTCAATACCTCGTCAAGAATTATCTTGGCGTAATGCGCCACATGATAATCCAAATGCGCATAGAGACTTCCGTTTTCGTGAAGGAGTTCGTGAAGCACAACGATTGTTTCGTAAAACCACTGTAGATAAGAATCGAGACCTCGGCCCCATGTATCGCGATAAGCCTTCTGCTCAATAATGCTAGGCTCTTTCGTAAACGAGAACGAATCGTCTTCGGGCGTCTCTGGATAATCGGGCACGGTGGCCGTGAACGAGAAGTCCGCACCAGTATCGAACGGTGGATCGATGTAGATGAGATTTACTTTGCCTGCAAACTCCGGCAGCAGCGATGGAAGCACGTATTTCTTGTCGCCCCAGATTAATCGATTGCGCCACTCTGGCTCTTGTGAAGCCGACGATCCGAAAAGGAGATTCTTCTGTCGCTCCTGCGTCGACTCATTGACCGTCTCAACCGTCTGAAAAGGCAGCGCGACACGCAAAGGAGCAACACGCTTTCCTTCCGCGTCGTATTTACCTTCCCAAATCAGTTCCGTTTTTTTCAGCGCCAGAGGATGCGTTTTCTTTTCCATTCGATCTCGTTCTTCAAATGCGGAGTCTCTATTCGGTTGCTGCGGGTGGAGAGTTCCAATGACCCAAGATATCAGGGAAATTCTTACGAAGGTATTCAGAAACACTCAACTCCTCCGATTTTCTTTGGAGATGCTGACGCACGAGATGCATCTCTTCGCGCGCGCGGGCGATGATCTCGCTCCATTGAAACGCCCATACCGTCATGTTCTCCCACTCCCAAAGGCACCCAACGGGTTTGTCTTTCTGTTCCCTGTCTCTCTGAATCTCCCCGCTCACTTTTGCCGAGACGAGGAATAAGTCCCATCTGGTCGATATGGTGTCAAATTCGCTGGATTCCAGGATAGTTTCTGCATATCTGCGAATCTGCTCTCTCTCTTTCTTCCCCAAGTGAACTGTTGGGGCTTTAATCTCAGTCAGAACATGAAACTGCTTTGGATGTGTAGGAAACTCTCGTGTTGCTGCCATGAATAGGTCAGGGATGTCGGCAATGCCTGAGATCGTATTGATCTGCTCGTCATGAATGTTTTCCAGGCCCGCTAACTCTCGATGCTTCTTAATGATCTTTCGAAAACTCTCATCACTAGTGGCGAGATGAAACTCTGGACCAAAGACCCAGCAATGGGGCTCTATTATCCGATGCAGTTGGCTTCTTTCCTTAAGGTGTTTGGAGAAATCGCCATAGACCAACTCATGAAGAACATCAAGAAAAGCTAAACGGCTTGTTACTTCGGACGATAGCTTTATGATCGAATCCAGCGTCGTACGCTCAAGCACCTCACGGAACATTTCCATGTCTTGATCAGAGAGCTTGGCAACCTCGTGAAGCACTTCTAGGACGTTCTCATTTTCGAGGGAGCGTTGCAGGAGCTTGAAAACAACCTCCTGCTGTCTCTTTGACATGTTCTCAATGTTCGCGTGCTCGTTCACTTTCTCAAGTACGACATCGTACACTCTCTGGTGAATGCCAACGACTGCATCGGTCGGTACTCCTTTATAGGGGTAATACTCTTCTTGGCGTGCCCGTTCAATGAACTCATGTTTTCGTTTGTCGCGATATCTCGAACCAAACTCAGCTACTTTTCCCAAAGCCGCTTCCTTCAACGAAGCGAATCCTCCGTCCATTTCAATAAGCGCTTCTCGATTCGAAGTGACGATTGAGTCGAGATAGGGGCACTCCACTAAGCCCAAATACCTCGACGATGGGGGCTGTTCAAGCACTGCGCTTGCGACGGTCCGTCCTTTTGCGGAAAAGATCAATTGCTCTCCGAATCTAGATCGTTCAATAACAGTCTTGAGGATTAAATGATTGATTGTCGCGTTCGTCGGGACTTGTTCAGAAGCTGGGATGTCCTCAATGTCTCTGTGATCGATCATTTGTTCGATTTCAAATACTTCGCCCTGCACATTGATTCTCTTAGAAGGATTTCCGAGCAAATAGGTACAAAACTGGGTGAGGAGATCGTTGGATATTCGTGAGGCTGTCGGGGTTTGTTGACCGCTGTCAAAGATGTTAAAGATTTCGATCTGCGTTCCTGTGGCTTCGCCAGATGCGGCTAACTCTTCACGAACCGTAAGAGGTTCATAAGTTCCAGAGCGCAATTCAAAGCTGACCCTCTTTCGAGTGCTATTTGACGATTGCGATATCGAAGTCCATCGGCTCAAAGAACCAATTCTGAATGAGGCCAACCTACCAACTCCAAATCGCCCGAAAGAAACATTTGAGGTTCCAGTTGGGTTAACACCTACCCAGACAAATCGTTCTTTAAGATCGGAAGGTGAAATGCCGCGCCCATCGTCCGAAACAAGGATTGATTGAACGCCGCCCAGTTCGTTAGCAACCACCCGGATGTCGACTGTGGTCGCACCGGCATCGAAGGAATTTGCAACCAACTCTCCAATTGCCCTGGTTGTGGAGGAGTATTTGTTCTTGCCAAAGTGTTCTTCTAGCAGTCTCTGCTGATAGTTCCACTCTAGTCGGTAGGTCTGACCGGTGTCGGGTTTGTTGCCCATCTCAGTTCAAACAGTAGTCTACACGATGCAGAGTCGCAAACCTCAAATCACGCACGGCGACGGAGAAGCCGACGACCGCTACGTAATGTTTATGACCAAACATCTCACTCACCGTCCCCAGTCGATCTCCGGGAAACAAAGCCGAACTTTCCCTTGACCAATCATCTGATTGAGAATCTTGTATGAACCAGCCTCACGCCGCATCCGTCCGGCGACAATCGCTGGGTGTATTCGCAGCTTCCTCGCTAAATGCTGGGCCGCTTCTGGGGAAGGAAGGCTCTTAGCTGGACTCTTCGTCCATTCTTCGTCAGGAATCAGCGCATTCCCCGCAAGACGGTCCGCTTCCTGTTCTCGAGGGTCGCCACTTTCTTTAACGTCGAAGTTATCAAAGAAATGAGTAGCCCCTTGACCATAGTGCAGCGAAATATGCGCCAGTTCATGCATGAGGCAATACCAAAAATTATCAAGGCGATCATGCCTGATAGTCAGGCCAATAACTGGACGGTCCAGCGCATACATCAGCGCAGCACCATCAAGATGAGTTTTTGATAAGTGTGGTTCTATGATAAGTGGAATCCCATGCTTTCGTAGAAACTCTTGCGCCAACCGTGGGCCGCTTTCGGACCAGCTCAGCCTGGCGACCTCTAACATGAATTCCAAATCCACCGAGTTGGGTTTGTAGTCGGCTTTCGGTTGAGATTCAGTTGCTCGAATCATCACTCGTGCGCTCCATGCGGCCAAAGCATACTTGTGGAGCGAGCGGGCACTCCGTGTGGTCTCAGTCTTTTTGAAGAGGGCAGCGATTTGCATCGGCGAACCAACGGGTGCGAAGAATTGAGCTAACAGGCGCTCGGGTTTGTCACGCTTAGTGGAACCGATGATCCAGTTGCGGGCGATCATCTCTTTGAGGGGGAATCGGTCCCAGGGAATAGAGTCGTCCGTTTCATCGATTGATTTGCCTTCACCCAAAAAAACACTTGCTGGTATTCCGAGGTGAGAATGTAGCGCCCGCATCATGGACAGAGTTAAGGATCGCTTTCCTGAAAGAACCTCGGAAACCTTACTCGGACTTCCGATGTAGGGCACCAGGTCGCGCTGTTTGAGGTCTTGTTGTTCCATTCGAAAACGGATTGCCTCGAGCGGCTCTGGTACTCTTTTGGGAAAGGCCTTCGATTCGAAATTCTCGACTAACAATGTGAGCAGTTCCAGGCGATCAGCCTCTCGTGTGCCTGGATCGGGGTCGCGATCAATTAGGGTGCTGATTTGGGCGAGTGCGGCCCGGTGCTCTTCTTCACTCTTGATTACTTTGATCATTTTTGCGCTCCTCAAAACTTCCAGGTTGAATACTCTTCATGAGTGCCAATTCTCATGATTAAGATCACTTGATTCTTAAAACTTACTTTTATATCCAATCGATACTTGTTTCCTTTCAAGTTAAAGATGACTCTTTTATTGGCCAAAAAGCTCGCGGAAGCGTAACGCCTTTTGATATCGTCCGGTGTCTGCCACGCCGCTTCCTCTGCGTCGCAAACCCAAGCGTCAATCTGGCCGCGCACGTCAGCGTGCTTAAGAGCGAACCTTTCGAGACTTTCTCGGCCAACGACTTTCAATGAACGCCCGCCTCGTCCCGCTCTTCCCTAATGGGGAGCATTAGATGAGTTCCCATATCGGGGAACATTATGCATAGGTCATTGAAGAAAGGCAAGTGTAATCTTTTGGACGCCAGGAATGGACGGGACAAATCGAAGGGTACGGATATAAGTGCCTATAAAATGAAAAAGACTCCTTTCGGAGGCCTTCCTCACGCCAGCCCTCACGGGCGGTCCACCTGCGGAAATCCACATTGAATTCAGTCTACTAGGCGAAAATCCGTACGCGCAAGCGAGGGGAGACCGACCGAAGCCATAGTGGTGTTAATCATTCAATCCTTGTTCGTCACCCCAGCGTCTTTGAGGACGGTGTTGTCGGGATCGATGTTGATGGTAGTGGGGGCGTCGTCCAGTTTCACTTCCTGAACAGTTTGGTTGCCTGTTGGTTTTAGAACGATGCGGCGTTTGCCGGTGGGTGTTAGGATTTCGACAGGCAATGTGTTGGGGAAGGCGGCTTCCGTTTGAGTCTGATTCAGCACGAGCTTTAGCTTTTTCGTTTGTCTGTTCCATTCCCACGACAGGTCATACTGCGGATGTCCGGCGCCGTACACCCAGCGGGCGAAAAACTCTTTCAAGGTCTTGCCCGACGCCTTTTCCAACGCTGTCCGTAAGTCTTCGCTGCTCGCAGTCGCACCCTGGTGAACCTTGTAATAGGTGCGAATCCCTCGGAAGAAAGCATCATCGCCAAGCTCCATACGCAACATGTGCAGAACCCAGGCGCCTTTCTGATAGTTGTTAACATTAAGAAGTTTGAAGAGATCATCTGTCTCAGTGTCATGAATGGGAGTGCGATTCATTTTCTCGTAATTGAAGTAAGTCTGCGCCGCCTTCGCCATGTATCGCCGGAAAGCCTGCTCGCCTTCGTAGTGCTGAACAAAGAGCCCGGCAAAATAAGTAGCGAAGCCTTCGCTCAGCCACAGATCGGCCCATGTTGATTCGGTAACTGAATCACCAAACCACTGATGCGCGATTTCATGGGCCACTACCTCGACGATGCCTTCACGAATCTTGAAGACATTGCTGGTGGATCCCGAATCAGGTCGTGGGTCAAACAATGAGCTGGCAAAGACGATGGCGCTGGAATTCTCCATGCCGCCAAAACGCGTGGCGCCTACAATCAAAGCGAGCTTTTCGTACGGGTAAGGCGCCACGGTTTGACTGAAAAACTTCAATGAGGGAATGGCCGGAGAAAACCCTTGCATCGCAAACTTCTTATCAGGCATAGGCACATAGTAAGAAAGCGGTGTTACGCTGGGTTTGGAAGCGTTTGCCTTCGCGAATTCTCCGACGGCAATGATCATGCAGTAAGGTGGGATCGGCGCTGTTTCGGTCCACGTCCAGGTCCGCGTGGCTTTAGTCGCGCTTGATACTCGATCGAGCCGCCCATTGGCGACCACAATCTCGCGCGCCGGCGCCGTCACAGTAAAGCTGACAGTCGCTTTTGCCGAAGGGTGGTCCAAACAGGGAATCCAGTGATGAACGCGGTCGGGCCAGTTGTCACCAATGGCTGACGGCTTCCCGGCCTTGTCGGCCGTAAGAATCAAACCGTCCGTGGGTTTGCCGTGATACGAAACGGCGATGTGCACGCGGCTGTTTCTCGGCGCCGATTTTAGAAGTTTCACACTGAGCTGGCCGCTGGAACGTTCAAACGGAGCGGGTTCTCCACTGACCGTGACCGAGTCCACAGCCAGCTCCCCAAAATCCAGATCAACCTGCGACAAGCTGTCCTTGAGAGAAAGAATTGTAATTTCAGTTTTAGCGCTCGTGATGGTGGTCAACTGATCGTCCAAGCTAAGCGATATGTTGTAATGCAGCGGTCTCCAGGAGTCGAGAAGACGCTCGCGACGTGCGGCTGCAGACGAAGTAGATATGACAACAAGAAGCAGCGTCGCGATGAGGGCGCGATACGACATCAGGTGGGGAAGGGAATTAACCAAACTGTATTTGCGATTTTGCATTGTCGTTTCCCTACGCTAGCGGATTCCGAGTAAGAGCAGCGCGGAGCGATCGGAAACTTTGCGTGATTCTGACTGAAGCCATTCGCGGTAACCGGCCAGTTCTTCCTCTGAAAGTTTCCGATTACCGAGCCTTGCAGCCGGTGTTCGCTCAAACGCTCTGTCAGTTAGCGCCATGTGGGCGTTTCGGATTGTGAGAGAGCCGGGCTGCGCGAGCGCCGCTTCGGCGTGCTCGGCATCCGGAAAGAACTGGTCGTAGGCCAGGAGGTGCCAAACCGTCTCCGATCCCTCGCCTTCCATCGCCAGAACCCGCAATAATCCCAAGCCGCTTTCGAGTTGAAATATCAGATCATCGCCCGGAGCAAATTGATGTTCCATGTTTCCTTCTGGACCTGAATACTATGAAAGAAGCGTCGTAACCGCAAAGGTCGCAGAATGGTGGTGTCTTATTTTCTCTGTGCAACCTCCGTGTTCTCTGTGTCTCTGTGGTGATTATTTCTAACGACGTTAACCACGGAGACACAGAGAACACAGAGGACGCACAGAGATTAGCTGAAAATGTGACCGCATCTCGCGGAGAACTACGCATTCATTGCAAATCCAAAAGCGCAAACCTAAAATCGCAAATCGCATGAGCCAGTTTGATTCCAGCAAGGACTACTATGAAATGCTTGGCGCGGACGAGCGAGCCTCCAAGCGCGATCTCGAACGACTCTATAAGCGAATGGCGGCGCGGCGTCACCCCGACAAAGGCGGCAGCGAGGAGGACATGAAGTCTCTCAACGAGGCTTATCGTGTGTTAGGAAACGAGCAGATAAGGCAGGAATATGACGCTAAACGTTTCAAGCCAGCCGCACCTGCTTTCGTTCCTCTCTCATCACCCGCGGCTCAAAACGTTGGTCTGTTAGGACATTGTTTGAGCGCGTTCTTTTGTCTTCTGGTTGGCCTCTTTCTGTTATTCCTGGTTCGCTTTCAATGGATTTGGTTTTTGTGGCCGCTCGCAATTCTCGCTGTGTTCGTAATCTTCTTCGGAATTATTATGGCGCGCAGTGCAATGCTCGCGGCGAATGCTTCGCTGCCGCTTTCGAATAGGCTGCGTCGCCACACACGCTTGCAGGAAGCCGCGTTCTGGACCGCTGTGTTGGGCAGCGGTTATGGTGTCTACTTGCTGTTGACCGCAATATGACGAGACTAATCAAATGAGAATCGCAGGGCTTGATCTGTTATTTCTCGAGGTGAACAGTATGGAAGAGTCGTTGCGGTTCTATGGCGAGTTGCTTGGCTTCCAAATTACGAATCTCAATCGAGACGCAGAACCACCGATAGCGAGTCTGCTGGCGGGTGTTCTTAAGATTACCCTGGTTCAACAGTTGGAGACGATGTTGAAGCGTGGGAGAGGTGTTAACTTTTTCTTCGGCGTCGACGATGTCGATGAATACTATCAAAGCCTAATTGAACGCGGCGTCGAAGTTCGGCCTCCGATAGACGAAGGTTGGGGCGGGCGATTCATCACGGTGCAGGACCCTGACAAGTATCGACTGTTCTTCGTTACCTGGTCAGAGAACTCGCAACAAGCCGGCGCTGAGCCCGGGTCACTATCCTGATCAGCCAGCAGCAAATCCACTGCTTGTGGCCGATATGCAACTCGCCAAAAAGCGCGGCCTTTGGTACCCTCTGTTTCACTGATAGGACACACTTGCAGCTATGCAGTACATCGAAAATCCTCCCAATCCCTGGCTCGCACACTCAGTCGAGTGGCTTGGTGAACCGCCCGAGGCAAAGCTGGAAGTGTTTGAAGAAACCGAAACGCGACGGATCATCACGCACAACGACAGTCCCGACGTTGGTTTTGATTACACCGTTAATTGTTATCGTGGCTGCATTCACGGTTGCACCTATTGCTTTAGCCGGCCCACTCACGAGTATCTCGGCTACGGTGCGGGCACCGATTTCGATCGGAAGATCGTAGTCAAGGTTAATGCTCCGACTTTGCTGCGGAAAGAATTGATGAAGCCGTCGTGGCAAGGCGATGAAATCGTGTTCTCATTCACTTCCGATCCCTACATCCCGCTGGAAGCTAATTATAAATTGACTCGCCAGTGCCTGGAGATTTGTGCGGAGTTTCGGCAGCCCATTGGGATCATTACTAAGTCGGCACTAATTCGCCGTGACATCGACTTGCTCCAGCAACTAACGCGCGTCACCCACCTTGCGGTGTTTTTCACGATTCCATTCACTGATCGCGAGGTCGCTCGTGCAGTTGAGCCATACGCTCCATTACCGGAAGCGCGTTTTCACGCTATGGCTGATTTGGCGGCCGCCGGAATCAAAGTCGGAATCGGGATTGCGCCGGTGATTCCGGGACTGAGCAGCGAATTGCCGGTTTTGTTAAAGCGCGCCAGGGAAGCCGGCGCTACGCTGGCTTTCCTTAACATGCTGCGGTTGCCGGGGAGTGTCGCACCATATTTCGAAGAGCGATTGCGCGAGAAACTTCCAACTAAAGCTGACCGTGTTATCAATCGCATCCTGGAAGCGCGCGGCGGCAAACTCAACTCCAGCGTTTTTGGAGAACGCATGCGAGGAAAAGGCGAGTACTGGGCGGCCATCGAGCGCTTGTTCCGAATTCACTCCGAACGATTGGGTTTTAATCAGAGCAACAAACGCGCCACCAAGTCTGAAAGCACATTTCGTCGGCCGACTGCGCAAGCCAGCCTCTTTGGTTAGACAGACGGAGTAAGTTTCTCAGTTTCACTAGAGACAGACCTATCTGGTTTAACTATAATAACCACCGCAAACCCCAGTCCGAGCACATCCCCAGGAGGCTCACACATGATGCTGATCAGACATATCATCCGCAATCGCGAGCCTTACTCCATGAAGGCGTCTGACACGGTCCAGGACGCGGCCGAGTTTATGGCGTCGCGTAACGTTGGCGCGGTGTGCGTAGTAGATGACAACGGAAAGCTGCTGGGCGTCTTTTCCGAACGTGACGTTCTACGACGGGTTGTAGTTCAGCAACGCGATCCGGCGTCGGTGAAAGTGGGCGATGTGACCAGTGAGCTGCGGGCGGTCATCAATTGTGACGAAACTCCGCATCAGGCCCTGGAAAGAATGGAACTAATCGGGACGCGCCACTTGCCGGTAGTTGATGGCGAACGTTGGGTCGGAATGCTTTCGATGCGCGATCTAATGCGCGTTGAGCTGAGCGAGCAAGGCGACGAGATCAAGCTGCTGCATGAATACATTCAGCATTAAGCCGCAGATTACGAAGTGTTCGCCGAATTAGTTTGGAATTTTATGCCGCGAGCATTCGTCTAACAACAAAATGCAAAGAGCAGTTTTCTCAGGGTTTTGTTGCCTCGTCCTGCTAGCGTTTGCTTGCGGCCATCCACCGCCTGGGCGCGGCGCCGGAGAAGTGGAGACTACTTCGCAAGGGAACACACCGGGCCAGACTGGTAGCCAGGTTAGTTTTCGCGTTGAGACTGTCGTTGGTAACCTCAGGGTGCCCTGGTCTATTGTTTGGGCGCCGGATGGACGAATGATTTTTACGGAGCGTGCCGGACAGCTTCGCGTGTACGAGAACGGCAAGCTTCGGCCCGAACCACTGTTCTCAGTGCCCGACGTGGAACCTTCCGGCGAAAGTGGGCTGATG
>JALYSR010000222.1 GCA_030854715.1 Acidobacteriota bacterium
CCGCAACGAGCGTGGTGAGTTGGCGGAAGTGTTGAGCGCAGGACCCAATAACGTTGCGCTCGATCAGGACAAACAACACCGCATTTTGGGATTCAGCCAGGTGGTGGACGCGGAAGTTGCGCAAGCAACCCCACAATCACGAGCCCTGCTTGACGCCTACGCGCGAGGTGTTAATGCCTACATCGAATCCCTCGATGCCAGAACGCTTCCACCTGAATTTCAAATACTTCAATACAAGCCGCGGCCGTGGACGCCTGCCGATTCCCTTCTGGTGGTGAAACTTTTCTCGGAAGCCCTTTCATCAACCTGGCGTCTGGATGTCATGCGTGAAGCGTTTGCGGGGTTGCCGCCCGAAAAGCGTGCTGGGCTGATGCCCGAAACCTCCCCACTCGATGTTCTTATAGTTGGCAAGGATTCCAGACGCGACAAAAAGCTGAACGGGCCGTCGGCCTCAGAATCGAATCGAACCAGGGATACAACTTCGCGTGAAGCTTTGCTGTTTCTTGCCACGGCCGAGGAGCTCGCCGCTCAATCGTTAACCCGCGTTGGTCTTTACGCCGAAGGGCTCGCGGCCAGCAACAACTGGGTCGTAAGCGGCAAACGCACGGCTTCAGGCAAGCCGCTGCTCGCCAATGATCCGCACTTGGCGGCATCGGTCCCTTCGATCTGGTACATGGTCCATCTCACTGCGCCAGGGGTGCGCGTGGCCGGCGTAACTTCGCCAGGACTTCCCGGCATAGTCATCGGGCACAACGATCGAATTGCCTGGGGCTTTACGAATGTTGGCCCGGACGTCCAGGACCTCTATGTGGAAAAGTTTGATCCGGCGAATCCTGGTCGTTACCTGACTCCTTCCGGATGGCGCGAGGCGAACATACGTCACGAAGAGATTAAGGTACGCAAAGGCTTCATGGAGTCGACCACTGATACTGTTCCGCTTGATGTAACGGTGACTCGGCATGGTCCGATTGTTTTCGAAAAAGATGGAAAACGTTATGCGCTTCGGTGGACGGCCCTCGATCCGAAACTTAACAATACCGATTCATCGTATCTGATGAATCGCGCGCGGAATTGGAAAGAGTTTTCAACGGCACTAAATAGTTTCACGGCGCCTACTCAAAACATTGTCTATGCAGACGTCGATGGGCACATCGGCTACCACGCGGCGGGCGTAGTTCCGATCAGGAAGTTTGGCGATGGCAGCGTGCCCTACGATGGCTCAACCGATGCGGGCGAATGGACCAGTTATATTCCTGTCGATAAACTCCCCCAACTATACGATCCACCATCGGGAATTATTGTTACGGCCAACCAGCGCATTGTCGGTACAGACTATCCTTATTTTCTGACGCATTTCTGGGCCCAGCCTTACCGCGCGCGCAGGATTCTTGACCTGCTGACTCAAAAGCAAAAGCTGACTGCCGACGATTTCCGCCGCATCCAGGGCGATGTTTATTCGATCGGTCATGTCCTCTTTGCCAGGCAAACAGCAAAGATATTGCGTGGCGACGCCGGTGCATCTGACGCGAAGCTCACTGGGATGCTTGATGTCTTTGAAAAATGGGACGGGCAGGTTAACACCCAATCAACCGTTGCACCTGTGGTCGGGCAGATGCGCGTGGCATTTCGTTCACGAATCCTGACTGCGGCGTTGGGCGATGATTTAGTGAAGATTTACCAGTGGTCCAACTTTGATACGACGATAGATCGGCTGGTTACCGAGCAGCCGAAAGAGTGGTTACCAAGAGAGTTTAGTAGCTATGCAGACCTGCTGCGCGCCTGCTACGACGATGCGCGCAAAGTGTTGACGAGAACGCTGGGCGCGGACGAATCGAAGTGGACCTGGGGAGAAATGGTTAAGGTCCGATTTAATCACCCGCTGGCTGCAGCCCCGCTGATTGGTTCGCAGTTTTCCATACCGCCGATTCCTCAGAATGGAGCCAGCGGACTTGCAGCTACCGTAAACGTTGGCGCCAACGTTTCCATGCGACTGATTGCGGACCCGAGCGATTGGGACAAAACCCAGCATGGAATCACACTGGGAGAATCAGGCATTCCCTCGAGCCCTCACTGGAAGGACCAGCTTGACGATTGGCGCGCTGTCACACCACGCGCGTTTCCGTTTAGTGAAGCGGCGATTTCGAAAGCGGCAAAAGAAATTTGGATGCTGGAACCAAAGAAGTAGCTGGTGAAGAGATGAGCGCAGAAGATTCCCGCGCTACCTGGCGAATATTCTGCGCGATCGAATTACCAGGGCCGGTTCGCAGCCAGCTACTAAAGCACATCGCACGCCTGCGAGAAGCGATGCCGGAAGCCAGGGCGAGTTGGAGTCGTGAGTTGAACCTTCACCTAACTCTCAAGTTCGTCGGCGATACACCACAAACCTCTGTCCCAAACTTTTCAAACGCAGCCGCGCGCGCTGTTGAAGCCTGTGCGCCTTTCATAATTCGTCTTGAGCAGACCGGAGTCTTTCCGAAACACGCTAAGCCTCGCGTCTTATGGGTGGGCATCAACGATCCGGAAGGAAATCTTGGCGCCTTGCAGGCGCGTCTCGAAGATGAGAGTGCGAAGGCAGGTTTCCCGAAAGAGGCGCGTCCATTTCATCCACATCTGACACTTGCTCGATTGCGTCAGCCTAAACACGCGCACGCGCTCGCTGCCGCACATCAGCAAATGCAATTCGGGCCCGTGGAGATTACTGTCTCTGAGTTATTGGTCATTCGAAGTGAGCTATCCAATGCAGGTTCGAACTATACGACCATCTCTCAACATCCACTCGACGTAGAAGAGCGCGATCTCTTTGGAGTGCGCTGACCTGTCAGCGCTTTGGCCTGCTGCAACCTGTCGCAGCTTGGGTTGAGTTGAGTCCTAGCCGAGATGCGGCACCAGACTGCCGCGGACCAAAGCGGCGCCAGGTCGCCGCACTCAAAGGAGTTGATCTTTATCTCAACTCTCGCGGTCTGGGAGGCGCCGGCGGATCTTGTTCACCACTTCTATCGCCAGTCTGTGATAACACTTCTTTTATCGCGCCAACGGCCGAAAGCATTGCCGAAGTTTCGACCGGCATGAAGATTACTTTGGAGTTATTGGTGCGCGTCATGTCGCGCAGGCTTTCAATGTAACGCGTGGTAATCAGATACTCCGCTGGATTGCCGTGCTCGTGCATGGCCTCAGCCACCAACGCGATTGCCTCAGCTTCACCCCGGGCGTTTCGCTGTCGCGCTTCGGCCGCGCCCTCAGCAGCGAGAATAGCCGACTGTTTTTCGCCCTCCGCCCGCGTAACTGCTGCCTGCTTTTCTCCTTCCGCGCGCGTGATCGCAGCTTGACGATCGCCTTCCGCTTGAATGACGAGGGCTCGCCGATTTCGTTCTGACGTCATTTGCTTTTCCATCGTGATGCGCACATCTTCCGGAGGATCAATATTCTTAACGTCAACGCGGGTAACTTTAACCCCCCACTTGTCCGTCGCCTCGTCAAGGATGAGTCGCAGCTTCGCATTGATTTGATCGCGTTGGGACAATGTGTGGTCGAGATCCATGTCGCCCATCACGGCGCGCATGCCGGTTATCGTCAACTGCACAATGCCACCCACCAGATCGTTCATCTCGTAGACTGCCTTCACGGGATCGGTTATCTGCCAATACACAACCGAGTCGACGTGTATGGTGACATTGTCGCGTGTGATGACGGGCTGCGGAGGCAGATCAATGTACTGCTCTCGCAAGTCGATGGAAGTTATCCCGGGTCGCGTGTTGGTCCAATAGACTGCGCGTGGCCGATCCAGAAACGGAATAAGGATATTCAAGCCGCTGTTGGCAACTTTATCGAAACGGCCAAGTCGCTCGACCAACATCACGGTCGCCTGGGGCACGATTCGAATCGTCTTAATGGCGATGACCAAAAGCACAATCGCAAGAAAGCCGAAAAAGAAGAACGCCAGGACTGAAGTAAGGGGATCCATAAGTGAACTCCTGAGATCGATTCAACTCATATAGGGTTAACGTTGCTCGGCGTGAAACTATATCGGATCGCCGACAGTTTTAGTAGCCTTGGCGTCTTGGCGTTTAATAGTCTCGTGGGGTTGCGCTGCTGACTAGAACTTGGCGAGTGGTGGAGCCTCCTCAGCACCCAATGCCTTTTCAACAACCGCTGCGGCAGCGAGCACATTTTCCTCTTCAAACGGCCGCCCGATAATTTGCACGCCGATGGGTAAACCCCCCAACGACTTACCCGCAGGAACAACAACCACCGGAAGATCGAAGACGTTGAAAGCCTGGCAATAACTGAAGGCTCTAAACGTACTAAGAGTTTGCCCGCGAACTGTCAGCTTGTGTGCGTCATGGGGATAAGCCGGTGCAGCGCCAACGGGAGCGATAATCAATGGTGTCGCTTCCATCCATTGAACCAGCGTAGTGCGCAAACGATCGCGTTCCATCCACCAACTTATGTAATCGTCGAGTGTCGGCGGCGGCGTGTCGTCAGCGGTTGCCAGTCTCCAGCGAACAAACTCCCCTCCCGTGTCTTCATGTCCCGCGTAAACACTTCGCAATTGCACCACTGACGCCCTCGAAAAGAGTTTGAGCCACAGATCATGGCCGCGCTCAATTCCCGGCGGCCTGATTTCTTCTGTGACCAGTCCTGCATCAGACAAAGCACTGACCGCATTCTCAACCGCCTCACGTGTTTCTTCAGTGACAGGCGATGTTCCATCGGCTGTGTACCAGCCGACGCGCCAACCCTTCATTCGGTTGTCTGTTCGCGTCGTGTCTTCGTTTCCCGCGAGTACCTTGAACAGAAGAGAAAGATCGTTAACTGAGCGGGCCATTGGGCCGATCACGGCGCCGAGCGAATATGGACCACTACTCGGCGGAAACTGCCCGGCGCCCGGTACCCGGCCAACCGTAGGCTTCAAACCGGCGATGCCGCAGAAGTGCGACGGAATTCTTATTGAGCCGGCGAGGTCGCTGCCGAGTCCCGCGGGAGACATGCAGGTTGCGATTGCGACGGCTTCACCCCCGCTCGATCCGCCCGGCGTTAGTAGCGGGTTATAGGGGTTATTAGTACGGCCGAACACCGGATTGTCCGCCGTGTAGTCCATCGCCATCTCGGCCGGATTTGTCTTGCCAAGAATGATTGCGCCTGCCGCCTTGAGCCGGGCGACTGCAGGCGCATCATGTTCGGGAATAGACTCAGCGCGCAGCACCGACCCGCTGGTCGTTCTCAGACCCGCTGTTTCAATCGTGTCCTTGATCGTCACTGGCACGCCGTGAAGCAGACCAATAGCATCTCCTCGCATTACAACCGCTTCAGCTTCCTTTGCCTGCTCAATTAAATCTGGAGCGAGCGTCACGATGGCGTTTAGCTGAGGATTAAGTTTATCTATCCGGCGCAGGTATGCTTCGACAACTTCAACAGGCGACATCGCGCGCTTGCGAATCAGATCCGCTAGTGCCGTTGCCGATTGTGCTACTAATTCATCCATAGATGGCCTTTACCGAAGACGCCGTTTGGCTTTTCGAAAGGTTCTCCATATAATTTCCGTGTTCTGGAAAATTTCAATCACAACCTGCCCGAACTTAGACCATCGACTCTCTGGGCGAAGCATAACGGTGGAGGAGTGCCTTCTTGGCGATTCGTCTGAGCAGGACTTTTGTTCTGCGCAAACTTCATCAGTTATCAGGGATAATGCCGCTGGGAATCTTCCTGTTAGAGCATTTCTACACAAACTCCAAGGCGCTCACCGGACCGGCAGATTTCAATAATGCCGTTAAAGACCTGCAATCAATTCCTTATATCCTATTCGTCGAGATTGGCGGAATCTTTATACCGCTCATCTATCACGCCGTCTATGGCCTGGTTATCACGGTCGAGGCGCGACCAAATAATCTAAACTACCCGTATCCCCGCAATTGGTTTTATCTAATTCAGCGAGTAACCGGGGTCATTCTCTTTTTCTTCATCACTTTTCACGTGCTTAACTTCAGGTTTGGGATGGTTCCGGGGCTAAACACTATTTCCGTTGCTCACAGTCCCAACATGGCCTTCGACATTGTCTCTCGAGAATTTCGCATGGTGCCGATATTTCTCGTCTACGTTGTCGGAATCACGGCCACGGTCTGGCATCTGGCTAACGGCATCTGGCTGTTTATGGATGATTGGGGAATCACTATCGGCGAACGTGCCCAACGGTTGACCGGTTATGCCTGCATTGCATTTGGCGTGGTGTTGTTGCTCGTCGGTATAAACGCCGCGGTTGCCTTCATACGTCCCGGCGGACTTCTTGGAGGAATTCTTTAGCCCATGGCCAGCACGGAGACAAAGATCGCGATTGTTGGTGGCGGACTCGCCGGCCTCGCCGCGGCAATGAGAATCGCCGAGGCGGGTCATGCCGTAGATCTTTTTTCTGTCGTGCCGGTGAAGCGTTCGCATTCAGTTTGCGCTCAGGGCGGCATCAACGGCGCCGTCAACACGAAGGGCGAAGGCGATTCTACCTGGGAACATTTCGACGACACTGTGTATGGCGGCGATTTTCTCGCCAACCAGCCACCAGCAAAAGCGATGTGTGAAATGGCGCCCTCGATCATCTACCTATTCGATCGCATGGGCGTTCCCTTTTCTCGCACTAATGAGGGCTTGTTGGATTTCCGTCGCTTTGGTGGGACCAAACACCATCGCACGGCATTCGCCGGGGCCTCCACTGGTCAACAATTGCTCTATGCGCTCGACGAACAGGTGCGACGCTACGAAGCGGCTGGAAAAATTCGCAAGTTCGAACACTGGGAAATGATGTCCCTGGTGCTCGATGAAGCACAGGTGTGTCGCGGTCTGATAGCGATGGACTTGCAGACGCTCGAACTCAAAGCTTTTTCTGCCGACGCCGTACTCGTAGCTACCGGTGGTCCGGGTCTGATTTTTGGAAAGTCGACTAATTCAATGGTATGCACCGGCAGTGCGGTTGCGGCGTGCTACCAGCAGGGCGCCAAGTATGCCAACGGCGAATTCATTCAGGTGCATCCGACTTCAATTCCCGGCGAAGACAAACTGCGTTTGATGTCGGAATCGGCACGCGGCGAAGGCGGTCGCGTCTGGGTGCCGCGAAAGCCGGGCGACACTCGACCGCCTTCATCGATTCCTGAAAGTGAACGCTGGTATTTTCTCGAAGAGAAATATCCAGCTTACGGCAATCTTGTTCCCCGCGACATTGCGACGCGGGAAATTTTCCAGGTTTGCATTGAAGGCAAGGGCGTGGGCGGAGAGAATCAGGTCTACCTGGATCTTACGCACATTCCCGCTGAAACACTTGATCGCAAGCTCGGCGCGATTCTCGAAATCTACGAAATGTTTGTTGGCGACGATCCTCGCCATGTACCGATGCGTATCTTCCCCGGAGTGCACTATTCAATGGGCGGCCTTTGGGTTGACTACGATCAACGCACAAATATTCCCGGGCTGCTGGCGGCGGGCGAATGCGACTACTCGATTCACGGGGCAAACCGGCTGGGAGCTAACTCATTAGTTAGTTGTGTCTATGGTGGATTCGTAGCGGCCCCGGCGGCCATTGAATATGCGAAGAATGTTGAACGCAACGGCGCCGATGGTTCGCGCATATACGACCAGGAGCTTCGGAAGCAACAGCAAATAAACGACGCCCTCGTCAAACAGAGTGGTACCGAGAACCAGTACATTCTGCATCAGGAGATGGGCAAGTTGATGACTGACAACGTCACGGTCGTTCGCTACAACGACAAGTTGAAAGCAACTGACAACAAGCTGCTCGAGCTGATGGATCGTTACAAACGCATTTCGATTAACGACTCGAACCTGTGGGCCACGATGGCGTTGCCGCATGCGCGACATCTCGACAACATGCTCGAGCTGGCGCGTGTGATTACTCTGGGCGCTCTTAATCGAAACGAATCGCGCGGGGCACATTACAAACCGGAATTTCCGGAACGCGATGATGAGAATTTCCTGAAGACGACAGTTGCAGAATATTCAGGCGAAGGTCCGGTGCTGTCTTATGAGCCGGTCGATGTTTCGCTGATTCCGCCGCGGAAGCGGGACTACAGCAAAGCTAAACAAGAGCCTAAACACGATCCGGCGGCACCTAGACCCGCTGCGGCAGTTTAGAACGAATTGGATTTGCTATGTCCACACATTTAGAGACATCAAAAGCGACGCGCGTTCCGCCAAAGACGGTCGAGATTCACATCAGGCGCCGCGCTAATCCCGACTCGCCGCAATACTGGGAGCGCTTTGAGCTTCCCTACCGCGCGAATCTCAACATCATCTCGTGTCTAATGGAGATTCAGAAAAACCCGGTAACAATGGAAGGCACTCCCACCACCCCCCCCGTGTGGCAAATGAACTGCCTCGAGCAGGTCTGCGGCATCTGCACGATGGTCATTAACGGACGCGCGCGCCAATCCTGTTCTGCGCTCATTGATAATCTGGAACAGCCAATCAAGCTCGAGCCGATGCAGAAGTTCCCCAACATACGCGACCTCGTTGTTGATCGTTCGCAAATGTTCGATCACCTCAAGCGTGTGAACGCCTGGATTGAGCTTGATGGCACTCACGATCTTGGACCGGGTCCTCGTATGGACCAGGAGGACGTGCAGGAGCGCTATGCTTATTCGCGTTGCATGACCTGCGGTTGTTGTTTGGAGGCTTGTCCGCAGTATGACGACGACAATTACATTGGACCGCAGGCGATTGCCCAGGTGCGTCTATTCAACATGCATCCCACCGGCAAGATGTCGCGTGACGAACGACTGGAAGGAATTGTCGGCGACGATGGGATCGCAAACTGCGGCAACGCGCAGAATTGCGTTAAGGCTTGCCCGATGGGCATCCCCCTCACCCGCGCTATCTATGAAGAGAATCGCGAGACAGTTGTGCATGGCCTTTTTGGCTGGCTGAAGAGCTAGATCGATTATTCATTAGCTAACAGGGCGTCTTGTAGACGCCACCTTTACGTTTGCAGAACAGAATCTGTTTTGATCGTGCCCACGAATCACATCATCAGTAAGTCTTCAACCCAAACGGAATACTACCTCTTTAAATCCGCAGGATGTTAACTGGCTCCTGCCCCGCATCCGCGCATTTTGTAGCGCGATGCGCTCTTCAGCCCTCCGTTAAGGGTGGAGGTAGTAGTTGTGTCTTGAAATGCCCCGATCTTTCGCATAGCATGACCGTCCACAGGCATTTCGCTTACAACCTAAGCCGACCAGCGCGTTTATCATCCGAAGTCTTGACTGGCGCCTTCTCGCGAATAAGTAGAAACAAAAACTTATGATCGGCCAGACCGTTTCACATTACCGAATCCTGGAGAAAATCGGTGAGGGTGGAATGGGCGTTGTCTATATGGCTGAAGACACGCATCTCGGCCGGCATGTTGCCATCAAGTTTCTCTCTGCTGCTGACGATCATAATTATCGCGCTCGATTCCTGCGCGAAGCCCGCGCTGTGTCCAGCCTGTCTCACCCAAACATCGCAATCATCCACGACTACGGTGAAACTCCGGACGGCCTGCCGTTCATCGTCATGGAATACATCAAAGGGGGGACTCTAAGCGAACTCTTACATGAGAGTGGGCTGACGCTTTCACGCGCATTAGAGATTATCGAGGCTGTGGCCGAAGCGCTTGGCGCCGCGCACGCGCGCGGCATCATTCACCGCGACATCAAACCTTCGAACATACTGGTGGACGAGCAGGGTCAGGTCAAAGTACTCGACTTTGGACTGGTGAAACAC
>JALYSR010000227.1 GCA_030854715.1 Acidobacteriota bacterium
CCCCAAAGGGGTTGCGACCGCGAACGAGGAGTCCCCCATGCCTCAATCTCTTTCTGCCGTCTATATTAACCTCGTTTTTTCGACGAAACATCGGCATGCCTTTCTAAGCGATGAAGGCCTGCGCAACGACTTGCATTCATTCTTCGGCGGTACCTCGAAGACACTCGAGTGTCCTCCCATTTTGGTAGGGGGCGTCGAAGACCACGTACACTTACTTGCCCGCTTTGGACGAAGCATTACCCAAGCCGAATGGGTGAAAGAATTGAAGCGTGTGTCGAACCTTTGGTTGAAGGAACAAGGTGGTTTCGACGACTTTGAGTGGCAGGGTGGTTACGCCGATTTTTCCGTGAGCCAATCAAATCTGGAACAGGTTAAGAGATATATCGCGAACCAAGAACAACATCATCGAAAACTGAGCTTTCAGGATGAGGTGAGAGCACTTTTAACAAAGCACCAGATGGATTGGGACGAGCGTTACATTTGGGATTGACGCAACCGCGTTGCGGTTGGGTGCTATCTAAAATCCTTTACCCAGGGTAGCCGCTATCGCGGCAACCCTGGGCTGGAGGCCGGAACCGCTTTGCGGTTAGGTCATCCACCGTCGGCTCGTTGCTTCGCGGCAGCGGCGACAGCTTGCAAGCGTGCCACTTTCTGTTCAAAAGTTTCGCCTGGCACCGGACCAGTATCGAGAACGCCGCAGTAAGTGGACCTGTTCATTAGTGTTCGATCCGCCTGGCCAGTTGGCTTGTGAGTCTCAGATGGGGAAGCAGCCGCAGCAACAGGAGCAGTTTGAGACGATTCGGGCTCGGCGGCGACAGCAGCGGTGGTTGGTGCTTCAACTTCCGAGGCAACAGGCGCGCTAGCTTCAGCGACTGGCGTGGGCGCGACTGGGCCTCCACCTTCTTCGGCGCGTTGCTTGGCTCCCGCTGACACAGCTTTTAGCCGCGCGACCTTTTGTTCAAAAGTTTCACCCGCTACTGGTCCAGTATCAACGACACCCGCGTAAGTGGATCGTCGGTTTAGCTGCCGGTTTGGCTCAGTCCCAGCTTTTGGTGCGGCAGATTTTTGTGCAGGCGCCGCGCCTGGCTTCGCGGCGGCAGCAGGCGCGGCTTTGGCCGCAGGAGTTTGCGCGGCTGGTGACGCAGATGATGGGGCAGCGGCCGGCTTGCTGGGCGCTGGCGCGTGTGCCGTGCTCGTTTCCATGACAAAGACGCCCCGTGCGTCTTTCTTGATGACTGGCATCGTGCCGCCCGCAGCTTGCAGCAGAGCAGTAAGCTCAGCTTCTACAAAACGACTTTGCTTGTTCGGATCTCGCACGTGTCCCAGCGGCGGGCCCATGTAAAACGTGCCGCAAGTCTGGCATTTGAACAGCACGTCATCGCCACGCAGGTGAATCTCGGCGGCCTCGCCGGCGGTGCGCAGTTGTTTGAGATGGCCGTTGCAAAGTTTTCCCTTTGCGTTTTTCTCATTGCACACGGTCTGCGCATTGGTGATCCGCTTCGGCACCGGCGCAGTTGCGGCTGTGGCAGAGACCTGATCAGGCGAGCTGGTTTCGGAGGCAGTTGTCATAGCTGCTGGTTAACCTTGGCTGTACTTGAACAAATCTTACAGAGATGATCAAATGCGCGTCAATGAACCGCCAGCTTCGGTAAAGGGCCGAGTTAGCGAGAACGTTACAGAACCAAGCGCGGTAGCGCCGGATGCTGGAATCAACTGTGTTCGAAGCAGCTTGCCTCGCATTGGTTTTCAGTGAACTCTTTTATTTACCTACGGATATTACCGAAGTTGACTCTAGCATCCTGCGCTACCGCGCTCGGTTCTGTCATGATATGTCCTTCTCACTCAATTGCCTGACGATGCTTGTCTTCGCTTGCCGACGGCTCCCCGGGTTGAACTCTAAACAGTCATGTTATGCTGAACTGAAATGCTCAACGACTTTCTCGGGGCAGTCTGGCGACGCGTACCAAGGAAACTGAAGCGCGCGACCATACGCCTAACCCATGCTCGCTTCGCTGTGACTGCGGGAGCAATAGTTACTGACGCCAACGGGCGCGTTTTGCTCCTCAAGCATCGCTTTCGTCCGGGGACGGGTTGGGGAATGCCTGGTGGTTTCATTGAAGAAGGGGAACAGCCGGAAGAAGCTTTGCGACGCGAGTTACGCGAAGAGGTAGGCCTTGAACTTGGGGAAATAAAACTTTTCACGACGCGAGCTTTCAAAACGCCGCAGCAGATCGAAATTGTTTTCCAGGGCCGGGCCATCGGCGCTACGGATCAGCTCAACTATGAAATCCAAAAGGCCGTGTGGTTTTCGCCGGGCGAATTACCCAAAGAGTTACCGAAAGATCAGGCAGAGTTGATAAGACGCGCCCTCAGCGATGGAGCAAAGCCGCACGATTGATGTATGCTGGGCGGCGCAATTCAAAGAAGGATGAAGGATGAAGGCGGAAGGATGAAGCAAACCTCCGGGCGGGAACTTTGTTTTTTCAACCTTCAACCTTCATCCTTCATCCTTTTCAGCAACTGGAGCCTAAAATGGTAGATCTGATTCCGTCGTCAGACACGGTAATGCAAATCTTGAAACGCACCGGCGCTTTTCGCGAAGGCCACTTCGTCTATCCCAACGGCAAGCATTCACCACACTATTTTCAGATGCCGCTGGCCTTTCGTTATTACGACACGGCGCGGGTGCTGGCAGTCGGATTAAGCCGGAAGTTTCGCGTTGATCGCGATATCTCAAGCCAGTTGCCCAAGGTCGCTATTATCAGTCCCAGCTCGGGCGGAATCCCGGTCGCATTCGGCGTGCGCGATGCGCTGAGTGCCGAACAGATTTACTGGGCGGAGCAGGAAGGCGGCAAACGCATGTTTCGCCAGTACATAAACAA
>JALYSR010000266.1 GCA_030854715.1 Acidobacteriota bacterium
ATTACAGAACCGAGCGCGGTAGCGCCGGATGCTAAAGTCAACTTCCTTAATATTCCTCGGTGAATCCTGGGTTCACCGAACGCCCATGCGCGCCGACTTGCTTCGGAGACACGTTGATTCTAGCATCCGGCGCTACCGCGCTCGGTTCTGTAATGACCATCAAGCGGCAAAGCCACGTTTGCCGAGTTCTCATTTCTTCGCCATTGTCCCGCTGATGTTTCCAACACGGTTCGTGCGCGGTCGAAAACGTCATCGGGGCTAATCGCCGTCATGCAGCGATGGTCGATCGGGCAATCGCGAAGCATGCAAGGCGCACACTCAGGCGGGTGCACCACAATCTCAGCCAAAGGTGAAAACGGACGCGTGGTGGCGACATTCGTAGGACCAAAAATTACAAGAGTTGGTCGCCCCAGCGCCGCGGCAATATGTGCGGGGCCGGTGTCGTTGGTAATGAGAAGATTTACCAGACCAAGCACGGCCACAAGTTCTGCAAGATCCGTTTTACCGGTAAGCACGACTGGCTTGTTGCGCATTCGCTCAGTTACTTCCAACGAAACCTCCACCTCGGCAGCGGAGCCAATCAGGATAACCTGCGCGTCTATTTCTTCAATTAGCCGATCAGCAAGCGCTGCATAGCGCTCCGCCGGCCAACGCTTCGCTCTGCTGTTAATTGAGCCGGGGCATAAAGCAATCAACGTCCGACATTCGATCACTCCTTTGCTGCGAACTAGATCTATCGCTGCCGACGCCCGTGCATCAGATACTTCCAACGAACTGTTCGGTTCGGTGGCGAGAAAAGTCTCCTGGCCCTTTATGCGCCATTCGAGTTCGGCAACGATCTGCAAGTAGTAAAACACTTCGTGCCTGGTGCCACGCCATTCGGGCAAAGTTAGTGGGTGCGTCAGGAGCCGCTGGCGTCCATAGGAGGCATAGCCAATTCTAAGCGGCACGCTCGAAAGCGCGGCCACAAGCGCGGCCTCAAGCGAATTGGGGAAGAGAACTGCCAAATCAAAATCATGCCTGCGCCACTCACGCACCTGCTGCACAACGGAGCGCAGGCCGGTGCCATCGTGAACCTGCAACTCGTCGAGAAAATCAGCATCGGCGAACAGACCCCTGGCCCAGGAACGAGTGGCGAGAGTAATGCGTGTTTTCGGAAAGAGGCGTCTCAGTTCACGCAGGGCCGGCACAGTCATCACCGCATCGCCAACCCAGTTAGCGCCGCGAACCACGATGCGTTCTATGTTTTTGGGCCTCGGTTCAGCCATTTCTGCTACGTGCCCGGAAAAGATTTTCCATTTCTCATTTCAAATTTCTCATTTGTCATATAGGAGGCTTGTCCTCGTCGCCGACGAAGGGGTCTGCAAATGGGAAATGAAAAATGAGAAATGATATATGGAAAATCTCCTTTCTTCTTACAACAGACTCCGCAAACCTTCCTCAATCCCGATCTGGGGCTGCCAGTCCAACTGGCTGCGAATGCGACTCAAATCGGACACGTAATTAATAGGAACCGGGTCCGGCAAAAGATCGTCGTTTACAACCTTTGGTTCAAGCTCAATCTGCCTGGCGATTGTGTCGATTATCTCCCTAAGGCAGGCAGAGTTATCTTTGCCACCGCCTAGATTATACAAACCGAACCGCTGTGGCGACCCAATGAAGGCCTGGCATGCTCGCGAAAAATCGTCCACATGCAGAATGTCACGGACGGGTTGGCCGCTCAGCGGAAGTCGAATTACTTTGCCGCGTTTCACCGATTCGACGTAGTGGGTAACAAACCCGGACTCGTTGCCCTCTGATGGTCGCGCATAGATTGCAGACATGCGGAAGATGCAGGCACGAAGATTGTGCTGCCGCGCATAGTATTCAACATAGCGCTCGCCGATTAGCTTCGACCACTCGAGAGCAGTTTGCCCGTCATAGTTGGTTGGACAGGATTCCGGAACTTCGTCGTATGAACCTGAGTGCGGTCCATAAACGTCTTTGGTTGAGGCGTAAATGAAGGTAGCGTTGCGCTGAATGTTCCTGATTACGTTCGCGGTTCCTTCAGCATTTGTGCGAAAACAAAGTTCGGCGCCGGCTGGATCCTTTTCCAGACGCGCTGCCAGGTGGATGACAGCGTCATAATCGGCGACATGCTTGACGTCGTTGCTGCTAAGAATGTCATGACCGGAACGGCGGGAAAAATCATCAGCATTGAAAAACCGGCGCACATGCGTACCCAGATAACCACTGCCGCCGGTAACGAGGATTTTCATAAATGAAGTCCAATGTCCAAAGTCCGCTCGCGCCGAAGGAATCTCATCCACGTTCATAGCGCGGCAATCCTTAATCGACTTTGGACATTGGACTAATTAGACCTTAGACATTGGACTTTGTACCGATCGTTCGCCTTTTGCCAGCTCGGTCAACGTCATTAGCGACTCGGCATGTCCGATGGCAATAAGTATGTCACCGCTTTCGATGCCTGCTTCGCCGCTGGGGTTGAAAAGTATTCGTCCATCATTGCGTCGAATGCTGACTACCACAATGTCGAGTTCTGAGCGAATGTTTGTTTCACTCAATCTTTGTCCGACCAATGTGGAGGAGGGCGCCACCTCGAGTTGTTCAAATGCCAACTCCAACTTGTTTGCAGTAATAGAGCCGATAAAGTCGTCGACAGCAGGTTTGGTCAGGGCCATTGCCATGCGATGACCGCCGATAATTGTGGGCGCGACAACGCGATTGGCTCCCGCGCGAATCAGTTTTGGTTCGGCTTGTTCCTCGGCTGCGCGTGCCACAATGTGCAAGTGTTGATTCAGATCGCGGGCCGTCAACACGACGTAAACATTATCGGCGTCGTCAGGAAGACATGCAGCAAGTCCGCGCGCATGTTCAACTCCTGCTTCAAGCAGACTCTCCTCAAGCGTTGCATCACGCACTAGTACAATCACGCCGAGGTCGGTCAATTCGGCAACTTTCAGCGGATCTCTTTCTATTACGATGAAGGTCTCTTCGCCGCCGAGCAATGCTCGAACCAAATTAGAGCCGACGCGTCCCGCGCCGCAGATGATGAAGTGATTTCGCAGTTTGCTCATTTTTCGTGACTGCCGTCGCTGGCCAAAGGTAGCGACTAGCTCGGATTGAACTATAGCTTGTACGGTCGTTGTAAGCGCGTAGAGCACAACGCCAACACCGGCGAGCATGAAGAAAGTCGCAAAGATCCGTCCATTTCTGGTGGCGGGCGCGACGTCGCCAAAGCCCACGGTGGTGACAGTTTGCGCCGCGACATAGAGGCTATCAAGGGGAGACCATCCTTCGATTAGATAGAAGCCTGTCGCGCCAAATGCGATTGCTACAATGACAGCGAGCAGTGCAAAAATGATTCGGCGATGATTTCCGGTAAATGAAGGAGTGCCGATTGGCGTTGGACTCATATGCCAGACGCATCCAGGACAAGTGGACTAACAATTAGTCGACGAGCTCGACGTTAACTAAAGAAAAACAGGCTGTCAATTAAGTGGAGTGCTGATTTCTGTTCCTGCAATTGGACACCTTGGTTTCGAGAGGTTAGCATTTGAGTGGCGAGGATGGACGATGACCCCAGACTGCGACGCCCAGACCGCTCCGGATCTATCGCCTGTCTTATATGCCAGCGAGATACCCACCTGAAGGAACAACTCCAACCGGAATGCGGCCGGGAAAAGACCGAAGACCCAGATCTCGCGTCGTCGCTTACGCCGAGCCGGAGGCTGGTTTTCGACGCCGCCTCCTTCGCCGGCTTCTGAGCCCGGTTCTCATAATCCCCTTAGCGGTTTTCGCCACGCTTTTGGTTGGATTCCTGGTTTATTACTGGACGGTCTTTTCCGGGCGAATCGACAACCTTTTGAAAGGCGAGGTCTTCACCCGTTCCGCGGGAATCTATGCGGCCCCCAAACAGCTTCGCGTGGGCCAAACACTGACGCAGGAAAACCTGATCGAGTTTCTCAAGCGATCCGGTTACGTGGAAAAATTGCAACAGGCGGACCAGGCGCGCGGGCGCTACTCGGCCGGTGCGGGCTCTGTTGATGTCGAACCGAGCGACAATAGCACCGTTGATGGCCAGCGCCAGTTTCAACGCGTGCGTGTGCAATTCTCAAAGAACGGAAAATCGATAAGCTCGCTCTCAGAATTGGACGCCAACACGCGGCTGGAAAAGGCCTGGCTCGAGCCGGAATTGATCACTTCTGTCACCGGACGCGAGCGGGCTAAACGTAAGATAATCGGATTTAACGATCTGCCGCCTCACTTGGTAAAAGCAATTACAGTCACCGAGGATCGATCCTTCTTCGAACATTACGGCGTAAACCTCCGCGGCATATTGCGAGCGCTTATCCGTCGTTACGATAGCGATCCGAGTTCTCCGATCGCCCGTCAGGGTGGTTCCAGCATCACGCAACAGTTAGTTAAAAACCTCCTGCTCTCGCCGGAGAGGACCATGCGGCGCAAGGTTGCTGAAGCGTACATGTCAGTGATTCTTGAGACGCGATTGTCGAAGCAGCAAATATTTTCTCTCTACTGCAATCAGGTTTATCTGGGACAGCAGTCCGGGTTTTCGATAAACGGTTTTGGGGAAGCCGCGGATGCTTACTTCAACAAAGACGTTACCAATCTGACATTGCCTGAGTCAGCTTTTCTCGCCGGACTAATCCGCAGTCCGAATCGCTACAATCCATACCACGATCCAGCCACGGCCACTGCCCGGCGCAATCAGGTGCTGGACAACATGGCGGAAACTGGCGCGATCACAGGCGAGGAAGCGAGCCAGGCGAAGCAGACGCCGTTACAAGTGGCACCGACTAAGGGTCGCATAGATGTTTCCGACGCACCGTATTTTTCGGACTATGTTCAGAGTCAGTTGGGCGACCTCATCGCTGGACCGGGCGCCGCGGAACATCTACGGATTTACACTACTATCGATCTTGATTTGCAACGGGCGGCGTATGCCGCGGTTTCAAAACAACTGGCCGCGCTCGACAAAATCGAGGCAAAGCGATTTGAGCCGGGCACGCTTCAGGCCGCGCTGGTGGCCATGAATGCGAAAACCGGAGAAATAGTTGCGATGGTAGGTGGGCGCGACTACGGCAAGAGTCAGCTCAATCGCGTGGCCGACGCTTTACGCCAACCCGGGTCAGCATTCAAGCCGTTCGTTTATGCCACCGCGCTCAACACTGCCTACGATCCTGTGCCACGCGTCATCACTCCCGCGACAACATACATGGACGAGCCAAAGACGTTTACATTCGATAACCAGGAATACTCACCGGGTAACTTTGGCGATAGCTATTCACATGCACCTGTCACCCTGCGCGATGCGCTGGTCCATAGCTTGAACGTCGTCACAGTTGATGTGGCCATGGAAGTCACAATTGGACGGGTGATGGCGCTCGCTGCGAAAGCGGGTTTGCCAAAACCGGCGAGAGCGTATCCAGCGATGGCCCTCGGCACCAGTGAAGCAACACCATTGCAAGTGGCCTCGGCCTACACAGCCTTCGCCACCCTGGGCACCCGCACGACGCCGATTGCAATCAATCGGATTACCACCGGGAACGGCGTTACTATTGCAGCGCCAACGCCGCAGAAGAATGAAGTGTTTCACCCCGACGTCGCTTACGTGATGACTTCATTCATGAAAGACGTGATCAATAGAGGCACTGGCGCACCGGTGCGGGCGCGCGGTTTCAAAGCTAATGCGGCGGGGAAGACAGGAACTTCCCGCGATGGCTGGTTTGCTGGCTACACGCCGAATCTTGTTTGCGTTGTGTGGGTCGGATTTGACGATGGCTCACAACTGGGGCTGACCGGAGCGAATTCCGCGCTGCCAATCTGGACTGATTTTATGGGAACGGCTCTGGCGCAGCATCCCGAGTGGCAAGGCGACTGGCAGATGCCTGCTGGAATTGAGCAGGTCGCGATAAATCCAAAAACGGGCAGCCCCGCAGCAGCGGACGACCCCGACAAACGCATCGAATTGTTCATTAACGGCACCTCGCCGCAGGCGCCCGCTATCCTCGAGCCTCAATTGGAGCCTTCACCGGATACTGAGGAGCTAGCCCCGCTTCCGCCGGAGCAAGTCTTACCACCAGGGGTGCAGCCTTCTCCTACTGCCTCGCCCAAGCCGAAGTTGCCGCGGTCTGAACTTCGGACCGGAGAGAACGGACGTCTGGAAGGGACGATAACACTGGACATCGATCCAACGACCGGATTGATCGCGGTGGAATCGTGTCCAATAGTTCGTACTAAGACTTTCGTGCTTGGTACTGAACCAAGGAAATACTGTGGCCCGGAATATCATCAACGTCCCAGCGCCTCTCCGCAGCAGACGCGCCCACGTGTAACAAGTCCCTGAATCTACTTTCATCTGAAGGAATTTTTGCCCCCGCCGGTTGATAACGCACTTCTCAGTGTCTCAATAGCCAGCGCGGCAGCGTGTTGCTTTCGCGAGGGCAGCCCGCCAGCAGCCTCCAGCAAGTCTTTGCGAGTGAGGTTTATCGCTTCCTCGACGCTCTTTCCTTCAATCAGCTCTGTCAAAACTGATCCGCAGACAAGCGTCGGCGGGCAGCCATAGGCAAGGAAACGCGCGACTTCTATGCGATCGTTCTGCACGCGCAACGACAATCGCAATCGATCGCCACAAACCGGATTCGTTTCTTCGCTGGTCGCATTGGCGTCCGGCAGTTCACCTGCATTACGCGGATTGGCAAGGTGATCTTTGAAAGTTGACGAGTATGACACGAAGAGATCACCGGGCTTCAGCGACGATGGCCGGCTCCAGAGTTTGCGATTTGTTAAGCGGAGAGATGGCTCGTAGCTTTTCCACCACACGCGATAACACCTCGAGAACGAAGTCAACGTCTTGGTCGGTATTGTCCTTGCCGAAGCTGAAGCGTATCGAGCCGCGCGCAAGCTCGTCATTGCGACCAAGAGCGCGAATCACAGGCGACGGCTCGAGCGTGCCGGAAGAACAGGCGGAGCCGGTCGAGACTGCAATGCCCTGGAGATCCAGACTAATCAGTAATCCTTCGCCTTCGATGAAACGGAACGAAATATTCGAGAGATGCGGTAGACGGCGCGAGCGGTCGCCATTGAAGACGATGTCTGCAACGCGCCCAGTCACGCCCGCCTCAAACTTGTCTCGCAGTTTCCGATCGTGTTCGGTGCGTTGGTCCATCTCTTCGCGCGCAAGTTTCGCGGCTGCCCCAAAGGCTACAATACCGGTCACGCCTTCCGTGCCCGCCCGCTTCTCGCGCTCCTGGTGGCCGCCGACATTCTGGGCCATCAAGCGCACACCTCGTTTCACAAACAGCGCCCCCGTCCCTTTCGGCGCATAAAGTTTATGGGCCGACAGCGATAACAGATCGCAGCCAAGCGTTTCGACTTTCAAAGGAATTCGTCCAGCGGCCTGCACCGCGTCAGTGTGAAACCAAAGATGTCGATGTCCACTGGCACGTTCTTCCTGCACCAGCTTGCCGATTTCCTCAATTGGTTGAATCGTGCCGATTTCATTGTTGGCCAGCATCAGTGAGATGAGCACAGTGTCTGGCCTGATGGCTGCTCGAACATCTTCCGTTCGTACAATCCCTTCCTCGTAGGCGGGCAGCCGAGTAATCTCCCACCCGTTCTTTTCCAGAGCATCGCCAATGCCCCGGACCGACGAATGTTCAATATTCGAAGTAACGATGTGACGCCCATGAACTGCGGCGGCTTCGCAAATTCCGCGAACGGCAAGGTTGTTGGCTTCCGTGCCACCCGAGACAAAGACAATTTCGTTCGAACGCGCGCCAATTAGCGCTGCGACCTCCCGTCGTGCCCGATCGACAGCTGCACGCGCTTCCTGGCCGAAGGAATGCACGCTGGATGCGTTGCCAAATTTCTCGATCAGGTACGGCAACATCGCCTCGACAACCCGCGGGTCGCTGGGCGTGGTGGCGCTATGGTCCAGATATACTTTGCGTACGTCGTTCATCGGTTCAGGGCAATATCCCAGATTTCAGTATGTCGGTAGTTTAGCTCGAACTGGACGCTGCGCGTACATCTCGCCAACCAGTAACCCCAAATAAGCATCTGAGGGCCGAGTTATTTGTATTTTGAGGTCGATTTGAGTTTAGAGAGCATAAAAAGAACCGGTCAGGCTTGTGCAGCGCCGACCATAGCGCGGCAAGCCAAATCAAGCCATTGCGCCCGCAATTGTTAGCTCGCAAGTTGAGTGATAGCATCCTATTCGCACGAGGTTGGCTCTCCCAAGACAACTGCGGCGGCCCTTGTCGCAAATCTCTGGAAGGAACAGCAAATGAAGTATCTAAAAATTTCCCTGGTGGTGGTTGGGTTAATGATGACCTCGTGGGCAATATCTGCAACACCCGCTGCCCATGCTTCGGCCTTGCAAGGTCAGTCGACTTCCCTGTCCACAGCGCTCGAACGTGGCTACCGCACCGGTTACTCCGACGGCTATAACGCGGGCTATGGAGACGTAGCAAACCGCGCGGCGCGTAACTATCAAAGCAAGGAAGAGTATCAGCGCGGCGATCGGAATTACAGCGAGGCCTGGGGAACCGCAGAGACTTACCGCGACGGTTACCAGCAAGGCTTTGAGAGAGGATATGGCGCGGGCTACGACCGCCGTTTATTCGACTCATCGATACCTGCCGGACTTGCACCCAGGGGTACGGTGGATTCCGGGCCAGCGAGTGTTGCCAGCAGCTCGCCAGATAACAATATTACTTCGTCAAACAATACAACTTCGCCAAACAATACCGTGCAGTCGTCGGTCGGTGGGCCGTTGTACATTCCGCGCGATACCGTTTTGACAATTGAGTTGGATTCACCTCTTTCGACCGATGTCAGCCAGCGCGGCGATCCTTTTCAAGCGCGCGTGATTGGGCCGCAGGAGTATCAAGGAGCGATTGTCGAGGGCCGAGTGACGAACGTTAAGCGATCGGGAAGAGTGAAAGGCGCTGCAGAGCTTCAACTGTCATTCGAATCACTGCGCATGGACAATCGCACAGTCAGCTTCCGCGCTGACGTAATTGAAGTGGTTGACATGGGTAACAGAGATGGTGCGGCGACGGTAGATTCCGAAGGTGGCGTGAGAGGAAGAAGCTCTACCAAGGATGATATATCGAAGGTCGGCGCGAGCACCGGAATCGGTGCGATCATCGGCGCGGTGGTGGGCGGCGGCAAAGGCGCAGCGATCGGCGCGGCGATTGGCGGAACGGTGGGGACAGGTAGTGTCCTCAGCAAGCGCGGTAAGGATGTTCGCCTCGACCGCGGCCAACAGCTAAAGATTCGAGCGGCAACCGAAACGCGCATTCAGTGAGAAACTGATTCGGAAAATGGAGACGCCGGTACGCGGTGACAAATAAACTGCGTGACAAAATTACGCGGGAACGTGATTTGAAGGAATCAAGTTCCCGCGTTCGTTCTTCTCGTAGTCGCGGTTCAAGCACTGACTCGCCAATCACGCTTCTCACCGACTTCGGCACCACGGACTACTTCGTTGCCGCCGTGAAGGGAGTGATTCTCACTCTAAATCCCGCGGCACGAATTATTGATATTACGCATGACATTCCGCCGCAGGACATTGAGGCGGCTGCGTTCACACTGCTCGCTGTCTATTCATCATTTCCTGCGGGGACAATTCATGTTGCGGTTGTGGATCCCGGCGTCGGATCATCTCGCCGGGCGATATTGGTCCAGGCTAGCCAACAGTACTTCATTGGTCCGGACAACGGAATTTTTAGCTACATTTGCGAACACAGCAAGCCGCGGATATTCCATCTTACAAATACGAAATACTTTCGGCACCCCGTAAGTCCGACCTTTAATGGTCGCGACGTGTTCGCGCCAGTAGCAGCAGCGCTTTCCAACGGCGTCAAACCTCGGGAGTTGGGAGCTGAGATTCACGACTACGTCCGATTGCAATCGCTGCAGGCTGAGACGAAACGGAACGGGGAAATCCAGGGCAGGATTATCCACATCGATCGTTTTGGAAACTGCATCACAAATATCACGAAGAATGAGTTAACTCCGGAAATGATCGGTGGCGGCGCTAAGCTGCGTGTCAAAGGCGGAGCAATCAAATCATTTCGCAACTACTTTGCTGAGGAAATTAAAAGCGGCAGCAAGATCTTTGCGGTATGGGGCAGTGCGGGATTTTTAGAGATAGCCGCGGTCGGTGAGTCAGCGGCAAGAATCTTAAAGGCCCAGCGTGGCGATTCGGTAATTATCTTAATGGAGTAAGTGTTAACGAAATCAGTAGGCGTCAGTACAGAACCGAGCGCGGTAGCGCCGGATGCTGGAATCTACTTTTGCAATAAGCCCTGGCGACACGCTTTGCTACTGAAGTTAACTTTAACATCCGGCGCTACCGTGCTCGGTTCTGTATGGACCACTTCTTGAGCCTTCGAAGGTTCAGGCGCAATGCTTATCAAACTAACCAGCACCCCAACTTGTCACACTTTGTTCCGTTTGTTATCTTCGTTTCACAGTACTCATGACCAACAAAGCAAACGCGCCTGCCGGTACTTCCGCTGCGGGACTCAGAGGAGTCTTGGCTGCCAGCTCGTCGATCTCTGATGTCAACGGCGAGAAGGGCGAGCTAATTTATCAAGGCTACAACATTCACGACCTGGCAAAGCATTCCACCTTTGAGGAAGTCATATTCCTGTTGTGGAACAAGCGACTTCCTAGCCCTGCGGAGCTCTCGGAGTTGGAGCAATCGCTGCGACAGGCGTACGGGTTGCCGGCCGAGATCGTTGCCTTGATGAAACAGTTTCCGCGCGACGCCGATCCGATCGACGTTCTCAGGACCGCCGTTTCAGCCCTCGAGTTCTACGATCACACAGCACGAGATCTTTCGCGCGAGGCTAGCGTGAGAACGGCTATTCGGCTAACGGCGCAGTTCCCCACGATCGTGGCTGCTTCGGATCGCATTCGTCGCGGGCTTGAGCCGGTCCCGCCCTCAGGTTCTTTGAATATCGCCGCCAACTTTCTTTACATGCTGCGAGGCGAAGCGCCTGCGGAAAGGGAAGCGCGAATTTTTGACGTTTGTCTGATTCTTCACGCCGATCACGAGTTGAATGCCTCGACGTTTACGGCTCGTGTCGTCGCAGGAACGTTGGCGGACATGTATGCAGCAGTAGCCGCGGCCATCGGCGCCCTTTCCGGTCCACTTCACGGGGGCGCCAACACTAACGTGATGAAGACGCTTCTGGAGATAGGCGCTGTCGAAAACGTTGAAGTTTTCATAAAGAAAGCACTGGCCGACAAACGAAAGATTATGGGCTTCGGCCACGCTGTTTATAAGACCGAGGATCCGCGCGCCACTCACTTGCGGCAGTTCTCCAAAGAGATGGGGGAGTCAGCAGGAGACTCTAAGTGGTATGAAATGTCTCGCAAGGTGGAAGAAGTGATGCTGAGCGAGAAGGGCCTGTATCCAAACGTCGACTTCTTCTCCGCGTCAACTTATTACATGATGGGAATTCCCTTGGATCTTTACACGCCAATCTTCGCCGTCAGTCGTATCAGCGGCTGGACCGGCCACATCCTCGAACAGTACGCCGACAATAAACTCATTCGTCCTCGCGCTGAGTATGTTGGCCCCCGGAATCTTCATTACATTCCGATCAATCAGCGGTAAACAAGAAATCTTGTAGTCGGTTTAGAGCGGTGGTGGAGCTTACGAAGAAGCTGGACGAACTTGAGCGGAAGTTAACAGCACGCCAGGACGTTCATGAGAAGGCTATCCTTCAACTCTTCGTGCAGATTAGAGAATTACTTCGTCCGCCACCCCCGCAGACTCAGTCGAAACGCCGGCGCATAGGTTTTTGAGTTCAGCGGGGTGAAGAGGGCTAGCGTCGTTTTGAAGCAGTGGCCTCTTTATTTCTTTGTCGCCCGTCAAACATGGGTTGCTGCGTGGCGAGTTGGCAAATAGACATTTTCCTCACGAAACCTCGAATTCCACTCGCACGGTCTTCGAGCTGTTTGCTTCAAACCAGCAGACCCATTCGCTTACTAAATCAAATTCCAAAAGGTAACTGCCTTTCGGCGGTGAGGCTAGCGTGGTCTTGAACTGAAGAGTCTCGCGAGGTCGTACCGGTCGCGCGTCCGGTGTCAGCAGATGACGTGAGTAGTCGCGCTCAAGCAGGCGACCTTGACGGTCGTATAAATGCACGCCCAGGTGGACCGCGCCTCTTTGTAAATTCTCTTTGAGCAAAATCCCATGCTCATCAAATATCGAGGCAGCGCCGTGCTTCGATTCATCGATCCCGGTTGTTGGAAGCCAAACGGCCTGGCCTGTATTTTCAACTGCGACGCTAATATGAATGAGGTCCCCCTCAGCCACCCGCTGCGAAGAAAGTTTGACATGCAGCTCAGCCAGCAGCCCAGCTTGTTGGCGACTATCCACCGGTATTGAAGATTCGCCTTTGTAAAGGAAAAAGACGCGATGGCCCTGCTGGTACCCGCGAGTTTTCTCAACGTACCCATCAAGTCCACTTCCTGCTCCAGCGACATAGTCTTGAAATTCTCCGAGCGGCAAGAGAAATAGATTTGGGTTGAAGACAGCGAGTTTGAGATCGGTGAAACCTGCTGATTGCGCGGTCTCCCAAATCTCCTCGATGTGTATGTCGTTTTCTACAGTGCGATACATTCGCATCTCTGCCTGAGATTGCTGCAACTGAGAGTGTTCCGGGCCGGGTTCGGAGAAGCCGGCGATGCCACCAACCTTAAGCACTCGCCCCAGCTCTTTGATGACTTCGCCCGGATAGGGAGTGTGATGAAGGGCGTCAAAACAGATGATTCGATCCACGCTGGCGTCATCGAGATCGATACTCCGGCCATCGAAATGGAGGAATGCAGGTTTGGGTTGGTCGCCGAATACGGGCTGACGTTGATATAGCTCATTGCCCATCTTCAATGCCGTTTGCGAAACATCCAGAGCGATTACCTTAAGTCCAAGCTGCGTTAGGAAGCGGGAAATCCAGCAGGAGCCCGCGCCGAAGTCCAGGACAGTCAACTGCGGAAAAAGATTCAGGCCTTGCAGCACCTGGGCCAAACAACTCAAGAGCTCGGGGGTTTCGTTGATGTTGTTAAAGGGCTTCGCCAGGATCGAGGGTTCGAGTTGGGCAAAATATTCTTCAGCGGTACGGCAAGCTCCATCGATGCCAAGTTCTTCGATGAGCTTGCGAACCTCGATCCGTTCAACCCCAGGGTGTTCTTTTTGCATTTGAAGCAAGTATACCGATCTTGAATCGGTAACTCACTAGATGGTGCGGAGAGAAAGAAGCACGCGACAATGCAACTAGAGTCATTGTGCTTTGGTAGCAGCAGCCTCTTTGGATTCTTTGTCGCCTGTTTCCGACATGTAGTAACCACGTCGCGAGCTAACCTCGAGCTTGCGCAACTTTCCTTTCGCGTCAGGTGCTTTTACACGCACTTCCAGGTTATGAAGTTGGCCATCGTCCTTTTCCGACTCGGCGAGTTGGAAGCCAAGGCTGTAGCGCGCAGTCAGGTTCCCGATGATCTTGCTGAGACCGGCGGCGTAGTCTTTAGTGCGGCTTACCTTCACAGCCTCGCCTCCCGATTGCTGCGCCAGTCGCTTCGCGCTTCCGTAAACGCTCACCCCCATCATGCCGGCGATCGGCTTTCCGATCGGCATTAGAAGCTTGAAGAGTGTCCTCAGCTCTACGGTTAAAGAATTGAAGATTACGTTTGAGCGAATTACAAGCTGCTCGGTGGCGTCACGGTCTTCAAAGAAGATTGGAGCTATGCCGTCGGAAACCCAAACGATCGAGAGCTGGGAGTTTGGTCGCTCGCGTTCTGTCTTGCGAATCGTTTCTTTCACCGCCGCGGCCATGTCGTAAATATCGCCAAGTTCCATTGTGACTTCGCCCTTCCTGTTTACGCGTTTTACGTCAACCGACCCGTCGGTGCGAATGGTGCGGGTTACCACTGCACCGTTTTTACCCTTAATGACTTCTACCTCCGCGACGTTATCCGACTTTGGCGTTCCCGGACCCGGCCCAGCGGATTCCGTTTGAGGTGCTTTTTTAGTCGAATCACTGCCCAGGGTCAGACTGCTGCCGTGATCGGCATCGCTCTTGTCCTTAGTTTTTCCAGCTCTGGTGTCGGCGAGTCCCGGCGGGACGTCGATGAATCCAGGTGCACGCCCGAGTGCGGCCACCAGTTGGGCGGGAGCGTGTGTAAAGCCGGTGAGCCAGACGCGCTTTTCGTCTGCGCCGTTGATGTTCATCGCGAGAATGGCAACCTCGTCTTCTGGCGAAAGCTTAGCCAGTTCATCGGCCACTGTCTTGAGTACGTCCGGGCGCTTGAGAAACCTGCCGGCGCGGTCGTTGCGCAAATCGAGAATCAACACGAGCGCGAGTGGCTTGCGCGCCTGACCTTCGCGAGTAAAGTATGAAATAGGGCGGACGTTGCCTTCGTCGAGGACTTCGAAGGTTTCCGGCTTGAGATCCGAGATGGGAACGCCAGTGTGTTTATCCTTGACGAGCGCGTCCATGAAAACTACGCGCGTTTTGACGTGAATTGTATCCGCCACTTCCTGCGCTGAAGCGGTCGCTAATCCTGAGAGGAAGGCGGCGACGATGGACGCCAGCATTAGGAAGGAGCGTCCCGTCGTTTGGAGGTACTCAAACTTGAGGGGACTTTTCGAATTCATCTTCTTTACTCCCAATCGTCGTTAGTAGTTGCGTCGTCAGTTATCGCTTTGCCCATGTCAGCGGGGTTTTGCATCAACATGGCCAGGGTGTTTCGGGCAAGATTTACCTGCACAACAGTCGCTGCGTTTCGTTCGATCGTAATTACGAGAACCCGATACTTTTCACCGGCGTCCTGGAGAAAGATGTAGGTCTGGTCTTCGTCCTTTGGCGAGAGCACTTGAACGAACGGCAACCAATCCCCGGCTAATGTCGCCTTCACCGAAGCCCTGAACTTTCCGGCCTCCCCTTTCGAATCGAATTCCTGGTTCTCAAAGTAGGCGACTCTGACGCTGCCCGCTTCGGCCAGTTGCCGTTTTGGTCCCCCGGCAATGCGCGCGACTGTAGTCGCGGTCTTCATTCCAACCCGTGCGAGGAAGGGAATGCCCTTGTGTTTGACGTGATAAAACTGCTCAACGACCTTCACCACGGCGCTAAAGTCGTCGCCTTTAGTCTGAGCTTCACGAGCTACAAAAAGAAGCACAACGAAGATGAAACTGATTGCAATGAGTTTCTTCATTGTGCACCTCAATTCTTGCGCTTGGGTTTGTGAGTCTCGATACCCAGGTCGGGCACGCCAAACTGTCCCTCGAGTTTCGTCAGCTTCTCGAGATCAACCGGGCCTATGATGTTGACCACCGTAATTTCCTTCGGATCCGTAGCGAGCACCGCCAGCCCGCTAATCTGGGTGCCATTCGACATCAGATAAACTTCTACGCTGCCTTCACGCTTGCTGTTGACGTTGACGATCTTGTTCCAGGCGGGGTTGCGCAATTGTGAACGAATCGATTCAATGTCGGCTTGCGCATATTCGCCTTCCTTATCGAATTCGAAACTCTTTACGTAAATACCCTTCAGACCGTTGACGAGGTCCTTGACCGCGGCTTCGTCGGGATCCTTACTGGAGAGAAACCTCGCCGTGAGTTGCATGACGCGCTCGTCAATATTGACGTCAACTGTCTGGCTCGCTTTCGTCGCGAGGTAATCGAGATTCCCAGTTTGAATCCTGGGATTCTGCGCCATCACGGTTGTAGCCGCGCCGAGAAAGACGAGCACTGCAACTGAGGAGAGTTTCAACAAGGTCTGGTAAAGTGATTTCATAACTACTCCATTCATCCTATTTTGTGTTGGTTGTGAATTTGATTTTCGGGATTTGTTCCCTGCGTCTTCCGTTGCGCGAAGTTCAGCTTCGCGCTGGCAACACGCAGCGCCAGCATCAATTGCTGCTTAGCCGCTTCCGCTTCTTTTAGCTCGCTGGCCGCAAGTTCCGAGTTTTTCATTGCCGCGTGGCGATTTCGATTCGTGTTCGCGGCAACCACGCCTCGGCTCACCAAGCCCGGGCCAACTTTATGAAGGCGCGGTTTGTCGCCGCCATCGATCGCTACGGTCACCGCCTTCTCGCCGGCTTTATTTGGAGCAACTGCGACTGGCGCAATCGGCTGGGTTGTCCCAGGGCTTGTCCCATGCGCGCGCTCAACTTTGACGGATTCCGGCGATGATCGTTTTTGCAATCCCACCCACAGTCCGAGACCGAGCACGATCACGGCGATTGCCGCGGCTATTGCCAAACGTGAAGCGAAACTGGAACCAAAGCCTGAAAAGTTAAAGCGCTGACGTCTCGGCCCAACGCCGGCGGGAATCTCAAGCGGCAGCGGTTGATAGCGCAGCGTGCCGAGGACCTCTTCCAGTTGCTGTACCTCCGGATCGGGTTCACCGGTTCGGTCCCACAAGTAATCACCATTCATGTCGTTCATAGCGTCTCCCCATTGCCGAGCTTCTCGCGCAGGAGTTTCATTCCGCGATGCAGGTTTACTCGTACTGATGCTGGTGTAAGGCCCGTGCGCATCGAAATCTCCGGACCAGTCATGCCCTCAACTAACCTCAAAACCAATGTTTCGCGATAGGCGTCGGGAAGTGAACTGACTATCTCAAGTATCTCTTCCGCTTTTGATTCCATCGAATCACTGCCCCTGAAATCGTCGGTAAACTCTACTGTCTCGCGAGATCTTCGGTGAAAGTCCATCGCCCGATTGCGCGCTATCATTGCGATCCATGGTCCAAACGCGGCCGCGTCGCGCAACGTATCCAGCTTCTTCAGCGCGTGCAGAAAAATGTCCTGCAACATATCCTCGACTTCGCTTCGAGGCATGCGCGCCAGCAGAACTCCATGAACGAGCGGTGCATAAAGGTGGTAAAGCTCACCGTACAAGTCGCGGTGGCCGTCGAGCACGGCGCGCACCAACGCCGCCTCCGGGGCTTCAGTCACCGCCGCTTCAGCAGCGAGCCCGGTGGTTTGTTGAGCCAACGGGGGCTTTCCCTGGCCGGTCATGAGAAGCACATCCGCTGTCGCTTCGACTTCATACATTGCGCTGTCTCGTTCGGAGTTGAATGATCATGCTGCCTTGCACCGACTAAGACGGGAGAGAAGGGAAGAGTGTTAACAGATGAACCAATCTGAACTGTCGGACATCGTTTACAGGTAGGCATGGCCCGCCGGCGCAACGTCTGCACGCCCACCGGTCTGCTACAGGCTATTCTAGATTAAGCACTGCCTGGAGTACGGAACTACCGCTCAAAGAGTTTTCCCGCGAAGTTAGGGTCTTCATCTCGTCGGTTGCAGAGACGATTCGCGTGCGCCAAATGAAGAGAGTCGAGACTATCAGGGTCACTGTGCAGGCGATTCCACCTTCGATGCCGAAGTTTCCTCCGGTTAGCCAGGCCGGGCCAAGGTCAGTTCCATGGAAGAGCGGGTTCGGTGCAATGTCGGTGATACCGCTCACGGGCAGACCGAAAACTGATCCCAGCGCCCAGTTCCAGGCCCAATGGATCCCCAACGGGAACCACAAAGTGCGCGTGCGCAAGTAGGCAACGGCAAGCCAAACTCCGGCAAGCACAAGATTCAAATAAGGCAGCCCCTCTTTTAGATTCGGATTTCTGAAATGCAATCCGGCGAACGCTATCGATGTTAGGAAGACTCCGAGCGCGGTGAGCCTCGCCCGTACCAGCGTCTGCAAAGGATAGCCTCTGGCAAGTGCTTCTTCAGCAAGAGCCGCGAAAATGAATAGCACTGCTGAGAGGATCAGTGTTTGGCCCACCTTGAGAAGTGCGCCGCGGTCTGAGACGTTGAAACTCAAGCCACCTCCGGCGGCGGCGATGGCAGTTGCCAGAGCCAAACAAGCAAACCCTATGATCGAGCCGACGAGGAAATCGCGCAGCCAGCCAGGATGTGGAGACAAACCGAGCGCGCGCCAGGGCAGACCTTCCAACCAGCGATTGCAAAGAAATCCTGCCAGCACTGCTGCACCTAACAGGACCAAGCGAAAAGTTACGTTTTCGAAGTAGCTTCCGAGCCTCAACCCGGGCACGATTTGGATTGCTGCCGCATAGATAACCCGCAGTAGCGTGGTCAGCAAAAGCAGAAGGCTGATATACGCAAGCAGGAAGATCAATAGTCGCCAACCACTACGCAGCCGGCCCGTGGGGTTGATGAAGACTTGGCGCAGATCCATTAGGTTATTGGCAGGAGAGTTCAGAAGTGCGCGGGCATTCTAGACGATGGTACCGAATAATTCACATCGCAGGCTGTCTAGACGGCGGACTCGTCCGCCCGTTGGCGCACAAGTGCGCCATCTAAAAGAGAACCGTAACGAAGAACGGGCAGCAATAATACGGCTGTATGATAAACTTCCACTAACTTCTTCATGAGTAACCAGCAACACAATGAGACCTCGCAATTGCCCGGATCAGGGCGAGGCCGGTTAACTCGACGCCGCAAAATTTTGCTCTGGGCCCTGGGGATATTCGTGTTGCTGCTTCTCTCGATTATCGTGTCGCAGCAGTTATGGCTATGGAACTTTCTTCCGCCCGATACAGCCTCGGATACACTGCTTCTTTACACGCTGTCCACGCTCAACTTTGTCGCCTTTGTAGTTTTTTCTTTTATATTTGTCCGCAACCTGTTGAAGTTGCGGCGCGAGCGACGCGAACGCCAGTTGGGCTCCAAGATAAAGACACGCCTGCTGGTCTACTTCATTGCCATCAGTTTTCTTCCCATCATAGCGATGGCTGTGTTTTCTTACCTGTTTCTCAATCGCTCACTGGAAAAGTGGTTTGCCCGTCTGCCTGCGCGCGTCGTGAACGAGGCCCAGGAAGTTCAACGGGAAGCAGTTGATGCGCAAACGCGCAACCTTCGTGACACGGCATCTCTGCTCGGCGTCGTTCTGAGCCATCAGTCTTACGTCGAAAGACAACAGACTATTGATCGAATTATTGCCGGCGGACAACTCTCCGCGATTGAGATCATTGACCCAAACGGACAAGTGTTGGCCCAGGGCCGTGGTGCGCTCTCTCCGAAAGACAGTAAGGAGTTGGACACGATTCTGGAATCAGCGCATTCACTCAAAGCCGGCGATGACAGTCTTGCGGATGGCAAGGATTTCGATGCTACGACAGTGGATCTCTCGGATGATCAACGACTGGTGGTCGTGCCGCTGCGACGGGCCAGCAGTGATCTGAATGACACCATCCGAGGATCGCAAGGCGAGTATCGAAAACTGGTGGAGCGCCAGCGCCGTGTCCGTCTCCTCGGGCTGTCAACCCTGGGGCTGATGACGCTGATGCTGTTGTTTGTTTCGAGTTGGGTGGCTATCTATCTCGCCCGGGGAATCGCAACCCCTATCAAAGCACTCGCGGAGGCGTCGAATGAAATTGCGCGCGGAAACTTGTCCCATCGCGTTACCACGATAGCCGAAGATGAGCTTGCGTTGCTGGCTGACTCGTTCAATCAGATGACGACGCAACTTGAAGACAATCGCACCAGTATCGAAGCCGGATCGGCTGCGCTTCGTGAAAAAAACCTGACACTCGAGGAACGCCGGAATTACATAGAGACCATACTAGAGTCTCTTTCTACCGGTGTGGTCTCGCTCGATGAGAACGATTGTGTTACCACAATTAACGCTGCCGCTTCGCGAATGCTCAGATTGAAAGCGCCCGCCAACGGCGAACAACAACTCGAGAAGCTGATAGGCAGTGAAGATTGGGTCATCCTGGATCGGGTGCTGCGTCGGGCGAGGCGCGCTGGACAATCATCCGAGCAGGCCCAACTCGCTGGCGGCAATGATAGTCCATCACTGCCAGTGGCTTTAACTGCTACGGCCCTGCGGCCTTCGTCGGCGCAGAAGCGCGGCGTCGTTCTGGTCCTCGAAGATCTATCGGAGTTGTTAGCCGCCCAGCGTGCCGCCGCTTGGAGCGAAGTTGCGCGGCGCATGGCCCACGAAATCAAAAATCCATTAACTCCAATCCAGCTATCAGCCGAACGCATTGCCAAGAGTTACCGGCGCGCTGCGGGCAATGGTCCACAAAACGGTCGAAATGTAGAAAGCGGAAATGGCCGATATGGCGATCAAACTGGAATAACCGAGAGGACAGGAGAGGATCTTCACGTCAGCGCCGTTATTGACGAATGCACGGAAACGATCGTGCGCGAGGTAGCGGGACTCAAGGCGATGGTTGACGAGTTTTCGCGGTTTGCACGTTTGCCATTGGCCCGGTTGGAGGCCGCGGACCTAAACGAAGTGATTCGTCACGCAGTCGCCTTGTACGATGACCGACTCGACGGCGTAAACATAGAAACTAAGCTCGATCCAAATTTACCTGCCGCCATGCTGGACTCAGAACAGTTGCGCCGCGTCTTTGTAAATCTGATCGATAATGCGAGCAATGCGCTGGCGACCATCGAAGGGGAAAAACTAATAACAATTACGACTCATTTTGATCCTTTCCGGAGCATTTTGACTGCCGAAGTTTCTGATACCGGGCACGGAATTCGTCCTGCTGATTTCAAGCGATTGTTTCAACCCTACTTTTCAACTCGTGGAGCCGGCACGGGGCTGGGTCTCGCCATCGTGCAGCGGATTATCCTCGAACACGACGGGCGAATTCGCGCCGAAGGCAACTATCCCAGAGGCGCAAGGTTTGTAATTGAACTGCCAGCGATGAATCAGTAAGCAGTGGGCAGTTGGCAGTACAAGAGCAGAAGGCAAAAGGCAGAGAGCAGGAAGCAGAACGCGCAAAGCAGAAGCAGAGGACAAACCTCGCCACTAACTTTCTTACCGCTCACTGCCCACTGCCCACTAATTGAACATGGATTCAATTCTAATAGTTGACGACGAACGCGGCATTCGCGACACCTTGCGTGGCGTGATGGAAGATGAAGGCTTCAGCGCCGACGCTGTCGCTACGGGTGAGGAATGTCTCGAAGCCGTTGAGCGACGGGCCTACAGTTGCATCCTGCTGGACGTCTGGCTGCCAGGTATTGACGGCCTGGAAACTCTGCGGCAACTGCGAACATCGGGTTCGGAAGCCGCCGTTGTCATTATCTCCGGTCATGGAAACGTAGAAACCGCGGTACGCGCAACAAAACTCGGCGCCTTCGATTTCATCGAGAAGCCTCTTTCAATCGAGAAGACCCTGGTGACGGTGCGCAACGCGCTGCGACAGCAGCAACTTCAACTCATCAACGCGGAAATGTCAGCCGAGCTCGCGAAGGAATACACGATGGTCGGTGAATCCGTGGCGATGCGTGCACTGCGTAAACAAATTTCGGTTGTTGCTCCTACCGATGGCCGCGTGCTCATTTACGGTGAGTCAGGAACTGGCAAGGAACTGGTTGCACACGCAATCCATGCGAAGTCGCGGCGGGCGGGCGCGCTTTTTGTCGAAGTCAACTCCGCAGCCATTCCGGAAGAGTTGATCGAATCTGAGTTGTTTGGTCACGTGAAGGGCGCGTTCACCGGCGCAACGGCAGCGAAGAAAGGGAAGTTTGAGCTGGCTGACGGAGCGACGCTTTTTCTGGACGAAATTGGCGATATGAGCGCCAACGTGCAGGCGAAGGTTTTGCGAGTGCTCGAGGAGCAACGGTTTGAACCTGTCGGGAGTGGCAGTTCAGTGAAGGTCGACGTGCGCGTTATCGCCGCCACCAACAAACGTCTCGACCTGGAGATTGAACAGGGAAAGTTCAGGTCAGATCTTTTTTACCGGCTTAACGTGATTCCTTTTGAACTGCCGCCGCTCCGCGACCGTCTCGAGGACGTGCCTTTGCTGGTTGACTATTTCAATCGGCACTTTTCGCGAGCCTATGGAAAGATTCCCAAGGAATTTGGAATGGAAGCAATTGCAGAGTTGCAGAATTATTCCTGGCCCGGAAATGTTCGGGAGTTGCGGAATACGATTGAGCGGGTGGTAATCATGAATCCCGGAATCAAAGTCGCAGCCGGCGATCTGCCGCCACACGGAAAAGAGGAAGCGCCTGCGGCTTCGTTTCGGTTTCCATCGTTCAAGGAAGCGACTGATGCCTACCATCGTGAATTTATTCAGAGAAAGCTTGACGAGGCTGATGGCAACGTGTCGCGTGCGGCTGAGCTAATGGGGGTCGATCGCAGCCACCTGTACCGCCGGATGCGCGCTCTCGGTATTCCTGTTCGCAGCGAACGCGCGGGAGTTTCCTAGAGTAGAATATTTCTGAGGCCTTCATTGTGTGATCGCAGTCAGGAAAGGCAATTACAAAACTTTTACACTCTGCGAGGATGGGTTACGTTAAAAGTTCTTATCTGTTAATCTCTGTTGTGGCATCAAATGGTGCGTATTTATTGTTGAGGTTGAAATGGACTTTACTACAAGAGAACTTTTGAAGCGTTACGCGAAGCTGGCCATCGGGCAGCCTTTTTCGCCGATTTTGCTGAACATACTGGTGACTTCAGTTTGCGACATGCGCTGTACGCACTGCTTCTTCACCGAAGAACTTGACGATCGTCCGCGCAAAAAGCTGCAAATGAAGACACAGGAGATTGAGAGAATCTCGGAGACCCTCGGCGGCAGTCTGGGTGTGTTGATTCTTGCCGGCGGCGAGCCATTCACACGCAAGGACCTCCCGGAAATAACCCAGGCCTTCTACAAGAATAATAAGCTTGAATCGATTTACATCATGTCGAATGGGCAGATTCAGAAGCGAATCTTTCCGGACATTACACGCATCCTCGAAGAATGTCCCAATCTCAATGTCACCGTCGCTCTCGGCATCGATGGTCTGAAAGCGCCGCACGAGAAGATTCGCCAAAAGCCTGGCTCCTGGGACATCGCAATAGATACCGCTCGCCAGCTTCAAAACATCAAGAAAGAGTATCCCAAGCTCGACGTGCAGACGTGTACCTGTTTCATGAACTCTAACCAGGACACGATCTTTGAGTGGTACGACTTCCTAAAGTATGACTTGCGACCCGACAAGGTGAACTTCAATTACATTCGTCCGCCATCAGCCGATCCTGTAGAGCTGGACATCGATCACTCACGCTACAAGAAGCTTGCCGCCATGATTGACGATGATTCGCGCCATGCCGCCATCAAGAATAACTATGGTGGCAAAGCCGGCTACTTCAAAGCGGCGATCGATATCTACATGCACGGCCTAATCGCAAAGACACAGGAAACGCAAAAGGCCCAGATGAAATGCTACGCGGGAACTGCCGGCGGCGTGATTTACGATGAGGGCACCGTCTCCTCCTGCGAAAACCTTGCCCCGATCGGAAACCTGAGAGATTTCGACTGGAATTTCCAGAAGCTCTGGCTGTCGCCGGCGATGAAGGAACGACGAAAGAAAGCTCTGGACGGCTGTTTTTGTACCCACGAATCGAATAGCTACTATCCGTCGCTGCCGTTTAACCCGGGCCACTTGATTCAGATCAAGAAGATTGAGAGAGAAATGAAAAAGGCCCGCAAAGAAATAGATCGCTTACAACCTGAGCCCGAAGGGATGACGGTTCGGGCGTAGCCCATCCAGTGTGAAGATCAGATTTGAGATCTGAAATTTGAGATCTCAAAAAGATCTCAAATTAAGCAATGTCTCAGCGTATCCCAAAAATTCTTATCATCTCGTCTGACACGGGCGGCGGCCATCGATCTGCCGCGGCGGCGATCGTTGCCGGTATTCAGAAATTCTTTGATAGCCAGTCATATGCTGTTCGCGTCGTCAGAGCGGTTGAAGAGTCTCATGCGCTCACCGAGAAGGGCGTTCGCCTTTACAATTGGTTGCTAAGAAACAAGCAACATTGGATGAAGTATTTGTATTGGGGCATGAACCGGTTCCGTCCTGAAACGCGCGAGTTCTTCCACAAACGATGCATTGGTTACGTGACGGAACTGTTTGAGCGTTGGTGCCCGCATGTGGTGGTCAGTGTGCACCCACTCACGCAGCATCTTTTTGCGCGCGTGCTGAAAGAATTGAAACTTGCCGATCGAATTCCACTCGTTTCCGTTGTTACCGATCCATATTACGGATTTTGGAAAGGGTGGGCGTGCGACGATGTGACGCTCTACCTGGTAGCAACAGACGATGCCCGACGGCAGTTGATCGATTACGGGATCGCGCCTCATCGAATCAAGATCTCGGGGATGCCTGTTCATCCCAAGTTTGCCTATCCGGGTGAAGCGGCCGCCAGGGCTGCGCGCACCGCGCTCGGTCTCGATCCGGAAAAGTTCACTGTATTCGTCAATGCTGGTTGGGAAGGTGGCGGCAACATTCCCCAGATTTTCCGCGAGTTGGTTCGCGGTGAACTGGAGGTCCAGGCGATTTTCCTGGCTGGGCGAAATGAGGAGTTGAGGGCCGATGCGGAATCGCTGGCGCACGAAGCTTCGTTTCCAATTAAAGTGATCGGCTATTCGGAGCACGTGGAACAACTAATGGGCGCGGCCAATGTGATGATCTCCAAGCTTGGTGGGCTTACCACGTTCGAAGCGTTCGCCTGCCGCTTGCCGATTATCGCCGACGCCATCACCACTCCAATGCCGCAGGAAGCGGGTGCAGCTTCGCTGCTTGCCAAACGTGGAGCCGGAGTGTTGTTGCAGAGGGCTAGCGATATTGTTCCTGTGATCCGGCGGATGGTTGAAGACACGGCCCACTATTCGGCGATGCGGGCTGCAACCATTGGCATGGCTTTTCCCAATGCCACTCGCCATATTGTCGAAGAGATTACCGCCCTCATTCCCGCATCGATTGAGCCGACGGAACAAGTTGTGCTGGCCGAAGTGGTCTCAGCTTAAGGTATAGGAAACAAGCCGAAGCAGTTACAGAACCAAGCGCGGTAGCGCCGGATGCTAAAGTCAATTTCAAAAGTGAGTCGTATTGCCTCGGCTTGTTGCCAAAGTAGACTCTAGCATCCGGCGCTACCGCGCTCGGTTCTGTAT
>JALYSR010000267.1 GCA_030854715.1 Acidobacteriota bacterium
ACTCACGTCACTGTGATTTGTTAACCATAGCAAGTGGCATTCAACTAAAGCGGGTGAGACGCCCGCGGTCCCGGTAAGAGCAGGCAGGTTTAGACACCGCAACAAGCCTTTCAGTATTGACAAGCGGAAAGTTTGCTGGCTAACTTGATACTCGGATCGCATTTCGAACTGAGTGAAATGAAAGACCACACTAACAGCACCCTGTACGCTTACTATTATTGGCTCTCCGAGGAGAGAGGCAGGGGAAATGCTGTTCGCCGTGAGTTGATGTAAAGCGATTACGAACAGAATTCTTGAACCGGCCACTTTCCTTCAACGCGAGGGAAGTGGCCGGTTCTTTTTTGCGTAAGTGTTTTAAACGAAAAATTGAGGTCACAAAATGCTCGAGCCACAAAAGCAATCGCCACTCGCAGACCACGCAGACATGCGCCTGGTTTCTATAGCCGACGATGAGACCGCTTCCGATCGCACCAGGATGGTCCAACTGGACCCCGATCATCCCGGCTTCCGTGATCCTGACTATCGCGCGCGCCGCAACGAGATAGCCGCAATAGCTCTTCAATACAAAGCAGGGGGAGTTATTCCGGATGCTCCTTACACAGTCGAGGAGCATCAAGTTTGGCAACGCGTTTGGGAGGCACTTGAGCCGGCGCACCAGGCGCACGCTTGCGCGGAATACCTGGTCTGTTTAGAACGGTTGGCTTTCGCGCGCGATCGCGTTCCGCAGTTGCGGGAAATAAATGAGAAGGTAGAAGCAATCAGCGGCTTTCGGCTGGAGCCCGTTGCTGGTCTGGTTGAGCCGAGGGTCTTCCTCGAGTCTCTGGCTTCAGGAACGTTTCTGTGCACTCAATACATTCGCCATCACTCGACACCCCTCTACACACCTGAGCCCGACGTCGTTCATGAAATCGTCGGCCATGCGGTGACGCTAGCAAGCGAGCGACTCGCCGAGCTCAACCGTTTGTTTGGCAGGGCCGTCAAACGCGCATCATCGCCGGAAGCTCTGGACCGGCTATCACGCGTGTACTGGTTCACGATTGAGTTTGGCGTTTTGCGGGAAAACGGCAGCGTGAAAGCGTATGGCACTGGACTCCTGTCGTCGGCGGGAGAACTGGAGGCAATGCATGACTCTGAGCTGCGACCCCTCGATTTAGAGGCGGCCTCGCGACAGGAGTACGACCCGACACGCTATCAACCGACATTGTTTTGCGCCGATTCATTCGAATCGATGTACCAGACGCTACGGGAATATTTGGGCGCATTGTAACGCAAGAAATGTTGACAAGCACCGCTCAGTCAGTTATAAACGCCGCGCGATTATGAATACCAAGGCTCTTCAAACGAAGTCTGCCGCCCGTTACGCCAAATGGTATTGGTGCGTCACAAACCAGAAGGCGGGCTTAGCTGTCAACGAGGAGCGCAAACAAGACTAACAAGGCGCACAACTTGTTTTTGATCGACTACGACCCGCTGCATGGGATTGACTCCGGCAGTGGGTTCTTATTTTTGGAAACAGAATATTTCGCTGATTAACTTCTAAATAACATGTCATCTGTTGTGAACTCATCCAGCTCTGAACTTCAACCCGCAACGTTCGCAGATTTCGAACGCGAAACCGGGCGCGGCAATGTTGTCGCTGTGGTCAGAACTCTGTCGCAGGGGTCAACGACTCCGGTTGACGCGTTTGAGAAGGTCGTAGGGTGCGCGCGCTTCGCCTTCCTTTTCGAATCGGCAGAGGGAGGGGAAGGAGTAGGTGAGTATTCCTTCATCGGTGCCGATCCATACATGATTGTTCGCGGCCGCGGCGACCACACGATCATTGAGAGAGATGGCCAGTTCGAAACACGTCCTGAATCCGCGATGGAATTTCTCAAGCGGCATTTCCGTGAACGAAAACTAGCGCGCCGCGATGATATTGGTCCTCTCGCCGGCGGGTTTGTCGGTTATTTGGGCTATGGAGCGGCCAAATGGTTTGAGCCGGCGCTGAAGACAGCTGACGCGAGCGGATCTGATTCAGAGTCCGCATCTGATGACGCGTTGTTGATGTTCTTCCGCACTGTGGTTGTATTCGAACGTGAGCAACGGACACTGAGGATTGTATCGGTCGTTTTTGCAGACGAGGCGGAATCAAGTCAAAGCCGGCTCAAGGAACTTTACGATAAGGCGGTGTCTGAGACGGAAGGTATCGAGAAGTTGCTGAAGGCTCCGGTTCAACTATCTCGACCGGCAGCGCCAGAAAAACCGCGAGTCTCAGCCCACGGGCCTGCAGCTATTCATTCAAATTGGGCCCGGGAAGATTTTGAAGACGCAGTGCGGCGGGTGAAGGACCGCATCTTCGCCGGCGATTGTTATCAGGTTGTCCTTTCGCAGCGATTCACGAAGGACGTGACAGCCGAGCCAGTCTCAATCTACCGCGCTTTGCGCCATAGCAATCCTTCACCTTACATGTATTTTCTTAAAATGGGTGACGACTCAATCATCGGGGCCTCTCCAGAAATGCTGGTGCGTTGTCGCGGCGAGCAACTCGACTACCGGCCCATAGCTGGCACACGCAAGCGTGGCACGACTGACGCGGAAGATCAGGCGCTTGCCGAAGAAATGCGCGCGGACGAGAAGGAGGTGGCAGAACATATGATGCTCGTTGATCTCGGACGCAACGATCTGGGGCGCGTGGCGCGATACGGTTCAGTGCGGGTCCAGGACTTAATGTCAATCGAGCGTTTTTCAAAGGTGCAACATCTGGTCTCGAGTTTACGTGCGCGCTTGCGCGATGGTTGCAATCGTTTCGACGCGCTCGCCGCCTGCTTCCCGGCAGGTACTGTGACGGGAGCGCCCAAAGTTAAAGCCATGGAGATTATCCGGGAACTCGAACCAGACGCGCGCGGTGTCTATTCGGGAGCGGTGCTTTACGCCGATTACGCAGACAATCTGGATTCCTGTATCGCGATTCGCACAATCGTTTTGACCAAAGAACAAGCTTCGGTGCAGGCAGGCGCGGGCATTGTCGCGGATTCAGTGCCTGAGCGTGAGTTTGAGGAAACGGTTCACAAGGCCGGGGCGTTGTTTCGTGCAATTGAGCTAGCGGAAAACAAATTGGCCGCGGATTGACGCTGATTATACGAATCTGAAGGATCTTATGTTTTGTAATTCCCATTCGGGATCTGATCGGCGGTTATCCGCGCAAATCCGCGGCAAAAAATGATTTTAGTAATCGACAACTACGATTCGTTTACTTACAACCTCGTCCAATATTTGGGTGAGCTTGGAGAGGACGTGGCTGTGCGTCGCAATGACGAAATATCGCTTGCTGAAATTGAAGCAAATCTTCCCAGCAGCATGGTAATTTCACCAGGCCCCGGGTGCCCCGACGAAGCAGGGATTTCGCTGGATCTGATTACCCGTTTTGCCGGGCGCGTTCCGATCCTTGGCGTTTGCCTGGGCCATCAAGCCATTGGGCAGGCTTTTGGCGGACGGGTAACGCGGGCGTCTACCGTCGTGCATGGCAAAGACTCTGAAGTTTTTCATGACGGTCACACAATCTTTCGTGATCTTGAGTCTCCTTTTAAAGCTGGTCGTTATCATTCTCTGGTTGTCCAGCGCGAAAGCTTGCCATCCTGTCTGGAGGTTTCGGCCCAAACCAGCGATGGCGTAATCATGGGACTACGTCATCGCCAACAAAAAGTAGAAGGAGTCCAGTTTCATCCGGAATCCATTCTGACTCCGGAAGGAAAAAAGCTACTCGCTAACTTTCTTGCGATATGAGTAAAGGCCCGTACAGTACAGAATCAACGCCGCGCTTCGCATCACCTAGTGGCGGCTCAGAGCTGCCTAATGAAACGGATTTGTGCGCGCTCATCGCGACATTAATGAGGGGCGAAGACTTGTCACGCAGGAATGCGTCCGTTTTACTGGAGAGCTTATTGGATGGCTCGACAACCGATGCACAAGTTGCTGCGGCGTTGGTAGCGCTGGCGATGAAGGGCGAGACAGTTGAAGAACTTATCGGTGTTGCGGCTGCGATGCGTGCGCGAGCAGTTCGGGTTAAGGCGCGTCATGAGCGCTTTTTGGATACAGCCGGGACAGGCTCGAGTGCGGCGAAGACCTTCAATGTGTCGACCGCTGCGGCGTTTGTGATTGCCGGCGCCGGCCTTCCCGTCGCCAAGCACGGTAATCGCGCCGTTACCAGCCGTTCGGGAAGTTCCGACGTGTTGACAGCTCTGGGAGTGCAGGTAACAGCGGCACCGGAAGTCTCAGAAAGATGTCTTAACGAGATAGATTTGTGTTTCATGTTTGCGCCGCTCTATCACGGAACCACCGCGCGTGTTGCAGCTATCCGGCGAGAGTTGGGTGTGCGCACGATCTTTAACCTGTTGGGCCCGTTGACGAATCCCGCCGGGGCGCCCTATCAACTGGTAGGAGTCTCCAACCCAGCTCTTGTCGAACCCCTTGCCCAGGCCCTCGCGGCATTGGGGACAAAGCGCGCGTGGGTCGTCCACGGACGTGATGGTCTGGATGAAATAACTCTTGCAGAAAAGACTTTCGTTGCGGAAGCCGAGGACGGCGTTGTTAGGACATTTGAATTGGAGCCGGAAGACTTCGGACTGCGCCGAGCCTCGCTCTCGAATCTTATCTGTGAAGATGCGGAGACAAGCTCTCGCATTATTCTTGAGATATTTTCCGGACGACGGCATGACGCAGCGCGCGATCTGGTGATCGCAAACGCCGCAGCCGGGCTATTCATCGGTGGGGTAGCCGGAGATCTGGGCACTGCAAGCCGACTTGCAACAGCGAGTATTGACAATGGGAAGGCGGCCGCCAAACTTAAAGGCCTGGTGAAAGCTACCAATACATGAAAACTGGCCTGGACATCCTGGCGGAGATAGTTGAAGCCAAGCGTGCGCGCCTGGCAGAGGGCAAGGGAAAAATCTCGCAGGAAGCGTTGCGAGCCGTCGCAGAGGAAACGCGATCGCGCGCAACGTCTCACGCGCTGAGAAATGCGATAAGTAATGACGGGCGCCTCAGTGTCATCGCCGAAATCAAACGAGCTTCGCCATCGAAAGGCGATCTGCGCTTGCGGGGAACAGCTGGGGAGGTAGCACTAGCTTATGAGCGTGGGGGCGCTGCCGCGGTGTCCGTGCTCACTGAAGAAGACTATTTTCATGGCTCGATCGAGGATCTGCGCACCGTGCTTGGCGCAGTTTCTCTTCCGGTGTTACGCAAGGATTTCATTTTTGATGAGTATCAGGTGTATGAGGCGGCTGCGGCGGGTGCAGACGCATTGCTTTTGATTGTGGCGCTCCTCGATGATAAGACCCTGGTCCGACTTCGAAGTCTCACCGAGGTTGATCTCAGCATGGATGCGCTCGTCGAGGTGCACACGCGTGAGGAGATGGCTCGCGCATCCGCATCGGGGGCAAACATAATCGGCGTGAATAATCGCAACCTGCGAACGTTTGAAGTTTCAATCGACGTTTCTAAGGAGCTGGCCCGTCAAGCGCCCACAGGCGCCCTGCTCGTCAGCGAAAGCGGTTTGAGACATGGATCTCAACTGAAGCAATTGCGGCAGGTTGGCTACCATGGCTTTCTAATCGGTGAGTCGCTAATCGGAACCGAGAGCCCGGAAGACTCTTTGCGCGCGATTATTAACGACGCGGAAAACTAAAACGATGGTGCGGGTAAAGATCTGCGGAATTACAAACCTTGCTGACGCTCTGGCGAGCGTTGACGCAGGTGCGCATGCGCTTGGTTTCAACTTCTATCGTAATAGCCCGCGCTACATCGAGCCGACTGACGCCCGGCGGATCATCGAACAGTTGCCGGCTTCAATCTTGAGCGTAGGTGTCTTCGTTAATGAGCCAGATTCGGAGGACGTAGCGCGACTGGCGAATGAAGCAAATGTGAAGGCGGCGCAGCTGCACGGCGATGAGCCACCTTCTTACTGTCGAAACCTGAAGAATTTATTCGTAATCAAAGCGCTGCGCGTAGGCCCTGAGTTCGAGCCGGCGCAGGCGGAACAATATGAAACCGACGCGATCCTGCTTGACGGGTTCACTTCGGGAAGTTATGGCGGTGCCGGCAAAACTTTCGACTGGTCAGCCGCCACTCAACTGCGCCCCCTGGTGTCTAAATTGATTCTTGCCGGGGGCCTTAACGCGAATAACGTGGCGGCGGCGATAGCGGCTGTGCAGCCCTACGCCGTAGATGCGTGCAGTGGAGTTGAAAGTGTTCCCGGTCGCAAGGACCTTGCGAAGGTTCGCGCTTTTATTGCAGCAGCACAAAACGCCAGCAGTTAAAATTTCAACGTTTGTTTATTTTGATTGTTGGGTGGACGCAAGCTGAAGCTAAGAATCTAGACTGTCGAGGATTGATGAGATGAATGCGGACCTGCCAGATGCGCGCGGATATTGGGGACCGTACGGTGGGCGCTTTGTCCCGGAGACGTTAATGGCGCCGCTGGATGAGCTGTTAGCGGCCTACGTTAGCGCGCGTTCAGATGTTGAATTTCAGCGCGAGTTTGAAGCGCTTTTGCGTGACTATGCAGGACGTCCGACACCATTGTTTTTCGCAGCGGGTTTGACGAAATTCGCCGGAGGCGCGCGCATCTTTCTCAAGCGGGAAGACCTGTCACACACGGGTTCGCACAAAATCAACAATGCTTTGGGGCAGGCCTTGCTCGCGCGCCGCATGGGCAAGCAGCGCATTGTGGCGGAGACCGGCGCCGGACAGCACGGCGTGGCCACCGCAACGGTCTGCGCGTTGTTTGGGCTCGAGTGCGTCATATACATGGGTGCGGAAGATGCGAATCGACAGGAGTTAAACCTTGTTCGCATGCGTTTGCTCGGCGCGGAAGTCAGAATTGTGGACGCGGGGTCGCAAACTCTAAAAGACGCGATCAACGAAGCCTTGCGCGATTGGACAACTTCCCCTGCAACTACTTACTACCTTTTGGGGAGCGCTCTTGGCCCACATCCGTACCCACTGATGGTGCGCGATTTTCAAAGTGTGATTGGCAGGGAAGCACGGGCGCAGATTATGCAACTCGAAGGCCGGTTGCCAGAGGCTCTGGTTGCTTGCGTTGGTGGCGGATCAAACTCGATTGGGCTCTTTCATTCGTTTCTGGACGAACCTGCAGTGCGGATGATCGGCGTCGAGGCTGGTGGCAGTAGCAGCGCGCTGGGCGAACACGCCGCGCGTTTCAACGTCACCGGCGGCGGAAGGGTAGGGGTTTTACACGGAACAATGAGTTACGTCTTGCAGGACGACAATGGCCAAATCGCTTCCACTCATTCAATTTCCGCCGGGCTTGACTATCCTTCCATCGGTCCCGAACACGCTTACCTTCACGATCAGGGACGCGTCGAGTATGTAACGGCGTCGGATGACGAAGCACTCGAAGCTTTCCAGCTTCTGTCCAGGCTGGAAGGAATAATTCCGGCGCTGGAATCAGCCCACGCAGTTTCGTACGCAGTGAAACTAGCGAGCGAGATGACCAAGCAGCAGATTCTAATCGTGAACCTTTCTGGGCGCGGTGACAAAGATGTGAGCCTGGTCGCTGAAAAACTTAAGGGGAAACCGAATGGAGCAAGCGTTTGAGTCGCATTAGCGAAACCTTTGCACGGCTGAAAACTGAGGGACGCGGCGCTCTTATTCCCTTCATCACCGCAGGCGATCCGGATATCGAAACCACTCGCGAATTGCTGTTTGCGCTTGCGCGTGCAGGTTCCGACTTAATTGAGGTAGGTGTTCCGTTCAGCGATCCAATTGCCGATGGACCGGTGATTCAGCGGGCCTCGCAACGTGCGCTGCGACATCGGAACAGCGTAGCCGAGATCCTCAAGGTGGTGGCGGATGCGGGCAACGAAATAGATGTTCCAATAGTAATCTTCAGTTATCTCAATCCGCTGCTTCAGTTTGGCATCAGCCGGTTTGCTGAGGAGGGTGCTCGGGCGGGCGTTGACGGGGTGCTACTGACGGATTTGGCGCTGGAAGAATCTGATGAGTTCTCGAGAGAGCTAAGCGCAAATTCGCTCGATCTCATACTGCTTGTCGCGCCAACATCGACAGACGAACGATTGCGAACCATCGCTGAGCGAGCGAGTGGTTTTATTTACGCTGTGTCGCGCACGGGTGTGACTGGAGCCACGGCTGAATTGAGCAACGACGCCGAAAAATTGGTGCGCCGTGTCCGCGCGGTAACAGAATTGCCGGTGGCTGTCGGTTTTGGCATTTCTAACGCAGAGCAAGTTAAAGAAGTCTGGGGTTATGCCGATGGTGCCGTGGTCGGCTCGGCTATCGTGGCGGAGATTGAAAGAAACGCAGGTCGTCCGGATCTGGTCCAGTCGATTGAAGGATTTGTTCGTTCGCTGCGGCCGCTTGAAAGAAGCCATAAGTAGCCCGCACCGTGCAGGCTGCTTTCATTTGATAAGGTTTCAGGTTCATTCACGGTAATCAATCCATGACACTTCCGATCAAACCGCCGTTTCCGCCAATGGAAGCGTTGCTGGTAAGTGAAATTCCTGCCGGCCCAAACTGGGAATATGAGCCCAAGTGGGACGGCTTTCGCTGCGTTGCTTTACGCGATGGCAAGCACGTCGAACTTCAATCGAAGTCGTGTCAACCGCTTGAACGGTATTTCCCGGAGGTGGTCGAGGCGCTTCTCAAACTCAAAGCTTCTAAATTTGTTCTGGATGGCGAGCTGGTCATCCCAGTTAGCGGTGGTTTTTCGTTTGATGATCTACTGCAGAGGATTCATCCAGCCGCGAGTCGCATAACGAAGTTGTCCCGGGAGACGCCCGCGCACTTCATCGTCTTTGATCTATTGGTTGATGAAACGGGTAAAGCTCTCATCGATCTTCCCCTCAGCAAGCGTCGCGAAAAGTTGGAAAGCTTCGCCAGGAAACACCTGGCAAAAAATAAGTCAATAGAACTCTCGCCGAAAACCACGAACATTAAGGTGGCACGCGAGTGGCTCTCGACATCTGGATTGAAACTCGACGGCGTGATTGCCAAGCGACTGGATCTTCCTTACCGCTCGGGTGAACGTGATGGCATGCAAAAAGTGAAGCGGATGCGCACGGCTGATTGCGTTATTGGCGGCTTCAGGTATGCATCGAAAGGAAAGGTGGTCGGGTCGTTGCTGCTTGGTTTGTATGACGACGAAGGCTTGCTGCATCACTGCGGGTATACCTCGAGCTTTACTGAGGAACAGAAGAAAGAGTTAACCCGGCAACTCGAGCCGTTGGTAAAACCGCCGGGATTTACCGGCAACAAGCCAGGCGGACCGAGTCGCTGGAGCACGAAGAAGACAAGCGAATGGGAGCCGTTGCAGACAAAGCTGGTGGCGGAAGTTCAGTTTGATCATTTTACCGGCGGTCGGTTTCGTCACGGCACAAAGTTTTTGCGCTGGCGACCAGACAAAAAGCCCAGGCAATGCACCTTCAAACAATTGACGTAAGACTCACCGCCCATAAGCGCCCCTGGGGCGGTAGATGTTGCCTTACCTTTCCCACCCTCAGTCCTCACTCTGGTATAGCGGTTGATTGAACAATCAGCGCAAAGCCAAAAAAGATCGAGGGCAAACACCAAAAGCTTCGCATTCGTCTCCGCCAGGCTCACCCGACGCCGTTTGTCCCTACACTTTGGGGCTTAGGCGGCACGCGGGATTCGTACCGGACATACACACGCATGTTTCGATTCCATGCGAATCGGGGCCGGTCAACTGCGGTTGTCGTCGCTAGGGAACGGGGAACAAGGAGCGATGACACAGCCAATTACACCAGCGCAGCGGAAGAGGGTTCGTTCTGCGCACGCTAAGCTTTTCGGTACCGGCGATCTAAACCGACCGACGCGATGTTCGGTGATAGTGGCGCACCCAGCCGACGAAGTTGTGGGAGCCGGTTGTCTCATTTCAAAGTTAGTCGACGTAACAGTTCTTCATGTAACTGATGGCGCGCCAACCGACATGCAGTATGCGGCGGCTGCAGGCTTTAAAGAGCGTTCTGAGTATGCTCAAGCGCGTAAACAGGAATGCATTTCGGCTCTCGCGATCGCCAACGTTCCGGAAGACCGGGTGGTTGGTTTCGAACTCGTCGATCAATGCGCGTCACACTGTCTGGCAGACCTGACAAAAAAAATTATCACTTTTCTGCGACAATCTGCGGCGGACATTGTCCTGACCCACCCTTACGAAGGAGGACACCCGGACCACGACGCCACAGCGTTTGCAACTCACGCAGCCCTGCGGTTGATCCAGGAAAATGGTTTTCGTCCGCCGGTCTTATTCGAGATGGCGCTGTGTCCAAGCGCGGACTTCAAGAGGAAGATTCAGCAGTTTTTACCGGGCGCTGAACGCGAGACGACGACACTGCTGCTTGACGAGACAGCCAGGGAACTAAAACAACGAATGTTTGCCTGCTTCGAAACGCAGCGAGAAAGTCTGAAAGCATCGCCTGCCGGGCCGGAGCGATTTCGACAACCAGCCGTCTACGACTTCAGCGTCCCGCCGAAAAAAGGAAAATTGCATTACGAACATTTTGACTGGGCACCCCGCAGCGCGGAGTGGCAGTCGCTGGCTTGTGAAGCTCTGGCGGATCTGTTTCCGGCGGCGCACGCTAAAGCGCATTAGTGCCAGGCCCAAACGATCTTGGATCGGAATTGACGTTCTCTTCACTTACTTCTTCTTAGACGATGACTCTTTCGATGAAGACTTTTTCTCGATGAAGATTTCCTGGCACTTTAGCAGTTCATCATCGTCAGGTTAAGCCACTTTAAGATGAACGGCGATTCTTTTTGCGCTTGCCGCCTTTAAGGATCTGGACATTTTTCGGATCTAACGTTGGCATTGTTGTCGGAGGGCAACCCCCAGGCGGCACAATATAAAGTTCCACGGAAGACTTTTCACGGTAACCGCCGTTGATCGCCATGAGTCGGCCCCGCGGAAAATTACGAACTTTAATCAGGTAGTTTCCGGCACGTTGTGCTCGCTCTACTGCTTCTCGGACAGGCCCCCTTTTCCCACCATAGCCGATGATGTAACCAGCACTTCCTTCCTGGTCCATGAGTGCGATAACGAAATTGTCGAGACGTTGCTTTTCCTGCTCCTGCGAAATCTCGTTGTAGGTGTCAAACGCCGGCGGAGCCAAGCCTTCGCACTTGTTGTGGGACGGACCAGTCATACCAGCACATCGCAGATGCTCATCACTGGCCGCCGGGGAATAGGTGATGTCCATCACTCGATCGTGGAATACTCTTAGGCTTTCGCCATCCTCATCGTTGATGTAATAGACATCTTCTGATCGATGTCCTCCGCTTCTCTTCTTGTACTTGCTTTCGTCAATACTTAGTTGAGAAAGTGGCGAGCCCATATTCGGCGTAATGAGTATGCTCTCCACCGTGTCACGCGGAACTCGCCACTGGCCGTATTTCTGTCCGATCCCACAGGGAAGACCTCGGGCGTAATTGATTATTAGAGTTTCATTTTCCGTTCGGTATAACACCGAGTAGTCAGTACGTTGCTCAGTTGGCGGGCCCAATAACCTCTCAACCTCCGCACGAGTGGAGTGCAATGGCACAATTCCACGCCAGCCCTTTGCCTGGGCGCCAGGAACTGTAAGTGGCGCCGAAAACAAAATGAAAATAAATAGGGCAATTGATCGCACTATCATCGATTGGCAATCCACCTCATTCTCTGGGACAGTGTTTCCCGAGGAAGTCGTCAAAGCGTCCACTCCACTTTAGAATCTCGGATGCGCCGTAGGTCGGTGCCTGCTGGCCAGCCAGGGAGTAGCCAGCCTTTGCCATTTGTTCGTCGGTATAGCCACCCTGCCGCGCGAGGTGGAAAGTTTCATGCAGGGCCCGGTAAGCATAGCCAGCTTGCGCAGTCGCAACTAATTTAGCGCTGGGAGGGTCAAACGACCTGAAGGGAGCAAGATAAACAGTTCCTGGCTTTGCTCCGTTCGCAAAAAGGTCACCTCTTACCGTTCCCCCGTTTATGCCCTTTAAGGTGCTGTCGGTGGGGTTGTCTTCCACTAGCTGATAACCTCCTGCATTAGTGATCTTCTCGTAGCCTTCCCAGAAGGTTTTTATGTGAGGATAATTTAGCGCAAATAGCCGGTTCGCTTCGTCAAGGAGTTTCTGCACGTAATCAGCGCCATCTCCTTTTTTTAGAAGGTCCTGTATTCCTTTGCGGAGATCGCCGAGAGGAACAGTATGAATCATGGGGATTACCTCCTTCAGGTAAGTTGAAGAGCGGCGCAACCAAAGTCCCGGTGCTCTTATTCGGCGTATTATGGATTCGTGAGCGACTTAGCCGTTAACTCATTTCTTGTCATGGATAGAGTTTACCATTCGCTGGTGTTCCTGAGCTGACGATCGCCGAGTTGATCGTGCCTTCGCGTAGCGCGATGCCTTTAGTGGCCCAGAGCGGATTGAGGCCCAAAGACTCCGGAGAGCTACCAGTAGCCGCCTTGTTCCCTTAAGTCAGATCCCTTTCAAAAACCAGCAATGTTGCCCGGCCGCCCGTCTCCATCGATGGCTGTTTTCACGTTTGGATAACACTCATAGGAAAAAGCCTCGAGTCTCTCTCCTTGCACGGATCCAACAACTACAGGTTGGCTGTGTCGTGAGACTGAGCCGAGATGTCCCCAGGACAATCTACTTATGCAAGAAATCTGGTATAAGCCTCCAGTTACGAAGGAAAGAAAACTCCGTGTCTTCAGTTTGCCCTGTAGTATACTGCCCGCCGTCCGCAGGTTTTTTAACGAGTTTCTTGATGGGGTAACCGCTTACCATCATTTATGCGCATTCTGGGAATCGATCCTGGCAGTGAGACGACGGGCTGGGGCGTCATCGAAGGCGATGGCCGCCGCTATCGCCTGCTTGAATGCGGGGTCGTTCGCGCCGCGTCCGGCCAGAAATTTCCCGCTCGGCTGCTGAAAATCTCCAACGCGCTCGAAGAGATAATTGACCGCCACAAACCGGAAGCTTGCGCCATTGAAGACGGCTTTCTGGCAACGAATGTTAAAGTCACTTTAAAACTTGGCCAAGTGCGTGGCGTCGCTATGCTGGTCGCCGAACGAGCCGCTCTAGAGATACATGAATATTCACCCAGACTTGTAAAGCAAACCGTCGTTGGGCATGGTAATGCCGAAAAGTTTCAGGTCCAACAGATGGTAAAAACACTTCTTTCGCTTAGCAGTATTCCCGAACCGCATGACGCTGCCGACGCCCTCGCGGTGGCAATCTGCCATTTTCATCACGCCTGTTTTACTCAGCGCATTCTCGCTGCACAAACAGGGACAAAAATAGCAGGCACAAAGCTGGTCACCGCGAATCTAACACGTCGACGCGTCTCCCGCTAATCAGACGCTTCAAAACTCCAGTAATCCATGCTGCATGCGGCTTACGGCATACAGGCATAGTGATCGTGTTCTACTTTCGTCAATCTAATTGTGCGAGGAGGACAACCCGTGAATATTCAGACCATGCGAAAGTCCTCAACCATACTTCTCGCGTGCGTCTTTCTATTTTGCGTCGAGATGACGGAGACGACTACGCTGGCCAGGAGACGGCCACCCACAGGAGGCCGCGTTGCGGTAGTCGTCGATGAGCGTCTTTCTGCTCTGCGGACCATACCTGACTTCACCGGAGTTTTGCTTAGAAGAATTGGGCGTGGTGGCTTGGTCGCAGTCAGAGGAGAAAAACGAAATCGCGAAGGAATTGTTTTCTACCGGGTCAATGTCACCAGGCGGACTACGGGCTGGATTCAACGCGATGCTGTTGTCTCGCCCTCACGTGCGGGCGACGATGACAGGTTGCTGCGTTTAATTAAGGGCTCAGAGGATTTCGATCGCATTGCCCGGGCCCGAATCTTCCTGGAGAACTTCAGGCTGTCAAAACTTCGGCCCCAGGTTTTGATGATTTACGCTGAAGCGGCCGAAGATGCCGCCGCCCGGCTTTCTCACGACGCTTCGCGCCGTCTCAGCGAAAACGAGATGGCGGCTGGAGGCGCTCCGCTATTCAGTTACTTTCTAAATTTTAACGGACTCGATCGCTACAACCGCCAGGGAATCACGTTCGCCTTTGACGCTCGGGAAAAGAAGTTTCGCTACGACGGCGAAAGCTGGCAGGAGCTGGTCCATCGTTATCCGAATAGTCCGGAGGCGGTTGAAGCGCGCAAGCGGCTCAAAGAAATGACCGCTCGATAGTCTTGTCAGAACCGCCTGCGTAAGCGGGCGGGCAAATACACTTGTATGTGGAACGATACTGACATTCCACTCGCATACTTAATTAACTTCCGTTCTTACGGAACTTGGCTGCACGGTGATGAACGCGGCTCGGTTGACCGTTTTCATAATCAATATAACTCGCCTTTCCTTCCACCAGATAGAAAACGGCTTGAACACAATCTAAGACAACTCTCGAGCGAAATCGTTACCTTGAATGCTAAACAACGAGAATCAATTGAAGATGCGATCCGCGAAACCTGTATATTTCGAAAATGGATTTTGCGTGCTATCAATGTGCGAACCAACCACGTTCATGCGGTTGTTTCAATTGGAGCAGCAAGAGCCGAACGCGCGCTAAACGATTTCAAAGCCTACGCTACACGAAGAATGCGCCGGAACGCTTGTTGGCACTCAGAACGAAGCCCGTGGGCGGATAAAGGTAGTCGGCGACCTTTGTGGAATGAACGTAGTGTCGAGTTAGCGGTTGATTATGTTATGAACCGTCAAGGCGGTGACCTGCCGGATTTTGATTAGCACTATCGGACAAGAGCCATTCGCTCATAGGTGTTTCTGATATCGCGCGCTTACGCAGAGCCACCCGCTCACGCAGGTGGTTCTGACATGACCTTGCCTGCGCTGCCGCCCTTCTTTACACTGAGTTTCGAAGATCAAAATCCGCTGAAGGGGAATTGAATGAATGTCAGCCAAACTGCTGTTAAGGCTTGCCTCTGTGTGTGCTTTCGCACTGCTCCTTGTTTCCTTCGCGTGTCAACAAACCAATCAACCTACTAATCAGTCGACCATGAATGCTATCGACTCAAAAGCATGGGATTCGCATGTCAGCGAATTTATCGAAGCCTATTTCGTGGCGCACCCTGACTTTGCCGTGCGCGCCGGCCGGCATGAATTTGATGGCAAACTCCCTGACTGGAGCGCAGAAGGTCTGGCCAGGGAAGCCAGGCGCTTACACGCCGAAAAAGATCACCTGGCCTCCTTCGGGGACTCCGAGCTCAATGACCGACAACGGTTTGAACGCGACTATATTGCGGGCATTGTCGATGGCGATCTTTTCTGGCTCGAGTCAGCAGAATGGCCGATGCGGTGCCCGCAGTTTTATGCTGACTCGATAGACCCCGACGTTTACGTGTCGCGCGAGTATGCCCCACTGGATCAGCGAATGCGTGCCTACACCGGCTACGCGAAGGCAATCCCCATTGCCCTCGACCAGATTCGCAAAAACTTGCGCACGCCTTTGCCCAAAACCTTCGTCAACATCGGACACACGTCTTATGGCGGCTTGATCTCGTTCTACGAAAAGGACGTTCCTGCGATCTTTGCTTCAGTGAAGGATGAACAGCTCCAAAAGGATTTCAAAGAAGCAAACGATGGCGCAGTAAAAGCGATGAAGGACATCGATGGCTGGTTCAAGACGCAGGAGGCGACAGCGACAAATGATTTCGCTCTGGGGGCGGCGAAGTTTAGCGAGATGCTCAAAGCTACGGAGCGCGTCGATGTCCCGCTCGAGAAACTTGCCGAGGTTGGACGCAAGGACCTCGACCGAAATCTCGCGGCGTTGAAAGAAGCTTGCTCAACTTACGATCCAGGCAAGTCGATCACAGAATGTGTCGCCAAAGCACAGGCGCACAAACCCACAGGAGGTCCAGTTGAGACTGCGCGGAGGCAACTGGCCGACCTTCGAGCCTTCATCATTGAAAAGAAGGTGGTAACGGTTCCCGGAACTGAAGAGGCGAAAGTCGCCGAAGCGCCTGCTTACCGACGCTGGAACTTTGCCTATATCAACATTCCCGGCCCGTACGAAAAAGGTTTGCCTTCGATTTATTACATCGCGCCGCCGGATCCCTCGTGGTCACAAAAAGAAAAGGATGCGTATGTCCCGGGAGTCGGGAGTCTGCTTTTCACTTCCGTACATGAAGTTTGGCCGGGACACTTTCTTCAATTTCTGCACGCCAACCGTTCGTCTTCAAAACTCGGCCAGTTATTTGTTGGCTACGCATTTGCCGAAGGCTGGGCCCACTACACTGAAGAAATGATGTGGGAGGAGAGACTCGGCAATGGGTCCGATGAAATGCATATCGGCCAACTGCTTGAGGCGCTACTTCGGAACGTGCGCTTTGTTTCCGCGATCGAGATGCACACCGGAAAGATGACAGTTGAGGACTCCGAACGAATGTTCCTCGAGCAGGGTTATCAGGATGCGGGAAACGCTCGGCAGCAGGCGGCGCGCGGAACGTTTGATCCGGCTTATCTCAACTACACGATGGGCAAGCTGATGATCCGCAAACTCCGTGATGATTGGACAGTTTCCCGAGGAGGCAAACAAGCGTGGCAACAGTTTCATGACGAGTTCTTGAAATATGGCGGCCCACCGATTCCGTTGGTGAGGAAAGCTATGCTTCCAGGTAACGCCGGCTCACTGTTTTAGAGCGCTTGCACGTTCTATGAAAGGCTTCAACCAACAAGATCATTCTAAATACTAGGGCAGCTCAGGGTAAGGAAGGTGGGATTGCCCCGGCCCTTTTTGGTAAAAGAGCAAAAAAAACCAGCGCAACATCCGTGGTTTTCTCAGTGTGCTCGCTGTCTCCATGGTAAATTAACCGAGGTTAACCACTGAGACGACGCTGAGCACACGGAGATCTCCTTCATGGCTCAATCGAGAACGGCAATAGGGTTTGGGAAAACCACGCGACGCGACGCGTGGTGGCTTGAGCTTATTCCAGTTGTCCTTGTGCTGGGCGCGTTCAGTCTTTATGCGACCTGGCGAACTTTCGAAAACTCATACTATGAGTTTGGTCCGTATCTTTCTCCTTTTTACTCTCCGCTGATAAAGCCGCGTTGGTGGCCGCTTTCACCCGCCATCCTGATTCTCTGGGCGCCACTCGGATTTCGCGCTACCTGCTACTACTATCGTAAAGCCTACTATCGCGCTTTCTTTCTTGATCCACCTGCGTGCGCCGTTGGTGAGTCTCATCCGCACCGCTACAGCGGCGAGACCCGGTTTCCATTTATCCTGCAAAACTTGCACCGTTATTTCCTCTATGTCGCTCTAATCTTTCTGGTAATACTCTGGTACGACGCGATCAGCGCATTTTGGTTTGAAGGTCACCCTGGAGTTGGTGTGGGCTCGCTTGTGCTGCTGGCCAACATAGTTCTACTTTCGTTCTACACATTCTCCTGCCACTCGCTGCGGCATATCGTGGGCGGCAACCTTGACTGCTTTTCCTGCGCCGCTTTGGGTGGGCCACGACACGCGGCCTGGCGCGGCGCCAGCTTTCTCAATGAACATCACATGTTGTTTGCCTGGCTAAGCCTGTTTTCAGTTGGGCTAGCGGATCTCTACATCCGGCTCGTTGCCTCAGGATCTATTCACGATCTGAGACTGCTGTGAACGAAAAATACGAAACCCATGAACATGACGTGCTGATCATTGGTGCAGGCGGGGCGGGACTATGCGCAGCCATCGCTGCTCTGGGCCAGGGCGCGAGTGTTGGCGTTGTCTGCAAATCGTTGCTCGGCAAGGCGCACACTGTAATGGCTGAAGGCGGGATCGCTGCGGCAATGGCGAACGTGGACGAAGCTGACGACTGGCGCACGCATTTCCGCGACACAATGCGCGGAGGCAAGTTTCTAAACAATTGGCGAATGGCCCAAATACACGCTCAGGAGGCCCCGGACCGCGTGCATGAACTCGAGCAGTGGGGCGCTTTGTTTGATCGCACCAGCGAGGGCGAGATCCTGCAGCGAGCTTTCGGCGGACATACCTTCAAGCGTTTGTGTCACGTTGGAGATCGTACCGGCCTTGAGATGATTCGCACACTTCAGGATCGCGGCGTTCATCTGGGGATCGATGTTTACATGGAGTGTGCCGTGACTCGCCTGTTCAAGGATGGCGATCGGGTCGCGGGTGCATTTGCTTACTGGCGAGAAACGGGTCGCTTCGTCGTTTTCAAGGCCAAATCGGTGGTGGTTGCAACCGGAGGTATTGGCAAAGCGTGGCGGATCACTTCAAACTCCTGGGAATACACGGGCGATGGGATGGCTTTGGCTTATGATGCCGGCGCGGAGCTGATGGACATGGAGTTTGTGCAGTTTCATCCCACGGGAATGGTCTGGCCGCCAGGTGTCCAGGGCATTCTGGTGACTGAAGCTGTGCGCGGCGAGGGTGGAGTCCTGCGCAACAAAGACGGCGAGCGATTTATGGAGCGCTACGACCCGGAAAAGATGGAACTGTCCACTCGAGACGTGGTAGCGCGCGCGATCTACACCGAAGCGAAGGAGGGCCGAGGCACCGAGCATGGCGGCGCTTATCTCGACATCTCACATAAGCCCGCTGAGTATGTGAAAAAGAAATTGCCAAGTATGTATCACCAGTTTCGTGAACTGGCGGACGTAGACATCACAAAAGGACCCATGGAAGTTGGACCAACCTGTCATTATATGATGGGAGGCATTCGCGTAGAGGCTGAGACGGCCCAGGCAACCGTCCCGGGATTATTCGCGGCAGGGGAGGCTGCCGCCGGACTGCATGGAGCAAATCGTCTGGGAGGTAA
>JALYSR010000284.1 GCA_030854715.1 Acidobacteriota bacterium
AGATAGAGGACATCCACACACTCTACAAAGAGCATGTGCCCAGGATCATGCGAGTTCGCAGTCCAGAGGGAAAGTCGAAGGCACTCGAAGCGCTAGCAACAACTGTTTTCGCAGATAAGAAGTTCGATGCGGTGAAAACAGGCGTCGGCATCGTCACAACGAAATGGGTCATCGAGAAGCCGATGATCTTCAAGGGCAATGTCGCACAGGCCCACGGCCGTGTCGGAACGTTTGCTCCCGGATTCGGATGCACTATCTCTGACGCTGTACAGGCATCGTGTTCGGCGTTTCCGTTCTTTGACCGAAAGATGGTCACGACTGCGGCAGGTGATCACGTAGAGCTGATCGACGGCGGCTACTGTGCAAACAACCCAACTCTGTACGCGATTGCAGACGCCGTCATTGCAATGAAGAAGGCTCATGCCGATCTTCGGGTAGTCAGCGTGGGTGTTGGCGTGTACCCAGAGCCACCCCAGTCTTTCAAGATGTGGTTCGCGAAGAAATTTCTACTGAGTGTCCGGCTGTTGCAAAAGACGCTGGAAATCAACACGCAGTCGATGGACCAACTACGTGTAATCTTGTTCAAGGACATCCCAACCATACGGATTAGCGACACATTCGAGAAGCCAGACATGGCAACCGATTTATTCGAACACAACCTCGACAAGCTCAACATCCTGCGTCAGCGTGGCAGCGAGTCGTTCGCTAGTCGAGAGGCACAACTCAAAGAATTTCTGCTGTGAGTCTGCAAATGGAGAGGGAGCATGGCTATTCCTGAATCGCAACTCGATACGTGGTCGCATCAAGGGTCGATCACACAGTCGAGTACGACCTACAACACGATCAAGAAGGCACTTGAGCCCACTCGTTCAGACTATGCTGGCAAAGACTACACGGTCTTTCTGCAAGGCTCTTACTGCAACGACACGAACATCTACAGCGAAAGCGACGTAGATATCGTGATACGACTCAACTCATGCTTCTATCACGACCTCGAAAGCTTGCCTGACGATCAGAAGGCGGCGTTCAAGAAGGCACATTCGGACGCGACCTACTGCTACTTCGAATTCAAGAAGGACGTGCTGGCTCTCCTTGAGGACACGTACGGCGATTCGATAAAGCCAGGCGACAAGGCCATCAAGATTAAGGCCAGCGGAAGTCGAAGAAATGCGGACGTGCTCGTCACCACTGAATATCGGCGGTACCACAAGTTCCTGAGTACATACGATGAAAGCCACGATACCGGCATCTGCTTCCATCGCGCTGATAACACTCGTGTCGCCAACTATCCGAAGCAGCATTCAGCGAACTGCTCGACTAAGCAGCAAGCGACCAATGGATGGTTCAAGCCCATGGTGCGTGTCCTGAAGAGTCTGCGTGGCAAGTTGATTGAAGACAAAATGATCGAAGCAGGTCTCGCCCCCTCGTACTACATTGAGGGGCTGCTGTACAACGTACCCAAGGAGAAGTTCGGCAAGAGCTACGACGACTCCTTCGTCAACTGCATGAACTGGATACTCGAAGCAGATCGCAGCAAGTTCGTGTGTGCCAATGAGCAGTATTATCTCCTTCGTGAGAATTCGCCCGTCACTTGGCGAGACTCCAAATGCACCCAGTTCCTGACGGCTGCCTGCGACCTATGGAAGCAGTGGTAATGACTCACGTTGAGCTGTTCAACCCGTCCAAGAGATTTGACAACAACTATTTGCTGGCTTTAGCCGCCCGCGAGTGGCTGAATTGTATGGCTGGGCTGATGTGGGACAACAGGCATCAGAGGTTCCGACACGCACGCAAACGCAGTGCTGCGTGAGGGTCGCCTAACGAATTAAGGATTCTTGTCGCGCGGAGCCGCGACAAAATCCTGGAACGAAGGAGAAATGAATCTGAATTCAAAGTCACATCAGAAGTTCCTTAAAAAGTTTGTGACTTCGTTGAGACGCGAGATTCTGTGGTATTTTCTAAGTGAGGCTATATAACGACTTCGGAGGGGCGAGGAACTCCCCCCTTCGGCACCAATCCTTCTGTTCAAGACTCCAAGACGCCCTGGGATTTTCTCTCGCCCGAATTTCGAACTCCCTCAACCAAATTTCACCCTGTCCCAAGCTGATCAATCCCTGGCAAAGCCGCGACCCTCGGAACTCTGTGAGAGCGCCATCCTCCCGGCGATCCTTGCTACTCATCGTCCGTTAAGTCTTGTTTAGATGATTGGATACTTTCCGTCACGCCGATTTTCAATGGCTACTCACCGGCGACAGTGTCAACGCTTCTTTGCAAAGACGCTGGCAATCCATATAATCCCACGCGAACCTTGCACAAATGGCCGTTTGTAATCGGGTGTACCTCCAGCCGTACGACCACAGCACTCGCACTGAACGGGCAACCTATCGCCGATACAAGAGGTCCCGGGCCGCATCAGGTCGGAAATTACTGAAGAGGACCACCAACTTCATCATGAAACAGTGCCCGCATTGCCTTCGAACCTATTCAGATGACAGCTTTAGTTTCTGTCTTGAAGATGGCTCGTTATTGTCTGTCGCACACGATCCCGACGCCACACTGGTGATGGAAGAGCCAGGTGCTGAGCTAAGGCGCCCAACAGCGCCGATGGGCGATGGCAGCCTTGCGAATGCGCTTCTAGATTACGACGGGATCCTAACCGCTCCGAAGAGCAATCAAGAATCAACTTCAATGCATGTCGACGATCCCGTCGTTGCGATTTGTATTAATCAGCAATACCCGCACTGCAAGAGTGCGACTGAGCTTTACGAGTGTGCGCGGGGGTTATGGCGCCTAAACAAAGAACGAGCCGACAAAGCCAAGTACGCTTTCGCGGTCTATCGAGGTGTCGTCAAGGAAGTCTACGAAATAGATAAATGGATTACTGGCACAGAGGAGTCTCGTAGATTCTGGGTGGATAGATTGCGGAGCCAGGGAAAAACAATAGGCCCAGCCGAGCACATCGGCCGCTACGAGTTTACCGGGCGCGTTGCACCGGAATACGTTCGCAAGAAGTATCTCGGCCAAATGATCCCAGCCCGACACAAAGGCAATCCAATTCTCTACTTCAACTGCGTTGGGGCTGCTTCGATCAGGAAAGAGCGCGAAACGTCGAGGAGCAGACTTTCCATCTTAAGAATGAGTTAATGATGAGGATAGATGGCAATTAAAAAATCCCAACTTTATTCATCTCTCTGGGCCAGTTGCGACGAACTGCGCGGCGGTATGGATGCCTCCCAGTACAAGGACTATATCCTGACTCTGCTCTTCATGAAGTACGTGTCGGACAAGTACGCCGGCAAGCCGAACGCACTGATCGAAGTGCCGGAAGGCGGCAGCTTTGCCGACATGGTGGCGCTCAAGGGTGACAAGGAGATCGGCGACAAGATCAACAAGATCATTGGGCGGCTCGCCGAGGCGAATGACCTTAAAGGCGTGATCGACCAGGCCGATTTCAACGATGAGAGCAAGCTGGGTTCCGGCAAGGACATGCAAGACAAGCTCTCGAAGCTCGTCGCGATCTTTGATGGCTTGGACTTCCGCGCCAACCGCGCGGAGGGAGACGACCTGCTGGGCGATGCTTATGAGTATCTGATGCGCCACTTCGCTACCGAGAGTGGCAAGAGTAAGGGACAGTTTTACACGCCGGCAGAAGTCTCACACATCATGGCCCAAGTGATCGGCCTAGACCGCGCTTCTGCGTTGGACCAGCCGACGGTCTATGATCCCACATGCGGCTCAGGGTCGCTTCTCATCAAGGCCGCTGACGCAGCAGCCACTTCGAAGCTTGCGATCTACGGTCAGGAGATGGACGTCGCCACCTGGGCACTCGCACGCATGAATATGATTTTGCACGACCATCCAACAGCCGAGTTGTGGCGCGGTAATACGTTGGCTGCTCCTAACTGGAAAAACAAAGACGGTCGATTGAAGACGTTCGACTATGCAGTGGCTAATCCGCCGTTCTCATCGAAGGCGTGGTCGAGCGGTCTCAATCCGGCGGAAGACGAGTTCCGACGCTTTGAGTATGGCATTCCGCCAACTAAAAACGGCGACTTTGCTTTCCTCTTGCACCTCGTCGCCTCCCTCAAGAGCAAAGGCAAGGGAGCGATCATCCTGCCGCACGGCGTGCTCTTCCGCGGCAACAAAGAGGCCGATATCCGCCGCAACCTGGTGAGCCGCGGTCTCATCAAGGGCATCATCGGTCTGCCCGCGAACCTGTTCTACGGCACTGGCATCCCGGCCTGCATCGTCGTCATTGACAAGGAGAACGCCCACGCTCGCACCGGCATCTTCATGATCGATGCCAGCAAAGCGTTCATCAAGGACGGCAACAAAAACCGCCTGCGCGCTCAGGACATCCACAAAATTGTGGACGTGTTCAACCGCCAGGTCGAGTTGCCGCGTTATTCGCGGATGGTGCCGGTCGCCGAGGTCGCGAGTCCCGCCAACGACTACAACCTCAACCTTCCGCGCTACATCGATTCGAGCGAACCGGAAGACCTGCAAGATCTCGACGCACACCTTAACGGGGGGATCCCTAATCGTGACATCGATGCGCTCGACGCCTACTGGACCGTCTTTCCTACGCTGCGTGCTGAGCTATTCAAGGACGGCCGCCCAGGTTACAGCGAAGCTCGTGTCGAGACGAACGAGGTAAAGCCGACGATCATCGAATCCCCGGAGTTCGTCAATTTCGCAGCGAGCATTCAAGAGGTCATTGACGCTTGGTGCAAGGCGCACGAGCCAAAGCTCAAGAGCCTCAAAGTCAATGATCTGCCGCGCGAAGTTATCCAAGTTCTGTCAGAAGATCTGCTCACGCGCGTTGCCGGCCAGCCTCTTCTCGATCGCTATAACGTGTACCAGCGCCTGATGGACTACTGGGCCGAGACAATGCAGGACGATGTGTACCTGATTGCTGCCGACGGTTGGGCCGACGCCGCCAAGCCTCGCGGCATCGTCGAAGACAAGGAAAGGAAGATCAAGGAAACGCCCGACCTGACCATTGGCCGCAAGAAGTACAAGCTGGACCTCATCCCTCCCGCGCTCGTGGTCGCGCGGTACTTTGCCAAGGAACAGGCCGCAATCGATGCGCTACAAGTCGCGCACTACGACGCCGCTCGCGAGTTGGAAGAATTCATTCAAGAGCACCTATCATCAGAAGGAGGCGACGAAGGCTTGCTCGCCGACGCCGCTAACGACAAGGGCAAAGTCACGACGGGCGGCGTAATGGAACGACTCAAGGCGATCGAAGGCGACGCGGAAAGTGATGATGAGCGCGAGGTACTGAAACGCCGCCTTGCGTTGATTGAGGCTGAGAGCGAGGCGGCCCGTGCCGTCAAAGACGCACAGGCCGCGCTCGATGAGAAAGTGTTGTCGAAGTACGCCAAGCTCACCGAGGACGAAATCAAGACTCTCGTGGTGGATGACAAATGGCTGACCGCCATCGCCGCCGCCGTGCAGGGAGAACTCGACCGGGTCTCGCAGACCCTCACCCGCCGCATCCGTCAGCTCGCCGAACGCTACGCCACTCCGTTGCCGCAACTCACCGACGAAGTCGCGAGGCTCGCCAGTCGGGTGGACGAACATCTCAAAAAGATGGGAGCGGTAGGGAAGTGACGCCCGGCTACAAGCAGACGGAGGTGGGCGTCATCCCGGAGGAGTGGGAGGTGAGGCCGTTCACTCACGTCACGGACCTGATTACCTGCGGGATTGCCGCAACGCCAGAATACGCGCCTGAAAGCAGAGGATATCCATTTCTCTCAAGCACCAACGTCAAAGAGGGACGAATACTTTGGTCAGACTACAAGCACATCAGCGCGGCTCTTCATCGCCAACTCTACCGAAACAACCCGCCAAAACGTGGCGACATCCTCTATTCGCGAGTTGGAACGTTTGGCGAAGCCGCAGTAGTCGAAGTTGATTTTGAGTTCTCGGTCTATGTGTCACTGACACTCATCAAACCGGGCAAACCTCTCGACAGTTTTTACTTGATGCATCTGCTGAACAGCGACTCCTACAAGCGGCGCGCGAAGGACCAAGTCTATCTTGGCGGCGGGGTCGGAAACTTGAATGTTGATGTGGTCCGTCGCTACCCAATCGTTGTTCCACCCCTCCCAGAACAACGTGCCATCGCGACAGCGTTGAGCGATGTGGATGCACTGCTGGGCGCGCTGGATCGGCTCATCGCCAAGAAGCGCGACCTCAAACAGGCCGCGATGCAGCAACTCCTCACCGGCCAAACCCGCCTCCCCGGCTTCCACGGCGAGTGGGAGGTGAAGCGGTTGGGGGAACTCATCCACCTGATTCCCAGCGGAATCTATGGCGAAGAGAAACCACGAGAAGGATTGCAACCAGCTCTCGTCGCAACCACAGCCCACATCGAAACCGACGACAGATGGAACACCAAAGAAATGTCAGTTCGGTATTTTTCCCAAGAGAAAGCGCACCGATATTCCATTCAGGAAGGTGACTTGATCGTCGTGAAGTCGAGTGGTTCGGCGGCGAGTATTCAGTCAGGAAAACTCGGCTTCGTGGATAGCACGAGAGCTGGAAAGTTTTTGTTCAGCAATTTCCTGATGCTTCTGCGACCGACCTCCATCGTTCAGCGATTCCTCTATTTCTACTTGTGCTCGCATAACGTGAAGAAGCTCCTGCCCACACTGGTCGAGGCGTCGACGTATCCGAACATCCGGCTCGGAGACTACCTGGATGTGGAGATTCCAAAACCGCCTCCCGACGAACAAACCGCTATCGCCGAAGTGCTGACGGAGATGGACGCGGAGCTGGCGGTGCTTGAGCAGCGGCAGGAAAAGATTCGCGCCCTCAAGCAAGGCATGATGCAGGAACTTCTCACTGGCCGGGTTCGGCTGGTTAGGCCGGAACAAATGGAGGTGACTGCGTGAGCACGGTAGGCCAGCGCGAGATCCGCACGCAGAAGAGCGTGATCGACTTCTTCAAGCACGCGCTTGATTACGCGTACATCGGCCACTGGAAGGATCGCGAAGGCAACACGGCCATTGAAGAGGCCATGCTTACCGACTGGCTAAAGCGCCAGGGCCACAGCGACAAGATCATCGGCAAAGTATTGTTCGAATTGGGAAAGGCCGCGGCACTCGGCGGAAGTAAAACGCTCTACGACGCCAACCGCGACGTGTACGGTCTGCTGCGCTACGGCGTCAAGGTGAAGCCTGAGGTTGGGGAGCAGAACATCACCGTCTGGCTCATCGACTGGTCCAATCCGGAGAACAACGATTTCGGCATCGCCGAGGAAGTTACGATTGCCGGAGAAAACAAGAAACGTCCCGACATCGTGATCTATGTGAATGGCATCGCACTTGGCGTGCTGGAGCTGAAGCGCTCCATCGTGTCGGTTGCGGAAGGCATCCGGCAGAACCTCGACAGCCAGAAGAAGGTATTCATCAAACCCTTCTACGCCACAGTGCAGCTTGTAATGGCAGGCAACGACACGGAGGGCTTGCGCTACAGCGTGATCGAAACTCCTGAAAAATACTGGCTGCGCTGGAAGGAATCCGAAGCGCACCCCAAGGCCGGTGACAACCCACTTCTGCGCGAGCTTGGACAAGTGTGTAGCAAGGCCCGACTGCTTGAGTTAGTTCATGACTTCATAGTCTTCGATGCCGGCACGAAGAAGACCTGCCGCCACAACCAGTACTTCGGGGTCCGCAAGGCGCAGGAACGCGTGGGGCGCCGCGAGGGCGGAATCATCTGGCACACTCAAGGCAGTGGTAAGTCGCTGATCATGGTGTGGCTCGCCAAGTGGATCCGTGAGCATGTAAGGAATAGCCGCGTGCTCATCATCACTGATCGCACTGAGCTGGACGATCAAATTGAAAAAGTCTTCAACGGCGTCAGCGAGGATATCTACCGCACTAAGAGTGGCGCTGATTTGGTCAGTGTGCTGAACGAGAGTAAGGAATGGCTGATGTGTTCGCTCATTCACAAATTCGGCGCGTCGGAGGAAGGCGACATCGACGCTTTTCTTGACGACATCCAGAGCCATTTGCCTAACGGGTTCCACGCCAAGGGCGACATCTTCGTTTTCGTAGACGAATGCCACCGCACTCAGTCCGGCAAGCTACACGACGCCATGAAGGCGCTCCTTCCCGGAG
>JALYSR010000311.1 GCA_030854715.1 Acidobacteriota bacterium
CCTAGGCGCGAACGACCTCGTTTCCTCAAAGCTGGATGCCAGCGTGTCGGGCTGGCGGGCGAGACGCCCGCGGTCCCGGTAAATTCGATCCGTGGTCTAATGCTCACTGTCCTTTCGTCCACTGCCCACTGCCCACCGCCCACTGCTACAATCGTCGCATGGCAGTTAGTGGTCGTCGTAAATCGATAGCGTTTTTCATTACGCTGGGTGCTTGCCTGGTGGCGCTGGCGATTGCGCTGAATGTCGGCTGGATTCTGGTCAACGCCCGCGAAATCGCGCTGCTGGTTTTTGGCATCATCTTTTTCCTGTTGATTATTACCGGATTGATTCTCAACACTACCTTCCTGATCCGCGAGATACGCCGCAACGAGCAACACGATGCTTTCATAAACGCGGTGACCCACGAGTTGAAGACACCCATCGCCTCCATCCGGCTTTATCTGGAGACCCTGAAGAAGCGCGATATTGACGAAATGAAGCGACAGGAGTTTTACGATGTGATGCTTGCCGATAGCGACACACTCCTGCAAACGGTCGAACAGGTGTTGCGCGCAGGGCGATCGGGTCAGCGACGCAGAAAGATCAATCTCAGAAAGATCGATGTTGGCGAACTGGTGCGTGAATGCGTTGATCTTACGCGCGTGCATCACAACCTCAGCCCTGACGCCGTAGGTTTTGCCGAGTTGATTAATGGGGAAAGGCCGCAAGTGAAGGCTGACGCCGACGAGCTTCGCGCAGCCATTTCAAACCTGCTCGACAATGCCGTCAAATACTCGGTCAAGAATGTTCAGGTCTCGGTCGAAGTTGAAACGCTTGACAACAAAAAAGTAGCGGTGCGAATTCAGGATCGTGGTATGGGCATTCCGGCGGCACAATTGAAACGCATCTTCAAACGTTTCTATCGCGTGCCGGGCCGCGTCATGGGCCGGGTCAAAGGCACAGGCCTCGGTCTCTTCATTGTGCGTTCGGTAATCGCAAAACATGGCGGACGAGTGTTTGCGGAAAGCAAAGGTCCGGGACAGGGAAGCACTTTCACTATTCAACTCCCGCGGGTGTAGAGCGATGACAAAAAGGCTTGACCAATGAGTGCTGTACTGGTAGTCGAAGACGAAAAACACCTTGCCGATGGCTTGCGTTTCAATCTGGAAGCGGAAGGCTACACTGTCAACACCGTGCACGATGGCGAAGCTGCTTTGGCACTGTTGCTTGAGGAGCAGCAACGCTACGACGCGCTGGTTCTGGATGTAATGCTGCCGGGCAAAGATGGATTCACGGTGGCTTCCGAACTTCGCGCGGCCGGCCAATACGTACCGGTCCTGATGCTTACCGCTCGCGGCCGTCCCGAAGATGTGTTGCGTGGTTTCGAATCCGGCGCCGACGATTATCTACCGAAGCCATTTGAGCTTTCGGTGTTGCTGGCTCGACTGCATGCTTTGCTTCGCCGGCGCGAATGGTTTCATCGAGATCAGACTGAGGACCAATCGAACAGCGCGGCTGGAACGCCGGAGCAGCCGGGTGACGAGCTGAAAGAGTATCGCTTTGGCGGCCGGCTCTTTGATTTTGAGAACCTGGAACTCCGTACGCGCGGGCAAATCATCAGGTTAACTTTGATGGAAGCGCAGTTGTTGCGCTACCTGGTCAGCCACGAAGGCAAAGTCGTTTCGCGTAAGTCAATCTTGGAAGATGTCTGGGATCTGGCGGAGGATACCGACACGCGCGCCATCGATAACTTCATTGTTCGCCTGCGAAAATATATCGAAGACGATCCCTCAAAACCGACGCACGTCTTGACCGTAAGGGGCGTTGGTTATCGTTTTGTTGCCGCTACCCAGCCGCAGTAATAATCGAAGCGCTCACGCCCAGTAGATCTGAAAAGTCTTTTGAATAGATCGCATCAACTCTTCGCACGCGGCCCACTGTCTCCACCAGGTCATCATTGGAAATGAAACCGTTCTCAGTGTGAGCAATGGCCCAGCCGGGAATGTGCGAGGCGGTGTGCAGCAAGTCCTCAATAAAGCCAAGGTATTGCTGTTTGCTTTGAACGCGCGAGCCGAGCCGGCCAGCCCGGCGTATTTCAAGTGCGGTCCAAAACTCATTGCCGCCCTGCAGCCACTCTTCGCGCCAGCCGGGAATGGTTTGTTGCGACGGCTGTGGTTGAACGGGTGGAGGCAGACGCAGAAACAGCAGCTCAGTGTGACGACGTTCAGCAACAAAAGCGCGCACGTCCTGGTTGGACGCTTTGCTTCTCAGCGAATTGTCATGAGGGTAAGGAATCGTCTCCGCCAGTTGCCGGAACACGCGCGACAAGGAAAGAGGTTCGCGCAGATGCCGGCTGTCTTCGGCGAATGAAAGCACGAAGTCGCCGACCATCATGCCAAGCGTCAAAGCAACGGCGCGTTTATACGGCGCCTCGAGTCGCTCAGCATTGAAGCGAACGGTGTCAAACCACCAGGCGTCAGTCTCATTGAACCAATTCAATAGCGTAGGGTTATCCAGGCGTTCGCGGGGGACGTAGGCATCGTCGATTACCGACTCGATCTCATCTTCGCTCAGTCGCTCCAAATCATTCTCAACCAGAGCTACAGCTTTAGTGAAAGACCAGAGCATGGGATCGTTTGCTGCCACGCGCACTCTCCAACGCTTCAACTGCGCACCCAGATTGGGCTCGCCGGTGAAGGGGAAGGCAATGGAGGAAAACTTGAGTCGTCGCAAGACGCTGAGTTCAAAGTTTAGCCAACCGTTTGGATAAGTTGCGTAAGCCATATTCGAGTGGGACGGACATTCCTGTCTGTCCGTTCTTAGTTTGACCTCAAGACAGACAAGAATGTCTGTCCTACTTAGCTCATGAACGAAGAAAAGAGATGAAAGCCATCGTCGGCGGGAGTGGCTGTGACTGCCTCCTCACTCTTTGCAAAGGACCGCAACTCCGGAAGGTCCCGGAGCGAAAGAAACGCCGTTACCACCGCCGGATCGAATTCTATCGCCGCGCGATCGATGATCAGTCCCCGTGCTTCTTCTTCGCTCATTGCCGGGCGAAAAGGTCGCGCGTCAGTTAGTGCGGCATAAGAGTCCGCAACCCGAAGAATCCTGGCCGCGAGTGGAATCTCGTTCTGTCTCAGCGCGTCCGGATAGCCCCAGCCGTTCCACCATTCATGATGCCAGCGCACCAGTAACTGCACAGCGCGATCGGCACTAGCGCGCGCGGCTTCCTGCTCGCCAATCACCGGATGTCGTTCCAGGTCAATCCGTTCTTCTTCAGTGAGCGAACCCGCTCGTTGAATGTACTCCCGCTCCATAGCCACTTCGCCGAGATCGTGCATGAGTGCCGCGATGCGAAGAGATTGACGGTCATGAGGCGCCAGGTGAAACGCCCGCGCGATACTATCGGCAATCCCAGCGATGCGTTCCGCATGCGGGTTGGCGTACTGTTCAAATCGGTCAGCGGCCCCGGCCAGTTGTAGATAGGCCTCCCTGGCGCTGCGATCCTTTTCACTATCGACGAAAATTGCAGACATGTGTTCTGTTTGAATTAAAGTGGTGCAGACACTAACTAATTAAAATCCCGTTAAAATCACGCATTAAAGTCTATGCCGGCTCATCCAACCTTGCGAGACTTTTCAAGTTTACGCAACAGGGAACGCGCACTGGGGTTATTCGGATCGATCGCCAGAGCCCGGTCCAGTTCCGTTTGCGCGCGCCGGTGAAACTTTAAGTCAAAATATAGCTCAGCCAACATTGTCCGGTAGACCGCATTCCCCGGCTCCAGCTTTACAGCGGCCTGTATTTCGGTCTCGGCAACTCGACGGGTCGCCTCGCTGGCGCCGAGCGCCCGGCCGTAGTAGGCGCGATATCGCGCCTGCGTTGGATCCTGGTGCGACGCGGACGCAAGATGCGTCACTGCAGCACTAATCCGACCTTGTTGCAAAGCTCCGACGCCTTCGCGGAAATTATATTCAGCATCGCCAACCGTTGTTTCGGAAGTGTCAAGATTCAAGTTGAGTGCTTCGGCTCCGGCGAGGACTGGATCTTTCGCGGTTGGCTTGCGAAGGGATTCGGCATATTGCTTGGATCTCTTCAGGTTCGAATCGTAACTGGCGCGCGCGTGTGGATCGGTCAGTGTTTCATAGGCCTGTGTAATGCGGGCAAAGGCAGAACTTATCTTCGCGTGCAAGGAAGTCGCAGACTGCATATGGAATCGATCCGGGTGATAGCGTCGAGCCAGCGCGTAGTAAGCATCCTTGATCTCACCGGCCTTAGCAGTTGGTGGCAAATCGATAACTTCATAGTAATTATTCGCCTCGCTGAGCCGCGCAAAAAACTTCTCCAGATCGGCATCGTCTTCGTTCACCGCCCAACGATCGTCGGTTGGCACCGGCTCAGCAACTGTTTTCTCCGTGAGTGTCGCCGGCATTTGCTCCATCCCAGGTTTCGGGGCTTCGGTGCGAAAAGCATTCTTCCAATATTCACGTTCCACCAAACCGCTCAGGGTCAGGCCATAGAGGATCCGCTGGACTTCCAGGACTGGCATTCCACCGGCCGCAGTCAATTGCTCAAGTTTCGCCGGTGCATCAAGATTGGAGAGTACCAAGACTTCGCCCGGCAGGAGATTACCTGTTTTTTGAGCGACGTCGGCGCGCGAAAAAACTTCGTTTGGATTTCGGAAGCGAAGAGTCACAAACGCCCCTGGCAGTCGTTGCGCGGCTTCTCTGAGCAGCTTAATCGTGTCCACCCTGACCCCTACTGCTTCCGCCAGACGAGCTCGCTCGTCAAAGTCCCAGGTTCCCTCGGTCCATAGCAAAGCGACCCTCAATACGTCGATGACGAGAGCAAGAAGCAGCGCATCAATATGCTCCTGATTTACCTTACCATTCGTGCGCAAGGCCGCAGCCAACGCGAGATCGGAAAGGCCAGTCTCCAGGCCCGCAAGGTCTGTTTCTGAAATCAGGTTTCGCTTGCTCAGGTATTCGCGTAAGCGAAGCGAACGAAGATTCGAAGCCGCGTAGGTGAGTTGACCACGCTCAAAATAAACCGCCGTTTTAGCCCGTTCGAAGTCGAGCCGAAGCGTTCCTGAGAAACGCTTGGATGATATCTCGCGAATAAGTTCCGCAAGCGGTTGGTCGGTAAGTTGTCCCTTCATGCGATCGCGGTCGAGTTGCTCCAGATAGTCACGAAACGCCGACATCGTCAGCGATAGCATGATAACGCACGAATTAGTCAAAAAAGAAGCAAGCCTTTGACACTCATCCGACGCAGTCTTATATTGAACTTACCCAAACAATTGAATCATATGCAGCGGGACTTAGTTAGCTTCGACAGCTAACAAGCCATCCATTCATGGCAGAAAAAAGAGTGAGTGAGAGGTTGACGAGGAATAAGAAAGCCGGCGCAGGGCAGGTTGATGACGAGCGTGTTGCTCATTTGATCGAGCAGTTGAAGCAACGCACAGTCGAGCTTGAAGAGGCGAATCGCGAACTGCGGCACATTTCGCAATATCGTTCGCTCTTCCTGGCCCGCATGTCGCATGAGTTGCGCACTCCCTTGACGTCGATAATGGGTTTTACTGAAATCCTGCTTGACCAGGAAAAGTTGACTGAACCACAGCAGCGTTTCTGTCAGAAGATCCAGAATTCAGGGGTGCAGCTGCTAACCAGTCTCAATCAACTGGTCGATTTATCGCGGCTTGAGGTTGGCCCTGCCGAGCTGTTTCTCCAGGAGTTTTCCCTGCGCGAGACTTTGCGTGAGGCGTGTGCGGCGGTGGATCGCTTTGCCCAAAAACACGATGTAAGGCTCGAATACGATTTGGCTCCCGACCTAATCACAATTGTTTCCGATCAGGGACGCTTGCGTCAGGTTCTCTACACTTTTCTGGCCTGGTCCGTAAGTCGCAGCAGGGAAGGACAATGTGTCAGCACCTATGCAGAATGGCTCGATGACCGTTCGTTGCGCGTGCAAATAGATGACGAAGGAGCGCAGGTAAAGGATATGTTGCGTGTTTTCGATCCGGAAGATAAACCACGCGCCGGAAAAACCGACCTCAACGAACTGGGCATAATCATAGGAAGACGTCTGCTCGAAGTTTTGAAAGGCGGCGTAACACTTGAGAACCGCGCCTCGGGTGGTTTGCGGACGTTGATCGAACTTCCGGCCGGACAGCCAAAGGCGTAAGTTTGCCGGGCATTGATGGCACCCCCCACAATGGACGATATCGCAATCCGCGAATGCGTTGAAATTAGCGAGCTTGATAGTTGTGTTCGGTTGCAACGGGAAGTCTTTGGTCTCCCCGAGCTTGAGATTTCGCCGCGACGCCACTTGATAGTTTCCCGGCAGGCCGGTGGCTGGACCCTCGGAGCGTTTGATCATCAAGGGGAAGACGAGCGACTGATCGGATTTGTCCATCACCTGGCGGCGGTCCGAGGCGATGAGATTTTTGGCTACTCCCACATGATGGCTGTGGCTCGGGAATATCAAAACAAAGGCGTGGGGGCGAGGCTAAAGTGGAGCCAGCGCGACCGCGCGATCGCCGAGGGCAGAAACTTTATCAGGTGGACCTGGGATCCGATGCAGGCCCGCAATGCCCACTTCAACCTGAACCGCCTGGGCGTCACAGTCAGCAGTTACGCGGCGAACTTCTACGGAACAGACTATGCCACAACGCCGGCTCCCGATAGCGCGACAACGCCGCAAACAGCGCCGGGGATCGATAGCGATCGTTTGTTTGCCAATTGGTCGCTGGCATCGCGTCGCGTCACCGACTTGGCCAGTGGCGCCGCAGCGGCAATCAAGGCAGGACCCGCTGCGACCATTTCCATTCCGGCTGACTGGAATTCGTTATTTAGAAACGATCCTGTTCGCGCAAAGCAGGAACTTTTGCGCGTGCGCGGCGAGTTTCAGAGCGCATTTGCGGCGGGACTGATTTGCGCCGGCTTTGAGCGGCCGGCAGAACAGCCGCGCTACCTGCTGTACGAAGAAAAACTTCTAAATTCATTCGCGTAAATCCGTGTTCATCTGAGGCAGTTAATCAGTGTCACCAGCGATCGCTCCAAATATGACTTTCGCTCGTTATGATCGGTATGTTGACAGGCATGCGCGCAATTTTGCGGAGCGGCTGCAAGCGCTTTGTCGCATGCCTTCTGTCGCCGCGCGTGGGACGGGTATGCGCGCTATCGCCGAAACCGTCGAACAGATGATGCAGCGGGTGGGAATCGGAACGCGTTCGTTTCGCGTTGGCACCGGTTATCCGATTATATACGGGGAAAGCGGCGCGGGTACGGAGAGCTATGTGGTCTATGGCCACTACGACGTGCAACCCGTAGGGCATTTGAGTGAATGGTCGGTGGGACCTTTTGCGGCCACGATTATCGACGGCAAGCTTTATGCGCGCGGTGCTGCCAACAGCAAAGGCGACTTGGTGGCGCGTTTGGCGGCGGTCGAAGCTTATCAAAAAACGTTTGGCAAACTGCCGGTGACGCTAAGGTTCTTCATAGACGGCGAAGACGGACTGGGAAGTCCGAGTCTTTATCGCTTTGCGGCTGAGAACCCTGACATATTCGCCGCGCAGGGTTGTATATGGG
>JALYSR010000319.1 GCA_030854715.1 Acidobacteriota bacterium
ATCTTGAACTTCCCCGAGGGACAGAAGTCACGATTCGAGCGAGCGCACCACGCAGATAGCGCCCGCCTGGGTTTCGCAATGATCGTTTCGTAAGGCGATGATCATGACGAACAGAAGACGTGTCCACGAAACGTTCAATTAGACTAATCAAGAAAGAGCAATGCCGAGGTCCGGAGACTCAAACCGGCCTCGGAAGTGCCACGGGGCCGAACAAATGGTCGGGGGCCGTGCGGTCGTGGGTCAGTGAATTTAAACAGCACCGTCGCGGCGAATTGCTCCCCTCCTTCGACAGGTCTGTTCAAGGACGCGCTGCCATAGCCACGCGCGCAGGCCTGAAACCTGATTTTGACGCGCACTGAGGATCTAGTGCCTTCTGATGTTTTCCGAGACGACTAAAGAGCGTAAGAAAGTAAGGAAAAAATCGAATGTCAAAATCAATCTAATGAGTTTGGCGGCGCTTATGTCCAACCGGCAGCAAGGTTCTGCCATGTCTTTTGTAGCTTGGATTGTGCTCGGACTGGTCGCTGGTTTCATCGGCAGCAAACTGGTCAACCATACCGGTGAAGGGCTGATCCGCGACGTTTTGTTAGGTGTCGTCGGCGCATTCATCGGCGGTTACCTGTTTAGTCTGTTTGGAGCGTCGGGCGTGACTGGACTCAATCTCTACAGTCTACTCGTGGCAGTGGTCGGCGCCGTAGTGTTCTTGATCGTCTATCACGCCATTTTTCGCCGCAGACGTTTCGTGTAATGCGCCGTAAGTAAATATGGTCGATTGCAAGTCAAGCTAACTGGAAGGCTCGATGATCTAACGCCACGTTTGGATTCCAATGAAGAAAGAGTACATAAGCACGTGGTCAATAGCCCCGGCGAGCGCAGCGAGCTTCTGACCGAAAGAATGCAAAGCGTCCCGCGGGAAGGGCGCTCTTCAAGGGGCCGATTGCCATAGTTGCGGTTCTCGCGATCGCGGCTATCGCCAGCGCCTCGACATTTCTTACTTCCTAAAAGAGCGCTAACCGCGCTGTCCGTAGATGTTTTCGCGCCTTATTGCACTTTCAGGAAGGCCCGCCGAGCGGACGGTATGGCCCGCAACCCACTCTCGCAACAATCTAACTCGCTCTCGCCGAACTAAGCCCCTGGCTTCTTTCGGACTCAGTTCCTTTCTTATCGATTAGCTCGCCCAAATACAACACTTATTGAAACGCCGCGTGCTCGCGCTCGCGCCTGAATCTTGGAAGCTACTTCCGGCTCAACTTCAAGCATGGTTGGCACGTAGAAACTTTTCCATTCATTACGATCTCTTGGCGATGATTCGAACACCCGACCTCCGCGTTGCCAGGTCGACGCCTGATCTTCTCATCTTAGTTTCGAGAGCACTTGTCCGTGGACTCATGTCGTCGATAAACGATGAGTACGCACATATTTAACTAGGGGCTGCTTGACCCTCCGCGCAGCAGAACTGAAGGGCTATTTCAAGCTGTGCCGGAAAAAGTTGGTCACATATTGGTCACATGGAAATTCCAGCCTGTTGGACGTGTCTCGTAAACGATTGAAAATAGGTAAGTTCTGGTGGAGCAGAGGAGGGTCGAACTCCTGGCCTCCGCATTGCGAACGGCAAAATTCGAGTTTTCACCGATCACTTTTTGAGCCTTGAAAACTCGACAAATTTGCCAAAACTCGAACAAAAACGCAGCCGCGAACAAGATTTCAACTGCTACGAATTACGACCTTCAAATACGCATTTTGACGAATTTTGGCAACGGTTTGGCAACGGGAAACGTTACGTATGGATCGGGTTACGTTGAGGTCGTCTGGAAATAAAGATCCGCATTCTTCTGCCGATAGTGAAAGGCTACACGACCAACCCAGACGAGTTGCAGAACGACGGCAAAATAGCTAATCGCGAGTTTGCCTTGAACACGAATCAACTCTTCGTTCTGCCCGCTAAGATGCGGCGTGTCATTTGCTGGGTTTCCGTCCGCGAGGTTTGATCCCGCCGCTCTCGTTGCCTCCTGTCTTCCCTGGTCCGAACTTTCACTAATTTGCTGTGACCCGACGGTTCTCGGAGGGGCGATGATCAATAACGCAATTAGGAGAAACAGATTTAGAAAGATAAGCTTTTTGAACTCATCTCGCATTCCAGGTATCAACATTCCAGTCTCCCCCACTAAATACTTTAGCTTCGCAACATTAGAGAGGTTAGCGTCGCCTAAGATCACCTTCGGTGCTACCTTGACAAACGATGGAGGCTGAAACTCAACCCCATCAAATACGAACTGCTTTGAGGTTTCAGACTGCTCTTTCCACAGCTCCTGCAAGACACCAAACAACATGAACTCTCCGATGTCTACAAATTGAAGAGACATCAGGAGAACTACGTAGGCAGCAATAATTGAAAGATAAAGATCACGAAAGACGAGATATGTGACCACATATATCGCACAGGGCGGGACAAACAGCAACGCAAGGTGCATTAGTTGACGCTTACTCATATTGCCCTCACTTTGAGAGGCTCTTGTCGAAAACCAGACCGCCTAAGAAGATGACGCTAGCGATGCCCAATGCGACCATTGGCAAAGGTGAGACCAAATCTGGATTCTGCTTGACGAGGGAATAAATGAAAAGACAGAGGGCTGATCCGTACCCAGCGGCTATCGATACCACGGCAGACGCAGAAATGATGCGAGATTTGGAAGGGTTGCCTTTGAAAATCCCAAATAGAAGGGAGGGAAGCATCGCTAACCCACCGCCAAATATAACAAACTGTAACGCAAAGACTTCCTTCCATACATACTTTGAGATGTAGTAAATGATGCAGGCGCCGCCGATTCCAACAATCATAAGAATCAGACGGCCATGCCTTGTAATTTCCTCGTGAGAGGAATCGCTAAGTTTACTCGCTCTAAACCCTGCCGCTTCGAACTTCTTAAAATCAATTAGGTCCCATGAGAGAGTTTGAGTAGATGCCAATAGCCAAGAATCCGTCCCGGCGAGACTGGATGCCATGAATGCAAAGGTCACTATTGCGAGAATTGCGGCGGCAAACACCGGATTTGTGGGCAGAAGACCATGTACTAACTGCGACATGAAAAGGGCCTGGTCGTCAGTTCCTTGTTTGAGAATTCTTAACATGTAGCCTAAAAGCGTTCCGACTAGGACTGGAGCAAGCAAGAAGTAGCCCGTAGCTTTGAGCATCGCCCATCTCATTTGTCTTCTTTGTTCACGACCAGCATCACCGGGATCTACGTTGAGGCTGTTGGCTGAAACGCTCTGCCAATTGGTCATGTCCACGATATTAAACAATGCAAAGAAGCCGAGACCGGTTAGATATATCGCGCTTTGAGAGGAGAAGTCCGTTGCGGAGTTCCATAGAGCTGCGGCTGAGAAACCCGTCGCGAGTTGGGTCCCGTTCTTACTGATCATTAGGACGACCATCCCTAGGAGTGCCACGCAGGCTATAAGGTTAGACAGGCGATCCGTGACAGTGTTTGCTTTGAATCCGCCAATACTGCAAAAAGTCGCGACGAACGTCGCGAATGCAAGAACGACGAGCCATTCTACGTTTTGCAGATTGGTTACCTGCGCGAAATACTGAGCCACAAATGACTCTTCAAAGCCCAGAAGGATAAGAAGACCGATGACTGAAACTAAAGACGCGACAATCCGACACCAACGTCCGTATATCGAACCCAAAAACCCATGCAGTGTGTGATGTTCAGTAAAGACGATCAATCGTGGGAGCAGCAGCGCGTAACAGATCATCCCGATCGCCCACAATCCCTGAATCCAGAGTGCACTTAATCCGATTGAGTAGCCGAGCCATACCGCGTAGAAAATACTGTTGCCGAAAGCAAAACTGCTACCCCAGGTTGTTTGGGTAAACAGGGCGTAGCCGATGTTTCGTCCGGCTACAAAGAATTCCTCCACGCGCGACGACTTTCGCTTTTGAGCGATAACCACATAGTAGCCAAAGCCCAAACCTGTAACGCATAAGACAAGCAATGCGGTAAGAGTTGATGGCATCCCTAAGAACTCTCCATGGCGAGGGGGGGAAGGTACCGTAGCAATTCAGTCTTGCCGATTTGTGGTCAAATGCTTCGAGTTAAAGCGTATCTGAGCGCCTTGATGATCATCTGGATTGCGGCCAAGCTTGTTAGCCCGGGGCCGCATCAAATGAATCACGCTTACTGAACTGGATCAGAGTCTTCTTCAGCCTGCGAGATTGGCCCGAGGGAAGAAGCTTACGCCTTTCCCGTATGGCAAGCAAGAAATAGATGACGCCCCGATCTCTCCCGAATATTGCGTCTCTTCGTATCTAAGAGTTACGACGAAAGAGTAATCTCGGAGAGGCTCTGCTTCCCATTACGAACTCGCAATTTAGGTCCATCAACCACCGGGTGACCGTAAGAGCGCAGTTCAGCGGTTAAATTACAAACATGCTATGCTAGCAATTAGCGAGGGAAGCGATGAATACAGTTATCAAAAAAACCAAGGTTGAGTCAGATGGCTGGCTAAAGGTCCAGGCACCGCCAGAATTGGAAAACCAAGAGGTGGACGTAATCATCGTTCCCAAGCGGCCACCTGCCGCTGAACGTGTGAAGGCGTGGCAGCGTTTGGCTGAGGAGATTCAGAGCCTGCCTAATTCGAAAGAGATTACCGACGAAGACATCCAGAAAGAGATTGATGATTACCGGGCCGGACGATGAACGTTCTGGTGGATACGAATGTCGTCATCTCGGCTGTGATTCGAGACCGGCTGCCCCAGCGGGTGATCGACGAGATAGTATCCCGCGACGACTGGTTCTGGATCGTTACCACGGAAATTGAAACTGAATATCGCGAGGTCCTCGCGCGTCCGAAATTTAAGGTTCCCACTGCAATCCAACAGAGTTGGCGAGCTTTCCTAGAAGAAGTCACGATTCGTGTACAGCCCACCACTCCTCCGCCTTTTCCACGTGATCCGAAAGACGAGCTTTTCATTGCGGCAGCTCTAGCCAGCGACGCCGACTATCTAATCACAGGCGACAAAGACTTACTCGACGAGCAACCATTGATCTCAACTCAAATCCTGAGGCCGGCTGAGTTTGCGCGATTGTTCGCGATTGCTTGAGAAATCGAATCTTGAAGACGACCCTCTCCATTCTATAAAGCGTCGGTAGATATGCACAACTACCGACGTTTCATTGACAGCATCGCCTTACAGTCCGGCAAGCGCTATCAACAAGGACGGTCATCCGATAATCGGGCATTATGTAATCAGGCAGCGCGCCCGCCATCAGAAGGCGGTGTCATGCGCGAGCGCAGCTCTTACATAATGACGATTATCGTACGCCGGCTGTTTTGGAATTCTGTCGTGCGAGGCAGTGCAGCGGTGCGCTGGGTCGCGTTGAATAATCGACAAGGAGTGGCACCGTGGACAGTAGCCGCATCATCTGGCGGTGGCCCGTCGATCCCGAATCCGCGCTGAAGCAGTTACGCTTGCAAACAGCGAACCGAACGAGACTCATCACGCGTGAACCGTTGGCGAAAACGAAATCAAGATTGTCAATCAGGTGGGCAGACAAGATAGAGCGCAAAAACCAATTTCAATTTACCCGTAAGTCCTTGGCAATCAACAACTCTAGAATCGGGATTCCTATAAAATAATCCTGAGAAAACCAGGAACTGGCAGAAGCCTCTTGCGCTCAAACACTTGTGGCCTTTTTTTGCACGACATTTTGGAGGTCGTGAACACCTCAAAAAAAAATTCTTGTGTAGTCACCAACAATGCCGTTCCGCTTCATTCAAATTTAAGGCACCGTTTGAGGGGTTGTTTCTTTGATAGCCGACACCATCCTTGCCTGCGCCACGACATCGATTTCATCCTTTAAGCGCGCAAGTAATTCCCCGATAGAATCGGATGGAACTAATTCCTCTCCCGCGAAGACATCACGACTGCAATCTGCATTCAAAGAAGATCGTCTAGCCAGTTCAATGATGAGACCAGACACTTCTTCCGCCTCCGATCTGGAGAGAGACGGTTCTAAAGAATCACGCCAGCGGAGAACGGTCTGCTCGGTCAGGCCAGATAACGGGTTAACCATAGTGAGTGACGAGTTTACTTGAGTTAATATTTCTCGTTCGAGTTCTATGCGCTGGTGGAATCGGTGGCGTCTTGAATCTGCGCTCATCGTTTGCCTCTCCTACGAAATTCATAATATCGTTAGACCACTCTAACGCTTTTCCCCAAAGTGAAAGCAGCCTCTTAGGTTCAATGTCTTGACATACTATTCCGCGTTGTCCAGACATCCGACACGCCGTAAGCACCGCATAATCATCCCGCGAGATTGGGAAACGTAGCCCGGTGGCCTCTTCTAGAACAAAGGGAGATTGTCTGGAAAAATCCAATCCTCGCGGGGAGTGCCATGACGCTGATAGGGCGATGTTGCGAAGGCAGACATACATGACTCCACCTTCATAAATGGCATTCCGAGGACAGACTTTGACCGAAGGACCGATGGATTTGAGGATTTCAACCAGTGACACAATATCCTTCCGTGCTGCGCTGTAATAGGCAGGCCTACCAAGCCCCTCAACCCAGTCGCTGAACTCTTCTGTTGTTATTGGCAAAGACTCCAAGTAAAGATGCCATGCAAACAAATGTCCCTGACGAAACATTTCGGTTAGACGATTTCTGCTGTACAACGAGAATGAAGCGCTGCGATTAAATAGTGCCTCAACTTCACGCTTTAGGGACCCTAAGTTCGAACCGTCTAACGACGAGTTGAGCACAGCTAAAATATCCAGATCGCTATTCGCGTCCGCATCAGTTCGCGCCATGGATCCGAATAAGCGCAAACTTACGACCGGAGGTCTAGGTTTTAATTTGCGTGGAGCAATCATCTTTTTGATAGTCGACGAAATAACATGGTAACAAATAAACCCAGAGCAACGTACCGCGTTACAGCTGTAAGACTGAGCAGAAGCCAAGCGACGAAGCTTTCGAATCTCTGACTATGCTGTGGGGATAAAGGAATCGCAAGAAAGACGGAAATAACTTGCTTCATGCTAAGAATAAGTGTCTCCACGAATCCTGTTGCAGGCTGGGCTGTTTTGAATGCAAGCAGGATCGCTAATGCGAGCAGAAGCAAGGCAATACTTCGTAGAAGCCTCCACGGATATTCTCCGTAGCCCCAACCAAACCGTTGTATCCCGAGCCAAATATATTCGATCCGTACGCGTATCCAACTCCAACGATTTGCAGGCCAGCCGTACTTCGGCGCATAGTAGAATTCCTTTGCTTCACGAGCCTTTTGATTGTGCAGTTCTGCGGCTTTCATCTCTTGTCGAATGAAAAACTTCGTATCTTCATCATTGGCCAGGCTGATAGCATTGGCGCGCAAAGCTTGCATCAATTCTCTTCTGACATTGGGTTCGCTAGGAACATTGCACATGACTTCCTTGGGAGGAATCGTTGTGCCACGAAATGATGAGTACTTGAAATCGCACTGAGAGAATCTCGCGCTTCTGAAGTTACAGTCTGTGAACCGCGCGCCTACGAATTGGCAATTGTCGAATTCTGCGCGATAGAAGTAAGCCCGATTGAAAACACTGTAAGAGAAATCGCAGTTATTAAAATGGACTTGTCTCGCTCCGAAATCTTCGAACGTGTAGTGCAAAAAATTCTCATTGGCGACGACTATGGGCAATCTCTTGCCGTCTGAGCCCCGAACATCTTCGCTAATACTGCACTTGCTAAGAACTAGCTGACTAGAGTCGCCTGTTATCCTGAGCTTGTCCTTGCGCTCTAGCAGGCGAAGACTTTGATTTGTCTTTAATTTGTCATTCATGGTCCATTCAGTCCCAGAAGCCATGTTCGCATTATCTCTATGCTACTTAAGCCGATTGTCGAGTTCCTTTGTGAAAAATACAAGAGCACCGAATCTCTCAGGCTACTGTTATAATTCGCGGGTTCCGCCTCTTAGCGCATAACGTCGTAAGGATCTCATATGGAAACGAGTGAAGCCGCGAATATAGAGCATACCGACCCGCTGGAGGTTCAGGAATTCGACAGTGAGGCAATAGTTCTTCTGAGCGGCGGCGTGGATTCAGCCGCCTGTCTTGCTTTCCTTAAGAGTCAGAATACTCGCGCCTCCTGTTTGTATATCAATTATGGACACTCCGCTGCTAACCAAGAATCCCGAGCAGCATCGGAGGTCTCAGATTTTTATGGAGTCCATTTGAAGCAGATTGCGGTATCTGGCTTCCGGCAGTGGGGCGCGGGATTCATTCCCGGCCGGAATGCTTTTTTGCTTCACACGGCGCTGATGGCGACAACCTTCAAGAAAGGCATTGTAGCGATTGGGATACACTCTGGCACAGCGTACAGCGATTGCTCGGATTATTTTCTTCGACAAATGCAATCTTCGTTTGACGTGTATACCGAGGGCCGGATCTCCGTATGTGCTCCGTTTCTGCATTGGACAAAAAAAGAAATTTGGGAATATTGTCGAACGATGAAAGTGCCCTTTGAACTCACGTACAGTTGCGAGGCTGGCCATGATCCAGTGTGTGGCCAATGTTTGTCTTGCATTGACAGAGGACTCCTCATTTGAAACTTGCTAGAAAGAGTAGCATTACACATCCTCTTGGTGTCGTTCTTGAAACACCTCTACTTGTCCCGTCATTTTCAAGCAAAGGCTTCCTCTTCAAGAAAACTAAGGCGAGGGAAATTTCTGAGGTTACGGATTTCATGGACGTAAGCGCAGAGGTCCTGACGGAATCGATGCTTGTCAGCGCTTATGACCTTCACCACAAGCATATTGAGCCTTCAAGCAGAATCGCGAAGATCGCCCCGGTCGTTTTCATTGATAGCGGCGGCTATGAATTCTCCGATACTCATGATTTTCCAGCCGTTTATAAGCATCCCCGGCAAAAGGGTGTTAAGTGGACAGAGGATGACTTGAGGAGTGTTCTGAAGGCTTGGCCTAAGCGTTCACCGGCTGTATTTGTCAGCTTCGACCATACTGGCCTTTCTTTCCCTAAGCAGTTCGATGCTGCTCGCAAGTTATTTGTCAGTTCTCCCGAGCAATTACATGATGTAATTCTGAAGCCGGATCGAAGCGGAAAGAAAGGGCAGTACATTGATATCCCTTCGCTACTGCCGCACGTGAAGGAGATCGCGAACTTCGATATTGTTGGATTCACGGAAAAAGATTTGGGCGATTCTGTCCTAAACAGAATGCTGAGTGTGGGAAAACTAAGACGAGCTTTGGATAATGCCGGCGTAATGACACCTATTCATGTCTTTGGGAGTCTTGATCCACTGTCGTCCAGCCTATACTTTCTTGCCGGAGCTGAAATCTTCGACGGATTGACCTGGCTGAGATATAGCTATAGTGGAGGTCAAGCTGTTTATTATCATAATCATGGCGTGATCAATTATGGTATTCACGAAAGAGACAGTCTTGTTAACGCTCGTTCATTAAGGGAGAATATCTATTACCTCCAACGATTGAAGTATCAAATGTTGGACTTTTTGGGAAAGCGGTCTTTCAAAAAGTTCGAGTTTTACCGTGACGTCTTGGAAAAGTCGTATGAAACTTTCTTGACGCAGCTAGGAGGACTTGATTAATGGGCGGGTCAGGCAGCGGCGGTGCTTTTTCGGATTTTGATCGCCAAGAGCTTCTCAAAAAGCTCCGCGCTTCGGAAGTCGCAACAAAAGATGTCGGGTTTGAAACGGAAATCAATGCGTACATCGGACAACTTCAGGCAGTCTACAACGACCGCGATTACAATGCGGTTCAGAACCATCTCAATGAGATCGAACTCGCTCTGAGCGAGGATATTGACGAGACAGTCTCGTTACTCTTTGGAGGATCCGTAGCCAAGCGGACGTACGTGGATGGACTAAGCGATATTGACGCTCTGGTGCTTCTCGGTGAGTCAGAGCTCAAGACTATGACACCGGAACAGGTAAAGGATTACTTTTTCCAAAAGCTTAAAGAACGTTATCCAAAGACATCTATAAAAGAAGGCACCCTGGCTGTCACAGTTAAGTTTCCCGACGCCGAGATTCAGCTCCTACCAGCAATTAAATACAAGACGGGCTATCGTATCGCAGATGTCTCTGGAAAATCGTGGTCTTTCATTCGGCCTCGGAAGTTTACCGACTTGCTCACCAAAGTAAATCAAGACAATGGCAATAAGGTTGTGCCTACCATCAAACTCGCCAAGGCTATAATCGCGGATTTTCCGAAGAATCGTCAGTTAAGTGGATATCATGTCGAGGTCTTGGCCGTGCAACTGTTCCAGAGCTATGAAGGGCCTAAAACACCAAAAGCGTTGCTCACACACTTCTTTAGCGAAGCTCCAAAAGCCGTATTGAAGCCCCTACCAGATGTGACCGGCCAATCTGAGCATGTGGATTCTTATCTCGGATCTGAGCGGAGTCTCAACCGACGGGCTGTTTCCGACGCATTGAATTTGATCAGCAGGCGCATGCAAAGCGCCGACAATGCTAGAACTGTTCAAGCCTGGAAGGACATATTGGGAGCGAGTTAATACCCTGTCTAACCACCAACGTATTAGGCATGGGCGGGACCTCTTCGAAGCCGGTCCAACATAGGTTGGGTAATTGCAGAGTGGTTCGCGGCTTGCTAGTTAGTGACGCCAGTTTAGTCAGGAGCCTCTAAATTGAACGACCTAAGACCTGAAACTCTGTTGTGGACCCTTGTCTGTGGCTACATGACCGCTAAGGAAAAGATAATTGACTGCGGATATGCCCATGAAATCGACTGGCAGGAGAACTTATCTTTCTGCCGCTTAACTGAAAGTGAGTTCCTTCGGGAAGCCGCTTGGGTAATACTTTCAAGTGGAATGCGCGAAGTAATCATTCGGCGAACGTTTGCGGACGTCTCGCGGGCATTTTGCGAATGGGAGTCTGCGCGACGAATTGTTGATCGAAGAGATGTCTGCAGAAAATCGGCGCTTGCTAGGTTCAACAGTCCTCGGAAAATTGATTCAATAATCCACATCGCGGCGCATGTGGTCGACAGGGGATTCGACAACGTCTGCCAAGCTGTTCTGAACGATGGCGTTGACTACATTGCTCAGTTTCCTTTTATGGGTCCGGCCACCTCATACCATTTCGCCAAGAACATCGGGCTATCGGTAGCGAAACCTGATAGGCACTTAAGCAGGATTGCCGAAAGTGTAGGGTACCGCAGCGTACACTCAATGTGTCGCGATATTGCTCAGTTGATCGGCGACAAGATCTCAGTCGTCGATGTCGTATTATGGCGTTATGCGACCCTGGACAAGAACTACCTTCAATTATTTTCGGAAGCTGGGTTGAGAAACGCATCACGCGGAGACTACGGGTTCTGCTGGCTTGATCGTGGTGAATCAGATGCTATTACGTAGCCGAGTTTTGGTTATTCGGTACAGCGCGCGAAACCCTTAGCATCCTCTCAAATATTTCCGCCTGCTCTTTGGCGTCATCGAGGGCGTTGTGTGTATGAGGGGAATTTCCTTTGAATTTTGCAGGAATGCGGCTTGATTTAGTGTCTTCCCAAAAGCACCCAGACAACCCCATGTAAAATGACTTTATATCTATTCCACCGATTCCGAATGGATTCTCACCGACATACGTGTGGAAATACCAGTTAATGAATGACCAGTCGAATGGAGCGTTGAAGCCGACAAAAACGGAAGAGCTTTCACCACTGACCCGCGCAAGCCAGTCACGGAAATCTTTCATGGCGTTTTCGGGCGTTTGTCCCGAGCGAGCGAATTCTTTGATGGATTTCCCAGCCACCTCGATCGCCTCAGGAACATAAGCGTCGTTGATCGGCTGAACTTCAGCGTAGAACTCTTCGTCGGTATTTCCCACGACACATGCCCCAATTGACAACAGACTATATGCACCTGGTATCGGACCCGATGATTCAACGTCTACGGATATATAAGTTTCTTTCAAGCTGCCACCTCAGTAAGACTCAACCGACGAGTGGTCGTCGATCTATGTACTTTTGCCAAAACTCCTTCAACGCTTTCCTGCGCTCGTTGTCGTCTATCCCGTGCTTCCAGAAGAAGCACGGGATATCGTGAGAATCGAAGGGCAAAGTGGTTCCATCTTCCGCTGTCATTATGACGTTGATGCCTCGGCCGAACGCATAGCCAAGCTCGATAAAACAGCTGGGCCTTTCAGCGGTGAGGTCTATAACAGCGACGGAAGCGAAGTGCAAATTCTCAAAGATCGCAACATTGAGGAAGGGCTCTTTCGTCGGGTCAGTCCCGATCTCAATGTGCCTGAAGCCAGCCTCTTCGACTACCTTGTCAACAACGTTTCTGAAGAACCCTTCCACGCGTGAGAACGCAGGCACCGTCGGATTTAGCAATCTCACGTAAAACGCCGTTGGCGGACAAAGAACCTTCATTAGATCGATCACTCTGCCAGCGACGATGTTCACATCCTCGGATCCATCGCGCGTCGAGGTTGCCGCGAACCGCCCGCCCGCGGTTGCAGCGAACTCTGGCTGTAGTGAAAAGAATCTGGAAACGTCATTACGTGCCTCCGCTGAGAGTCGCATCGATCCTCCGGTGCCGTCCTCACGGCTTGCCCCGAGTGGGAGGTCAATTGGAATGACAGGATATCTCCGGTCCAAATAAAGGCGTGCAGAGTGTTCAACGCCCGTCCCGCCACCGAGCAGGAGCAAGATGTCACCTAACTGCACCTGACGATCGCGCATCATGGTGGCTGATCTGGCACCAGGCTGAATGTACTCTACGTTAACGAAGCCGCCCTCGAGTAACTCACGCCACAACGAAAGGCGTTCGTTAGGTATCTCCGAGACAGCTTTTTCCGACGTAACTACTTGAATAGGTGACCCAGAGACGTTCGACCAGGTGGAACATCCACTGCGAAAGCAGCTTGCGGCTGTTTCTAGAGCTGTCCAGTCGAAGATCAAACTTGGGGCATCAGAAGGGGCGCCCGGTGGACGTGGCTCCTTGCCGACGCCTAGCACAAGCCCGCCGCCGTCGTTCAAAATCTGTGTAGTGACTTTTGAAACTAAGTCGTGTGCATATTGCAAAAGCTGCGGGTCGGTAAATTGGCTCGCGCTGCCTGATATCTGGACGCGTCTGCCCTGCAAACCGGAATGCTTTGGGGATGTAGTCATGTCTATGTCCGCTAGATCCCATTCACTTCGCAGCTGTTTTGCCAGGCAATGAAGCACAAATCAACAAGTCTCTTCAAGCGGACCCGCTCACGCTAATCTTGTCGGCTAGGGCGCTGCCATTTTTGCACAATCCTTGATCCTTGATGTCACAGTTTGCAGAAAACGCTGGGCGAGCAAGCGAGGGCTTTCGCTCAGCTCGTGCGACGTCGATGCAGGTGTTGTGAAAGACATACAAAGTTGTTATTCACGACAGATTTGCTTGCTTGGTGGCCCAGGGGTCCTCAGTTGTTTGAATCAGGGTTGAACTGAATTTCAATCCTATTTCGCCCTATTCGATTACATTCCGTAACCACCCTTTGTCATTCCCGCCGCAACGGTTCGAATTGTGGCACAGAGCTTGAGAAAAGGCCTCTTGGCCCCAAGCGAAGTTGCGCGACGCTGGCAGCCTAGATGGTCAGGAGTTGGCTTCGGTTATCAAGGAAGTTGGGTATGCGACAAGGTTTGATCAGCGCGACTGAAATTGCAGAGCAGTTGGGGATTCAGTGTCAGACCGTTTACCTGTGGGTGCGGCAGAGGCGAATCCCGTTCTATCGAGTCGGAAGACTCGTCAAGTTTGACAAAGCGGAAGTGTTGGCGCGCTTCAAGGCCGACGCCGAGCAGCAGAAATCCTCCGATGAGTCTGCGCCGAAGCAGATCACAATTTCGAGAAATGCAGTGATCGATCCGCGCCGTGCACTCGGTTCGCATTCTTCGCAGGCAACGGAACAAAGCGAGCGTTACAGGGCCTTGCTAGGGATGGTAAAGTAGCGCTGCTTCTTGTTCGCGGCTGCACTGCGAAAGGAGCAAACAATGGCTGTTTGGAAAAGACGAGACACAGGCAAGTGGGTCTGTGATTTTCGTCATAACGGTCAGCGCTACTTGCAGACGCTTAAGTTTGCACGTACGCGCGCAGAGGCGGAGCAGGCCGAAGCCATCATCATGGCCGATGTCTTCCGCCAGGTGTACGGGCTCGAAGGGAAGAAGGATTGTCCATTCGAGCAATTTGTGGTTGGCCAATTTCTACCCTATTCGGAGGCGAACAAGAGAACCTTTTACGATGACGTGATCGTTTGTCGGATCCTGGTCGAATTCTTCAAAGGGCGCATGATGCGCAGCATCACGCCAGCGCTCGTTGAGGAGTTCAAACAGAACCGTCTGGCTACTCCGCTAAAGCGTCAAAAGGATCGAGTCGGAAAACATTGGACTTCCGACGTGACGCATAAGCGGGCAAAAAGTAAACAGGCGCAGCAGCCGGACAAACCGCCGAAGCCGCGTAAGCCAGCGACAGTCAATCGAGAGATGTGCGTGTTATCAAAAATCTTCTCATTGGCTGTGGATGCGGAGATGCTCGACGACAATCCTTGTCGCCGAGTGAAAAAGCTGAGAACGGCGAACCAGCGAGTGCGGTACTTGAGTCACGCGGAGGAAGAGGCGCTCTTCAAAGCACTGAATGGGCATGATTGGGTCAAGGACATAATCGTCATGGCAATCAACACGGGAATGCGGCGCGGCGAAATCTTCGACCTGAAATGGTTCGACGTCGATTTCAATCGTCGCATGGTGTACATCCGGCAAAGCAAGTCAGGCCGGCCACGCGCTATCCCATTGAATGCCACGGCACAGACACTTCTCGAAGGCTTGCCGAAGACAAGCGAGTACGTGTTCGCCAGTCCCAAGACGCGTGGACGCGTGAATGATGTCGGCAGGCAATTCGAGAGGGCAGTGAAGACCGCGAAGATCGTGGATTTTCACTTTCACGACTTGCGACATACTGCCGCGACACGAATGGCCGATGCAGGAGCGGACCCGTTTACGCTCGCTGCGATCCTTGGTCATAGCGACATTCGGATGACTGCGCGATACACGCATGCGACGGATGAAGCGAAGCGTCGAGCGGTTGATAGGTTGGTCAACTCCGCACCGATTTCTGATGCGAATGAGTCGGCCAACGCTCAACTGAAAGCGGTGGAAAATCACGTCGTTGCCGCCAGTTTGGTAATTTTTGGCAACGGATTGGCAACAAAGACAAAAACGGCGAGCACTGGCTCGCCGTAACTTGTTGATTCTTTTGGTGGAGCAGAGGAGGGTCGAACTCCTGGCCTCCGCATTGCGAACGCGGCGCTCTGCCAACTGAGCTACTGCCCCACACCGTAAAGCATATAGTTTCAAGTTTCAGGTTTCAAGTTGCAAATTCGAACGAATCCAAATGAACCCGCAGACTACGCAGATTACCCAGATTCTTGAAACAGCCAGAAGATCGAAGACGACGAGGCGAGAATTAGGTTGCGGGCGTCTGCGACGGGACGGTCGTTAATAGCTCGTCGATTGAATCTCTAAAGTCTGCGCAAGTTGTCAAACTCAGCCCAGAGACTGAGCGGCTAGATCGATCGCCTCGACCAGTTTTCCAACATTCTTTCCACCACCCTGGGCCAAATCCGGTTTGCCGCCGCCGCGACCCTCGAGCATTGTGCAGGCGTCACGCATCAGAGCATTCATGTCGCCGGTTGCATCTTCGGATCTCGCAAACACCAGGCGCGCTGCGTCTTTGTCCCGAGAACCCAGCAGGACTACGATGTGTGGATGAGCAATTAAGGCGTGGGCAAGATGCTTCAACGACTCGGCATCGCGGTTCTCAAAGATTTGGGCGATCACTCGGGTGGCTGCCAAACCTGAATTCCCGACCGAGTTTGGTGAAACATTCGCCAGCAACTCGTCGGCCTCCACCTTCGCGGCCACTTCTTCAAGTGTGCGAACCCGTCGCTGTAGTTCCTTATTCTCTTCAGACATGCGCGCGGCGAGCTTCGTCGCATCATCGCGACCAGCGCTGAAAAGAGCGGCAACTCCGCGCGCCGTCTTATTTGCGCGACGGTAATCGGCAAGCGCGCGACCACCGGCCAGAAACTCTATTCGCGTTAATCCCTTGGCGCGTTCCCAGCTCCGGACCACAATTATTCCAACTTCGCCGGTGCGATAAGCATGTGTCCCGCCACAGGGTGTCTGATCGAAGCCTTCAATTTCGATTAATCGCAGTATACCTTCGCGCGACGGCTCTTTTCGCAGCGGCAGCTTCGCAGCTTCCTCGGAAGTAACACTTTTAATAGTTATCTGGCGGTCTTCCCAAATCACGTTGTTGGCAAGTTCAACTGCCCGTTCGATTGATTCATTGGTGGGGTTATTCAACTCAACATCGATCTCGCAAAAGTCCTGCATCACTCGAAAACCGCGGGTTGGCGCGTTGAAAAGAGTTACGAAAGCCTGCGAAAGGATGTGCTGCCCAGTGTGTTGCTGAATATGATCGAGGCGTCGTGCCCAATCAACTCTGCCTTTCACTGTCTCGCCAATTTGCGGAGCGCGTCCCTGGATGACGTGCAGCACGCCGTTTCCCTCGTCATCAATACACTCGAGCACCCGCAGGCCGGCCAGCGTTCCCGTATCGCTGGGCTGACCGCCGCCGGTCGGATAGAAAGCAGTGCGATCCAGCGTCACTGCGGTCCAACCGCTAACGCGCTCGGTTTTGTCAGTTACCTGTGCTTCAAACTCGATCAGGTGAGAATCGTTGTAGTAGAGACGTTCAGTTTCCGGCATGTTGAGTGATTAATAGTCTAAGGCCTAAAAGCATGCAAGCCAGGATGGTGGGTTGCGGCAAAGCCTAGCCAATCTGATTTGGTTTTTGCTCTCCCCTTTGACACCGTTTCCAACGAACCCGGATAATCTCGTCTCCTACAGTCATCATTCTTTTGGAGTCATACGCATGAACTCATCTTCCAAGAACTTTCGGACTCGCCTGAGTTTGGGTTGCTGCCTGTTGCTCTTATTATGCGGAATTGCTTCCGCGCAAGAGCTACCTCTGGGTTCGATCACCTATCGACTGGCAATGTCGCGCCCGGTCTCGCATCTATTTGAGGTGTCGATTGAGGTCGAGTTGCCAAAAGATTCTCAAGCGGAGTCGCTGGACTTCCAGATGGCCAAGTGGTCGCCAGGCCGTTACGCAGTTTTTGATTTCGCCAAAAACGTGCAGGAGTTTCAAGCTCTGGGGGGAATCTGCCCACCTCGCGCTCAATGCAAAATGGTAACGCTTCCGGTAACGCGGGTCGACGATCAAACATGGCGCGTGTCAACAACGAACACGCACGGCCTGACCATTCGTTATAAAGTTTTTGGTGACGATCTTTCAGGAACCTTCTCCCAACTTGATGATCGCCATGCAAACTTCAATGGCGGTTCAATCTTCATGTACATCGTCAATCACAAACCCGATCCGGTGAAACTCGTAATTGATCCACCCGCAGGCTGGCGCATAGTCAACGGGCGCACCGACGAGCCGGCTCAGCTCGAATGGCAGTTTCCCAATTGGGACATTCTCATCGACACGCCGACGGAGATCGCGCCGAATTGGACGGAAGATCAATTTCAGGTTGACGGCAAGCAGTACCATGTAATTGTGCATTCATTCGGCGATGAAGGTAAGAAACGGTCTCTCCTGGTTCGTGACATCGAAAAGATCGTGCGCGCCGAAACCGCAATGTGGGGTCCGCCGGAGTTTGATTCCTACACTTTTCTGATCCATTTCGCCGCTGATGATCATTCGGGCGACGGCATGGAGCATTTAACTTCGACCCAGATAATCGAGCCGGGCGCGCTCGGCGAAGAGGGAGTTTATGGCGACACCCTGGGCACGGTTGCGCACGAGTTTTTCCACGTTTGGAATGTCAAACGACTTCGGCCGCTCGAACTTGGGCCATGGGACTTCACCCGCCCGGCAAACACGCGCGGTCTGTGGATCGCAGAGGGCATAACCAATTACTACGGGCACTTGATGCTGCGCCGGGCCGGCGTTTGGGACGACACGCGCTTTCTAAGCCGCGAAAGTCAAACGATTTCCGGGATCGAGGCTGCGCCCGGCAGTCACTTGATGAGTGCAGAGGACTCATCGCTTTCCGCGCCCTTCCTCGACGATGCTGCGCATTCGCAGAAAACAAATCTCGCAAACACCACTATTAGTTATTACCCGAAAGGCGAGTTAATCGGCATGGTCCTCGATTTGATAATTCGCGGAAGAACGCACGGCGAGGCTTCGCTCGATGACGTGATGCGCCGCATGTACGACGAGTTTTATCTCAAGAGTCCGAATGCCACCTATTACCTGCGTGGGCGAGGCTACCGAACGGAAGACTTTCAACGCGTTGCGTCAGAAGTTGCCGGCTACGATGTCAGCGAGTTTTTTGCGCGTCATGTTCGAGGCGTGGAGGTGCTGCCTTACGACGAGGCCTTTGGCTATCTGGGATTGCGCGTGGCTCGGGAGCCGGCCCGCGAGCCTTACAACGCAGGCATCTCGGTGGACTGGCAGAAGTCAAAACCGCTAACCATCGGTGTTGTGCGCAACGGCTCGCCGGCTGAAGAGGCGGGGCTGCAAGCAGGTGACGAGATTGTCTCGCTCGGCCGCAAAAATGTAACCCGCGAGGACTGGCTGGTTTCATTAAGCCGTTTCAAACGGGGTGATCGCGTACCGATTACGGTGAAACGCGATCGCCGGACGATTCAGGCCACGCTTGTACTAGGCGAGCCGGAACGCTTCGAGTATCGAATTGAGGAGATAAAAGAGGCCACTCCCGAACAGAAGACGCTGCGAAGCCGTTGGCTGAACGGGTCATAAAACCCTATGTTTCATGGGCGTTAATCTCTGGAGTCCTCCTTTTGGGATCCCATCGGGCGGCGTTTATTCGACATTTCTGGAAACAGATCTTTACACTTCCAGTGAATTTTAGCTCGTTTAGGCATTTAGTTTGCTAAGACGTTGGTGTTTCCCAATAAGCAGAAGGCCAGGTATAGCTGAGGCCACGGGTTATTAATTCAGAAGAGTACTGGAGGTAGCATGCAAGCGGTAGCAACACTCAAAGATTATTCAAGGCGGGAGCAAAAAAGAGGTTCCGATCTAACTCTTGCGGTGGCGCAGTGGGTCGGTAAGGTTTTTGGTTGCGCACACAAGGAAATGAGCCGTCCTTTTTCCAGACATGGCGACACTTATCGTGTCTGTATAGCTTGCGGAGCGCATCGAGGGTTTGACGAGAAAACCTGGAAATCGCGAGGCCTCTATTATTACAAGCCGGCCCGAACGCAGGACCTTATGGAGGCAGACTGCACTGCGCTTAGGTCACTCTAGCGTCGATCACTCCAGTGACGATCGACCTTACCATTTTTTGTCAGTCGGTTGACCGACCGTTTTATTCCAGTCGATAGTTCGGTGCTTCCTTCGTAATGATCACATCGTGCACATGCGACTCGCGGAGTCCAGCGGAAGTGATTCGAATGAAACGGCTCTTCTCCTGAAACTCGGAAATTGAACGGCAACCTGTGTAGCCCATTCCGGAACGCAATCCACCGACTAACTGCGTAGTCATTTCCGCTATTGTTCCTTTGTAAGCCACCCGGCCTTCGATTCCTTCAGGTACAAGCTTCGACTCGCTCTCCGCCATCTCCTGCGCATACCGATCCCGCGAGCCCTCGCGCATGGCTCCAATCGAGCCCATGCCGCGATAAGTCTTGAACGAACGACCTTGAAACAGAATTACTTCGCCTGGCGCTTCCTCGGTTCCTGCGAAAAGCGATCCGATCATCACCACGTCGGCACCGGCTGCAATTGCCTTGGCGACATCGCCGGAAAACTTCACGCCGCCATCGGATATGACCGGTACTCCACCGGCACGCGCTGCCTTAACACAAGATTGAATCGCCGTTATTTGCGGCACGCCTGCGCCCGTTACTACTCGCGTGGTGCAGATCGAGCCAGGTCCAATGCCAACCTTGATAGAGTCTACTCCGGCTTCAACCAATTCCTGCGTCCCTTCAAAAGTGCCCACGTTGCCGGCAATTAGATCGGTTTCGGGATGACGCTTCTTGATTTCGCGCACGGCTTCGATTACGCGCAACGAGTGGCCATGCGCCGTGTCCACCACCAAACAGTCAACGCGCGCTTTAACAAGCTCGTCGGCGCGTTCGCGAAAATCACCGGTGGCTCCGATCGCCGCAGCCACGCGCAAACGTCCAAGATCATCCTTTGCCGCCGAGGGATACTTGATCGCCTTTTGAATGTCTTTGACTGTGATCAAGCCCTTGATGCGCTTATGTTCGTCAATCACCAGCAGCTTTTCGATCCGGTGTTTTTGCAGGACTGCCTTGGCTTGTTCGAGCGTTGTGCCGACCGGAACAGTGACCAACGGCTGCTTGGTCATCACTTCCGATACCGGAATTTCGAAACGAGTCTCAAAACGCAGGTCGCGATTCGTAATGATGCCGACGAGGTGGCCGTCTTCGTCCACTACCGGCACTCCGCTGATATGGAAACGCTCCATAACCTGAAGCGCTTCGCGCACCGGCTTGGTGGGCAAAATGGTAACGGGGTCAACGATCATTCCTGACTCCGACCGCTTGACCTTATCAACCTCTTCCGCCTGGCGTTCGACGCTCATGTTTTTATGGATGACGCCAATGCCGCCCTGCTGGGCGAGCGCTATTGCCAAAGCTGCCTCAGTTACCGTGTCCATCGCCGCAGAGCAGAGTGGAATCTGCAGTCTGATATTGCGAGTAAATTGAGTGGAAGTGTCGGTTTCAGAAGGCAGCACGTCAGAACGAGCGGGCACCAGCAGAACGTCGTCAAATGTTAGACCCTCGGCAAGATCGGATGAGATCATACGGACTTTATTAACTCCTTAAAGATTGGTTCGCCATGAAATGAGATTACCAGAAACACAACTGCCCGCCATTCAGTGGCGGGCAGTAACAAAATCGTCGGCTGAGCAACTTGTGCCGGGCGTGCGCACGCTTGTCTGCTGTGCCTGACAGCACAACCTCAGCGCCCCAACAATTGCTATTGCAAAACCTGTTCGTAATCAGCTTTCCAAATATCCAAATTACTAACAACAAGGTCAGCGTGGACCACTCTTGGCGGTGCAGCGTTGACAGTCGCGACTTCGTAAGCAGGAGTTCCAGGATACAACTCACTCGAGCGTCGCTGAACCCAGTTGAGTATAGCTAGCGCCACCCCTGTTAATATTGCCAGGATAACAATAGCAAGCACGACAGTCAGGATCGGTGAGCGGGTGGCGGGCGCATCCGTGTAGACTTTCGAGTGATAGGGGGTGCTTGCGACTTCCTCGCCCGAATCTCCCTGATCGCGCATGTAGCGTGTGTAAGCTTCGACCGCGTCCTTTTCATCGAATCCTACATAGCGAGCGTAAGCTTTGACAAAGCTGCGATTAAAAATCCCGCCGGGAAGGCGCTTGTAATCATTCGTTTCGATTGCTTCGAGATAGTGGATTGAAATCCGTGTTTGGTCTGAAATCTCGCGCAACGGTATGCCACGCTCTTCGCGCGCGATTCGCAATTGTTCACCGATACTCGAAGCCATCGCCAATTCGCGTCAGCCTTTGCGTTGTTGCTTCGGTGGATGTAAGCCTCTCCGGATTCCAGTTGAATGTTGATCGCAACCAGGTTTTCTGGGATCGGAGGCGATTAGCCCGCTCTGTAATGTCAACTTAACTGTTGTGCCGAATATATCTTGCGCAGCTAAACACTGTCAAACTTCGGACCATGGCTGACGACATACTCCGTAGATAAGCGGAAAAGTTATTCGTCCATTAGTGAATGTCCTGGTCTTAATTAAACCGTCCGTATGATTGGGCAAAGAGAATATTGGCGGCTAACACTGGCGTCGCACGGCAAGGTGCGGCGCCTTTATCTTTATCCGCGACACTTAGTGATGAGGCAGCACGAGCTCTTCAAGAATGAATATTCCATAGTTAATGATAGCGCTCATGGATTTTCGTTGTTTACCTACTATATAGGGAAAGGCGAGCAGCCAAAACAATTGGAAAGAAATGTGGGAAAATCACGCCACTACCCGATCTTTGGTCCTGAATCATTTCCCACAATCACCCCACTACCAGATCGGCGTCTCTTGATTCTTCGGGCCCACGGTGATACGTTTGCGCCAGTAACCGAATCACAATTTTAACTTCTACAACCGAAAAAGTGAGGATACATTGAGATGCCTTTAGAAGCACTCGGAATGGTGGAGACCAAAGGCTTCGTTGGCGCGGTCGAAGCCGCTGATGCAATGGTCAAGGCTGCGAATGTTCAGCTGCTGGGAAAAGAGTATATCGGGGCCGGCTACGTCACGATATTTGTTCGCGGAGACGTTGGCGCGGTGAAGGCGGCAACAGACGCCGGGGCCGCCGCCGCGCGGAGAGTGGGCGAATTGATTAGCGTTCACGTCATTCCTCGGCCCCACGCGGAAGTTGAGCGCGTCTTGCCGGTTGATGGGCGGACAGGTTTGAGCCCTGATGAGCGTTCTCTGCAAGGCGGTGGCGCACGCGGACAATTGGGGCAGGGCGAACAGGGACGCTCCCTTCAGGCCGGCGCGCGTGAAGGAACCAAAGAAAGAGCCAGATGATTTTCGATTGCCGATTGCCAATTGCTGATTGAACAGCAGTTCTGACCCTTAGTTCCAATCGGAAATCGGCAATTGGAAATCGGCAATGTCGCCGGAGGTTCGTTATGTCCGCAGACAAGGATCTTATTTCTGTACAGCAGGCGCGGGATCTTGTAGAGGCCGCGTACAAGGCCCAGGCCGAGCTGGTCCGTTTCGACCAGGCGAAGATCGATCGAATTTGCGAGGCGATGTCTAAGGCTGCTCTGCGTGAGTCCGCCCGGTTGGGTGCCATGGCGGTGGAAGAAACTGGTTACGGAATTCCGGACGATAAACGGGAAAAAAATCGCTTTGCCGCCGAAGATGTTTGGAATTACTTTCGCGGCCTGCGCACAGTCGGAGTTGTCTCCGAGTCGAAGGACGTTGTAGAGATTGCCAGCCCGCGCGGCGTGGTCGCCGGAATCATACCCTCTACCAACCCAACGTCGACGGCAATCTTCAAAGTTTTGATTGCCATCAAATCGCGAAACGCCGTTGTACTTTCCCCACATCCTTCCGCCGCTCGTTGTATTAATGAAACAGTTCGTGTGATGCGAGATGCTGCAATCAAGGAAGGGCTGCCGGCGGACGCGATCGCGTGTATGTCAACCGCAACAATCGAGGGCACTGAAGCGTTGATGAAGCATAAGCAGACTGCGGTGATTCTCGCGACTGGCGGTATTGGGTTGGTGCGTGCCGCCTATTCTTCGGGTAAACCAGCTTTCGGAGTCGGACCCGGAAATGTTCCGGTCTTCATCGAAAGATCCGCGGATGTTCCCAAAGCAGTGCAGGATATTTTGACCGGCAAGTGTTTCGATAACGGTACCATCTGTGCGTCGGAGCAGGCTGTAGTTTGCGACGCCCCGATAGAGAAGGTTGTGCGAGAACAATTCAAAGGGCAGGGCGCGCATTTTCTTTCCGCTTCCGAAGCTGATCAACTAGGAAAAGTGGTGGCGACGCCGCAACGTTCTCTGAACCCCGGAATAGTCGGCAGATCAGTGGAAGTGATTGCGAAAATGGCAGGAATCAGCGTTCCGCAAGGGACGCGCTGCCTGATGGCGGACGTCGGTGGAGTTGGACGTGACTTCCCGCTTTCGATGGAAAAGTTGTCACCTATTCTCGCCTTCTATGTTGCGGATGGAATAGCACGCGGGGCGGAACGCAGCTACGAGGTCCTAAGCTACGGTGGTATGGGCCATACTGCGGGCGTTCACACCCGTTCGCGCGAGGCGGCCGTTCGCTTTGGCAGCGAGATACCGGCGGCACGGATAACTGTCAATACCCCCACGACCCACGGCGCCATCGGTTTTTCAACCGCATTGCCGCCGTCAATGACTTTGGGATGCGGTTCCTGGGGGGGTAACGTAACCTCTGACAACATCTCCCCGCTTCACTTGCTCGATATTAAGCGCGTCGCCTTTGAAACCAGACCGGTGAAAAGCAAACGGCCGGCAGCCTCAGTTTCAACTGCTGTGCCGGCTCCGATGCCAACGCCACCCATGGCTGCGCAGCGGCCAATGCAGCCGCGAGTTCTCGCCGGTTCGGGTCAAGGCAAGATCAACCGTGAAGACATTGCCGCAATAGTGGACCGGTTTCTCGCCGGGCGCGAGCCCGCAGAAGCGGGTGGCTCGCAACAATCAGGAGGCGCGCCGCCAGACGTTGAAGCGGGAAGCATGTATGAGGGACCGGGTCAGAGTGCACGCCAATCGGAAAACGCCGGGCGGCCAGGCAATGGCGGGCGATCTTCAGGGGCTTCTTCACCGGCTTATTCGTCGGGCAATACAGCGAGCGCGGCATCGTCTGCTGTGAATGGAAAGTCGCCGGTGGATTTCGTAAGCGAGGACGATGTGCGGCGCGCAATCCAAAAGGGCGAAAAGATTTATATTAACGCCAAGACCATCATCACTCCGGCGGCGCGCGACATTGGCGAGCCTGGAGAAGTCTTCGCGAAGACCTGAAGATGTCCGTTGTCCGTGGTCCGTAGTCAGTGGCCCACTGGCTTTATCAAACTACTGACTACTACTGACCACTAACCACCAACATGTTTCTAGCCAAAGTTGTCGGCACAGTTTGGTCCACGAAGAAGAGCCCGGACCTTGAAGGTATCCGGTTTCTGGTTGTTCATCCCTACGATTTGGATAAGGAGCCAACTCGGAACATTGTTGTTGTTGCTGATCGCCTTGGCGCCGGCACTGGTGAAATGGTGATGTGCGCCTTCGGAAAGGCAGCGCGCACGGCGGTCGGCAACCAGGACATGGCGATCGAAGCAGCAGTAGTCGCAATAGTGGATCGGGTGGACATCACGGATACGGCCTCCGAAGAAATGCGCGAAGCTGCTGTGAAGCTGGCGCGAGACAACGGCAGACCCTAGACATTGCCGATTTCAAATTGCCGATTGCCGATTTGAAAAATGCGCTCGGGACCACTCGGCGCCTCTATCGACAATCGGCAATTGGCAATTGGCAATTGGCAATGTAACCGATGGCTAATGAAGATTTAATTTATCGACTAACAAAAGCTGTCTATAGCCGCCTGGGCACTGCAGCGGACGAGCAAACGATCGAACAACTGGTAACGGAATTGTATCGCGAGGTCGAACCTTACCTCGGTTCAAATGGCAGCGCGAACAGCAGTTCTTATTCCTCACCATCTTTCCCAGCGAGTGGAGCCGCACCCCAATCACAAGAAGGCTCTTCCGACCGAATGATCATCTCGGTATTCGGGGTGGATCATCCCGGCATTGTGGCCGGGGTCTCCCAGATACTCGCCGAGGCCGGCTGCAGTATCGTTGACATCAATCAGACGGTGGTCCAGGGGAAGTTTGCTATGGTAATCATCGCCAACTCTTCGCGAGCCCGGCAGAGTGCAACGGAATTGAAAGAGCGATTGCGAAGCGCAGGAGAAAAACTCGGCGTGCATATTTATGCGCAACGTGAGGACCTTTTCAACGCAATGCACCGGGTTTAGTGAATGGTAAATGGTAAATCGGTAGATGTTTTTGAAGTGAATTGTAAGTTCGCGGTCGGCCCTGCCTAAAAGAAAACGTTCTCGCGCGACATAAAAGACGTAGTGACTATTCACTATTCACTATTTACCATTTACTATTTACCAGCATGCCTGAACCCGAAATCGCACGACGTTGTCCATCCTGTGGCGCTTCAATTCGTGACGCCGCTTCTTTTTGTCCCCAGTGTGGCCAAAAGCTCGTTGCGGAAAATCCAGAGAACGACAAGCCAAACTATTCAGCAGCAACAGCACCATTGGTCGACGTACCTGAAGCGGAGCAGTCGGCTCGCGTAGACGTTCCCGCGCCCCCACCCCAGCCGGCTGAAAAGCCTGCGGAATCGAACCCAAAAAGAGACAATGCAAGCGAGCCGCAAAAAACACCGACTGGCCAGGCTCCGGTTGGGAAAGTACGCGGCGGCATTCAACGAGCGACCACGTTGGCGCGCGGTGTCGAGGGCGATGTAATTCATCGCGTGCAGAAGGTTCGCGAGATCTCCAGCGTCGTTCTGGATGAGGCTGGATATGATCCCAGCCTGCGCTTTCTGTTAGTGGCCTGCGCCCTATTTGTTGTGTTTCTGATAATTGTGCTGCTGAATAAGTTTATTACTTAGCCATAATCGGTGGCCCTGAGCTGGTTTAGGTTAGCCTTTTGGCATGACGGACGAGTCGGCTCCGCAATCTGAGATCTCAAATCTGAAATTTCAAATCTGAAATCGAAAAATGGAATACTCGCAGGCAGAAATCCTTCAAACAGTCGCGATGACGGAGATGGAACATCTGGACGTCCGCACGGTGACGCTGGGTTTGAGTCTCCGCGACTGCGCCAGCGAATCGATAGCTCGGACCGCCGAGCGCGCGGTTGCGAAGATTCACCGTTTTGCTGATCGGCTGGTTGAAACTGTGGATCAGGTAGGCGACGAATTCGGCATAAGCATCGCCAACAAGAGGATCGCTATCACGCCTGTGTCAATGATTACAGAAGGCGCGGCCGGCAATCCCGTTGACCTGGCGCGCGCGATTGACGAAGCGGCCGGCGCGGTTGGGATAGATTTTATTGGTGGCTATTCAGCGTTGGTCCATAAAGGCGCCACAGACTCCGAGCGAGAGTTTATCAACTCCATTCCCGAAGCGTTGTCGACTACAGAGCGCTTGTGTTCCTCGGTTAACGTCGCCACGACCCGCGCCGGTATAAATATGGATGCCGTGCGGCAGGTGGGCGTGATTATCAAGGAAGCCGCCGAGCGCACCAGCGAGCGAGGCGGACTCGCCTGCGCTAAGTTTGTTTGCTTTGCGAATTCGGTTGAAGACAATCCCTTCATGGCTGGGGCTTTTCATGGAGTCGGCGAGCCTGAAGCAGTTATTAATGTTGGCGTGTCTGGCCCCGGCGTAGTTAACTATGCGGTCAGACACGCACCCCCTGATATGCCATTGCAGGGGCTGGCTGAAATCATCAAGAAGCTTTCATTCAAACTTTCACGCGCCGGAGAGTTGGTCGGAAGGGAAGCCGCGCGCCGACTCGGAATTCCCTTTGGCATTATTGATTTGTCGCTCGCGCCAACTCCGGTTCCGGGAGATTCAGTCGCCAATATTATCGAAGCGATGGGGTTTGAAAGGGCCGGAACTCATGGCACCACGGCAGCGCTTGCGTTGTTAACCGACGCCGTAAAGAAAGGCGGGGCAATGGCGAGCGGCGCAGTCGGCGGAATGAGTGGAGCGTTCATTCCTGTTTCTGAAGACGCCGGTATGATCGAAGCCGCCCGGCTTGGCGCGCTCTCACTCGACAAGCTCGAAGCCTGGACCAGCGTGTGCTCGGTTGGTATCGACATGGTGGCTGTGCCGGGTTCCACTTCGGCTGAGACAATAGCCGCTATTATTGCGGATGAGATGGCAATCGGGGTAATGAACAACAAGACGACCGCCGTGCGAATCATCCCCGTGCCCGGCCGTGAAGTGGGCGAGATGGTTGAGTTTGGTGGCTTGCTCGGGAGCGCCCCGATAATGGCCGTGAACGCCTTTTCTTCGGTTGACTTCATACGTCGCGGCGGTCGCATTCCGGCGCCGATTCACTCATTGCGGAATTAGCAGGACATCAGGAAGGGGTAATGAGAAAGTACCTCAGGGTTTTTGGTGTGATACTAGCCTGCGCATTGGGAGCTCTGGCTCAGGAAAAGCAACAGCACGTCAAAGTCCAAAACAAGCCCGACCTAACCGGAAGTTGGCTGCTGGATCGCGGCAGAAGCAATGTTGGACAATCCGCAAAACGGGATCTCCCGCTCAAGATCAGTTACCGCGAACCGGAACTAACAATTAAGCGCCAGTTTGATCATAGTGGTCAGATTGTCGAGCGTGATTTCACCTATTACACAGACGGACGCGGTGAAACGAATCAAGCTGCTATGGCGTTAAGCGACGGTACAAACATGAATTCGCGAGACCTGGATAAACAAGTCACAAGGTCCCGGACTCGGTGGAGTGGCAATAAGCTGGTTACACGTTCTACCCTTAGCAACCCGATCGCAGGCCGCATACTGGAGTTTGAAGTGACGGAAGAATGGAAACTTTCGGAAGACGGCAGGGCCCTGACGCAAACAAGCAGGACAGTCTTTCGTCCAGGCTCGTCTGACCCAGTTTTTATTCCCGCAAATGTGCCCGACTCTAAAAGGGTCTATAGTCGCGTCCCAGACTAGGAGAAGAAAATGGCAGAAGCACTCGGCATGATTGAATGTAGGGGTTTGGTAGCGATGATTGAAGCAGCTGATGCGATGGTCAAGGCGGCGAACGTGCGACTAGTCGGCTGGGAGAAGATCGACGCCGGCCTGGTGACGGCGATTGTGCGTGGCGAGGTGGCCGCTGTGCGTGCTGCTGTCGATGCAGGCGCCGCCGCCGGACGGAAAGTTGGTGAGGTGGTTGCCACTCACGTTATTCCTCAGCCGCATGCGGATGTAGACATAGGACTGCCGGTTTTAAAGACTGGAGAAACGACGAAGAAAAAGATCAGCGGCTCTGTCCGTCCGAGCGGCGGATAGAAACCCGAGCTTTCAAGGGAGCCGTTCTTACTGGGACCGCGGGCGTCCCGCCCGCCTCAAGCAACCAGTTCATTCCGGTTCGTTAAAACCTGGCAGGTTTGACAAAGTGGCATTCAGCGAAAGCGGGCGGGACGCCCGCAGTCCCAGTGAGAGCGGGCCCAGTCTCTGGGGCTGCCGTCATCGCCATTCACATTCCCCATCATGACCCTGACGCTTTATTTCCTTCGCCACGGACAAACAACGCTGAGTCGCGATGACAGCTTCTGTGGTTCCGGACTCGACCCGGAATTGACTCCCGAAGGTGCGGAGATGGCGCGGGCCTTCGCCGCCTCCTACCGCTCAAAATCCTGGAGCGCAATTTATTCCAGCAACCTGCAGCGAGCCATTTCCAGCGCCCAACCTCTTTGCAATGCCCTGGGCATGAAGCTCCGAGTGGATCCCGACTTAGGGGAGATCGCATACGGCAAGTGGGAAGGACTAACCAAAGAGCGAGTCGAGCGCGAGTATCACGATGACTATACTAACTGGTTGGCGGATCCCGCCTGGCATGCACCCACCGGCGGTGAGCTCGCCACCACGGTAGCCAGGCGCGGCTTGGGAGTCATTGAAAACATCAAGCAGCAGTTATCGGAAGGAAACGTCCTGGTCGTCTCTCACAAAGCGACGATAAGGATCATTCTTTGCGATTTACTGGGGATCGATGTCGGCAGCTTTCGTCACCGGCTCGGGTGCCCGGTAGGTTCAGTGAGCGTTGTCGAATTCACCACTGAAGGTTCGCTCCTGCATTCATTAGCTGACCGTTCTCACCTAACTGAATCGCTGCGATCTTTGCCTGGGACATGACAGTAATGCTGTTGTGCAACACCTCCGATCCCCGAACGCAGTTGAAAGTGGTAATGCCAAAATATCTCACCCACAATCTCACCAACGTCTTATAGCGCTGGTGATTGCTGCTCGATTCTAATCAACTGCCTTACAATGAGCGTGTGGAACGCAACCTGGTGAACCTGAGATGGGCCGGCTACTGTGGTGCTGTGTTGGGGGCGGCTGTTGTGACGGCTTTACTTGCTCCCTTTCACGAGCAAATAAACTCCACGACGGTCGCATTGGCCTTTCTGCTCGTAGTTCTCTTCGTGGCTTTATTTTGGGGCAGCAGGCCGGCCCTTTTAGCCTCAGTGTTGGGAATGTTCTGCCTTAACTTCTTCTTTCTTCCACCGCTCTACACGCTCTCAATCGCGCATCCTCCAAACTGGG
>JALYSR010000332.1 GCA_030854715.1 Acidobacteriota bacterium
TTCCGCGCCATGAACGACATGTACACCGGCATTTTCTATGTAAACGCTTCGACCATCGGCGCGGAAGTTCATCTTCCGTTTGGCGGCACCAAGGCCACCGGCAATGGTCATCGGGAAGCCGGCACTCAGGTGCTGGACATTTTCTCGGAATGGAAATCCATCTACGTCGATTACAGCGGCAAGCTTCAACGCGCACAGATCGATACTATTGAAGGCCGAGGCTAGACGCCAGCATCTAGCATTGGAGGAAAAACTGTGATTGTCGGCCTGCCAAAAGAGATAAAAGATAACGAATATAGAGTGGGCTTAACGCCTGCGGGTGTCCGCGCCCTGACTGACGCGGGGCATCAGGTGATCGTGGAAAAGAGCGCCGGCGAAGGTTCTGGTTTTGAAGATGCGCTTTATCGCAAAGCAGGCGCGGAAATTATCGATGCTGCCGACAATGTCTGGGCCAGGGCTGAGATGATCGTGAAGGTCAAGGAGCCGATTGAACCCGAATACCCGAGGATGCGCGAAGGTCAGTTGCTTTTCACGTATCTTCATCTTGCCCCGGATAGAAAACTCACCGAGCAGCTTCTCAAACGCAAAGTTACCGGAATCGCTTACGAAACGATCACCGATCGGCGAGGCGGTCTGCCTTTGTTGACGCCGATGTCGGAAGTGGCAGGAAGAATGGCGATACAAGTTGGCGCCCACTATCTTGAGAAGATGGCTGGCGGCCGCGGTATTTTGCTTGGTGGTGTGCCCGGTGTGCCGGCCGCGAGAGTTGTCATAATTGGAGGCGGCGTGGTGGGAACAAACGCCGCGAAGATTGCGGTCGGCATGGGGGCCTACGTAACCATCATAGACAACAATCTCGACCGCCTCCGCGAGCTTGATGATATTTTTCTTTCCAAGATTTCAACGCTGGCTTCAAGCGCCTACATGATCCACGATGCGATCTCCAACGCTGATTTGATCATCGGGGCGGTGTTGGTTCCCGGCGCGGCGGCGCCGATGCTCGTGACACGAAATATGCTCAAAGACGTTCCTAACGGAGCAGTAATAGTTGATGTTGCGGTGGATCAAGGCGGCTGCATTGAAACAACGCATCCGACCACTCACTCTGACCCTACGTACTATGTCGAAGGCGTCTTACATTACTGCGTGGCAAACATGCCCGGCGCGGTTCCCCGAACGTCGACCTTCGCCCTCACCAACGCAACTCTTCCCTACGCCCTGAAGCTAGCCAACAAGGGTTTCTTTGAAGCGATCCAGAGTGATCCAGGATTGAAAGCCGGCATCAATACTTACGCGGGTCACTGCACTTACGAAGCTGTAGCCGTTGCGCAGGGTTTGCCCTATACCGGTCTCGACGCGCTTATCGAAGTTACCACTGCATCCAGCGCGTGATCCCTTTTGTAAAGCCAGGCATTAGTCTCTCTTTCGCGCCAAAAGTCTCTCAATACACTCAGCCAGAACTTCGCCTGAAACAGGTTTTGCTAAAAACGCGTCTACTCGTTCCAGTTCCTGATCAGTTTCTTTCCGTTCGAGAGCGCTCAGCAGGATAACGGGAAGGTGAGAAAGCGTTTGACTGTTTCTGAGAAAGCGACAAAATTCGTGCCCGCTAAGATTGGGCATCATCTCATCCGTAACTACGATATCGATCGGAGTGGAAAGAGCCAGCTTCATCGCCTCAAGACCATCTGCCGCTGAGACTACTTCATATCCGGCCCGCTCCAACAGCACTTCCAAAAGGCGTCTTAGGGAGCGATCGTCCTCTGCCAGCAACACGCGCGTGCGCCCGGCGTTTTCAGTTTGCGGCACGACATTGTTGGACTCGGTCAATTTTTACGCCTTAAGACTTATGCCGTAATCTGGCATTCTTCGTGCGCCAGAGAGAAGTAAAACCAGACAAGCCAGCCCGGTTCGACAGCCATGGCGCCTTCACTTATCAATGAATTGCCGCTGCCAAAGCTCCAAATTTAGTAGTTGAAAAACCTGAAGACTGTAGTCTTCCCGGCCTGAGTTGTTGTCGTCGATGATGCGTCTCACTTCCGCTGGTCTAAACAGACCGCGCTTTGCAATGGTTCCATCCGACAACAAGTCATCGACCATCGGGCGCAGAGCGCCGCGCAGCCAGGACCGGATCGGGGCGCCGAATCCGGCCTTCTTTCGCCACACGACATCATGCGGTAAAAATTTTTCGAGGGCGCGCTTGAGTATGTACTTTCTCTTAAAGCCGCGCAGTTTGAGATCCGCCGGCATGCGCGCCGCGAATTCAATCATGTGACGATTTAGGAAGGGCACTCTTACTTCAAGATTGGCGGCCATCGAAGTCTTGTCAGTGGTAATCAAATTCAGGCACGGCAAAAAGGTTTTCAGATCAACGTAGAGTAGTTGATTGAGCGGCGCAGCGTTTTGGACGCGCTTAAAATATCGCCGGTGCGCTTCGTAGGCGTCCAATCCGCGCGTGGCTTCAATCAGATCCTCGGAATAAAGCTGCTGCTTTGCGCTGTCAGTAAAGTAAGTGGCAAATCCCATGTACCTCTCATTGAAGTCGAGTGCCGCGCTGCGGGCAAACTTTTTGGCATTACGCAGCGGCGCGGTTAAACGTCCCGGCAGTCCCCCCGGCAGTGTGCGTTCGATGGTCTTCATTAAAGGGCGGCGCAGCATCCCCGGTACTGGATCAAAGGCGCCGGCAACCTTCATCGCGAGCTGACGCGGATAACCAGCAAAAACCTCGTCGCCGCCCATCCCCGACAACATGACCCGAAGCGTTTCGCGTGCGGCGCAAGAAACCAGATAGCTGGGAATGGCCATATCAATGGCGGGCTCGTCCATGTGATAGACCAGCTTGGGCAGCAGTTCGGCGACCGACGGTTGCAGCATGATTTCGTGATAGTCGGTATCCAGATGCTGGTTGACGCGGCGTGCCCATTTGACGTCATCGGGAATGATGTCGAAGCGAAGGTCCTCGGCTTCAATCCCCACGGTGTAGGTAGAAACTCGCCGGCCATTGCTATGGTTTTTCATCGCCGCAACGATGCCTGAGGAATCGATCCCGCCAGATAGAAACGAACCTAGGGGAACGTCGGCAACCATCTCCATGTTGACCGTGCGATCGAGCGTTTCCAATACCTGCTCCTGCCACCACGATTCGCTGCGATTCTCCTCAATTCCCTCAAAAGATATGTCCCACCATTCATCGGCTTTGATCTCGTCGCGACGAAACGTGAGCACGTGGGCCGGAGGTAGAGTTTTAATTCCCCGGAACAGTGTGTTGGGATCTGGCGCCCAGAGGAACGTCAGAAACTGATTGAGTGCGGCTGGATCGATTGAAGGTCCGATCAGGCCCGTCGCCAGTATGGCTTTTATTTCCGAGGCGAAGATGAACGAACCCGGTTTACTACCGTTAGCGGGTTCGTAGAAATAATAGAGCGGCTTGATGCCGACGTGATCCCTGGCGAGTGTTAAGGTGCGCTCCCGGTTATCCCAAACTGCAAAGTGAAACATGCCGTTCAGCCGCGGCAGACAATCCTTGCCCCACTCCGCAAAAGCAGTCAGCAGAACTTCCGTGTCGGTCTGAGACTTAAACGAGTGGCCTTTGCTCTGCAGCTCCGCGCGCAGTTCTCGATAATTGTAAATCTCGCCGCCGAAGGTCAGTGCATAGCGGCCATCGAACGAAATCATCGGCTGGTGTCCCGCCAGGGTGGTGTCAATGATTGCCAGCCGGCGGTGCCCCAGTGAGACCCGGCGGCCGGAGTCGTCAATTGTTTCTGAGGTCCACACGCCCTCATCGTCGCGACCACGATGCTCAATCGTGTGCAACATCGTGCCGATATGCTTTTCGGGCTCCAGGCTAACTAATCCGGCAATACCACACATAGGTTAAAAAGAAGTGCTGAGTACTAAGTACTGAGTGCTGAGGACTGAAAAGTGATGATGCCGATTGCGACTCAGTTCTCAGCACTCAGTACTCAGCACTTCTCCACTCGCTTCGGTTGGCCTGTTCGTAGCGAGTCAACAATACGAAACGTTGCGCGTGTGGTAGCCTCGAGCTCTGGAAGGCTAATCGGGGCGGCGTGACCTTCAAGCACCACCGCGCAGACCGCTTTGACTTCTTCTGCTTGCCCTTTGTCTGTTGCTCGCAACGAAATCTTTTCCTCCCGCTCATTCCGGTAAGTATTCGCCTGCCGAAAATCATCGAGCACGAACGTTTTTTGCTCACAAAAGAGTTCGACGCGTTCTTTTGTCAGTCTCTTATCACCTTCCGCCAGGTAGGCGATAGAGCCGTTCGAGCCGTCGGCGAACCGTAACGTAATGAAAACGGAATCGTGATCGATAACGTCGTGGCGGTTAGCGGCAGTTGCCTCAGCAAAAACTGAAACCGGCGGCGCCCCGATCCAAAACTGCATCAGATCGATGAAATGGCAAACTTCAGCCACGATCCTGCCGCCTCCCTGAATAGGGTCGTGGATCCAGTGATCCGGTGGAACACGTCCGGCGTTCACGCGGTACAGGATAGATAGTGGCGTCTGTCTCTCGGCGAAAAATTCTTTGGCTCTATGGGCCAGCGGTGAAAAGCGGCGGTTGAACCCCACCATCAACTGCCCGCGCGACCGCGACGCTACTTCAAGTACCTCGTCTAGTTCCCCATCATTCAGTGCGAGCGGCTTTTCGACGAAAACATGCTTGCCGCGTTCAAGCGCTTTCACTGCTAGTTGCGCATGCAGATCATGACGCGTTCCAACTACGATCAGGTTGATGTTATCGTCATTAATGAGTTGGTCCGCTTCAGAAATCGCGCGGCGGAATCCAAACTTCTTTCCCAGATCGAGCGCGCTCACGCCCGAAGCCGTTGCGATCGAAATGAAGTCCACGCCCGCTGCCTTGAAATGCGGCAACAGCATCGCGGGCACATAGCTGCCGGCGCCGATCACGCCCAGCCTTACCGATTGCTCCTGTTCTGCACCGGGCTTTGTTGGTTTTGCGAGTTCAACATCGCGATTGAGCGGCGCTTCCTTGTCATAACAAAGCACGACGCCCAGATAAGGCTCTCCCAAATCGCCGGTAATGAGCTCGTAAGCCCGCTCAGCATCCTCAATGCTGAAGCGATGAGTAATCAACGGTCCCAGGTTGATCCGATCCCGACCGACGAGATCGAGAAAGGCTTCAATGTTTCGGTTCTCCGTCCAACGCACATAGCCGAAGGGATAGTCCTGGCCGCGCTCTTCATAATCCGGATCGTAACGGCCGGGCCCATACGACATCGAAATCTTCAACGATAGCTCTCGCTGGTAATAGGACTGTCGCGGCACCGCCAGGCCCGTCATTCCGACAACTACAACGCGCCCTTTCATGCGGGAGATTTCGCCAGCGAGCTCTACGGGTTGATTTGACTCCGTCGCGGCGGTAATTACCACAGCGTCGGCGCCACGCCCGCTAGTCCAGTTCATTACCGCATTCTTTGTTTCCTCATTCGAAACTGCGTAGGCATCGGCTCCGAATTGCCGAGCAAGTTCAAGACGTGCCGGATCGAGATCAATACAAAACACAAGGCAGCCATTGGCCTTCAAAAGTTGCAAGGTCAACTGGCCCACCAAACCGAGACCAATTACAACAAATGATTCACCCAGCGTCGGTTCAACCAGCCGCACGCCTTGTAACGCAATGGCTCCAATCGTTCCAAAAGCGCCTTTTTCGAAATCGACATTTTCGGGGAGTCGTACGCAAAGGTTCTTTGGTACTGACAAAACTTCGGCATGCGAAGCAAAGCCCAGGCCCGCACAGGCCACGCGATCGCCTGGAGCAAACCCGGTGACGTCATCGCCGATAGCCATGACGATTCCGGCGGCGCTGTAACCTAAAGCCTGGGATTCAGCCAGCTTATCGCGCACCGCATTGAAGGTATTTCGCAGACCTTCCGTGCGCGCCTTCTCGATAACTCTTCTGACGAGGTCCGGCCGCTCGCTTGCTTCCTGAACCAGGCTCTTTCGCACGGTTTCCACCGCCGCGCGTTCCGTGCCCGCGCTAATCACGGAGGCCACGGTGCGGACCAGCACACCTCCTCGCCGTACCACGGGAACGGGAACATCTGCAACCGCAGCCTTCCCGTCTCTGCGATTTTGCAAAACCTGCTTCATGCGTTGACCTGGCCCGTTGGCATCAGTTCTTTTTCAGCTAATGCTTTCTCGATCGTGTCACTCACCCACTCCGCCCGCGCGTCCCAGGTTCCATCTTTCACCGCAGCCTGTCGCCTTTGACCGGCCTCCGGATCGTCTTCACTCAATGCATCCTCAATGAGCCTCAGAAAATCTTCACGACTGCGAGCAATGCGCAGCACATTTCCCATCGGTGCGTATTCAGGCAATGGCGAAATTACCACCGGCTTACCGGTGGCCAGATATTCTCGCACTTTGATCGCGGAACCGTAGCTTGTAAACGCCTTTTCCGTTTCCCAGGGCAGCACGCAGACATCGAAGCCGGCAGCGTAGCTGGGAAGACGATCGTAAGCAACCGGCGGCAAAAAATGAGTGTTCGGAAGGTTTGCTATTTCGACTCCGCGGGAAAGGTTGCCGATGAATACCCATTGCCAGTTGGGACGCTCGCGCGCCGCGCGTTTTACCAGCTCTTGATCAATCAACCATGGCTCAATCGCACCGAAATATCCCAGGCGCGGTCGAGGAATTTGGGCCACTTCCCGAGCAACTTCAAGTTCCCCGGTTCCTACCCTTGACCAATGATCGAAATCAACAGCCTGCTCCAACAGAAAGGATCGCTCTCGTCCGCGCTCGGCTTCAGCAAGAAGTTTTTGGCCGGAATAAAATATCAGGTCGGCGTTATCAATGGCACGGTTGTTAAGCTTCGCGATAGTTGCTTGATCGGTAGCATGGTCCATGGAATTCGCATCATACTTGTCTGAGACCTGGTAAATCACTAGTTCTTCATCAAGCTGACCAATCATATCGGCCGCGGTGGGAATGGCAATCCAAAGAATTGGCCGGGCCAAGCCCCCGCGGCGCGCAAGCCATCCAATTTGCCTGGCGAGTAATTTACGATTGAGCGCGCGTGATGCGCGACTCCCAAAAAAAGGAATCACCGCAGGTGAAACTACGGTCACACCTTCCGGCGTGGGGCGCGCCAGCCGTGCATAAGAACGGAGCTTGCGGGCTATTCGCGGCAGCAGGTCTTTGTTCGCAAGACCCGGCAAGCCCATAGATATCGAGTTCACAAAGATCACTTTGTTGCCAGCTTTAGCGAAGCGTCGCATCAGATGGTACTTGGAGTGGGGATGGTGATACCACCAATCTTCTCCCCCAAAACAGATAATCGAGTGTCCTTGAATCACGTCAGCTCTGTATAATCCGCGCAGCATGAAGCGGCACGAGCAAGGCGATGGCGAAAGAACGAATCATTCTTCTCATCAACGGCAGACTTTGAGGAGCCCTACCGGATCGCGCCGGCGAATTCTCATCCTTGTTCTCATCTTCTTTACGGCGCTCGGTGTCAGATTTCTCAATTGGCACGCCCATCGCAGCGAACTTTCCAAAGTACAAACTAATGTCACGCTCAACTACAAACACCTCGCAAGACTGATCCAGGAAAACGGCTTCACTTCGCTCTACAACGCGTCCTCGAATACCAGCAATCCGGACTTGTTGGGCCACCCACCGGGTTACCCGATCGTCCTCGCGATGATCTACAAATTTGCCCCGGAGTCGGACACGGCAGTGGAAATCTTTCAAATGATTCTTGATTCGCTTTGTGCCTTAATCATTTCGCTGATCGCCTGGAAGCTCATGCCCGCTGCCGTTGGGGTTATCGCCGGCTTGATGGCCGCTTTCGCTCCTCAGTTCAGTTGGAATTCGCTCCTGCTTCTGCCAGATTCGCTGGCAACGTTACCGATTCTGCTGGCCGTGTATCTGATTATCCAGTCACGAAATAAACCTCGCTTACTCTACCTTCTAACAGCGGGATCGTTAATTGGACTATCGTGCTGGCTGCGAGCCAACGCTCTGCTGCTCGCGCCTTTCATGGCATTAGTATTTCCTTTCATCTTCAAACGCGGCGAGAGGTCATCCGCGATTTTGGCGTTTATCGGCGGTGCGTGCCTTCTCATCGCCCCTCTCACAATTCGCAACGCCGTCGTATTCGGCAAGTTTATTCCAGTATCGCTGGGAGCGGGGCAAACGCTCATCGAAGGCCTTGCAGATTACAACACAGATGGGAGTTTTGGCTTGCCTCAGACGGATATCGAACTCATTCGTCAGGAAGCTGAAGCCGCTCACCGGCCTGACTACGCCAGCTCCCTCTTCAGCCCCGATGGAATAGCACGCGACCGTGCTCGAATGACCCGCGGACTCACTGTCATTCGCGCCCATCCAATTTGGTTTTTTAGTGTCATGGTCCGGAGAGCGATTTCAATGTTGCGGCTCGAGCGAACGCCGCTCAGGTTAGCGACAACCGAATCCGCAGGCTGGTTGAATTTGTTTCAATCGCTGTTGCGCGGCCTGCAGAAACTTTTTGTGACGGCAATTATCCTGCCGTTTGTTTTGATCGGCGCCAGCCTGATGATCTACAAACGCCAAATACAAACCCTCGCGATCTTGCTGATGGTCCCGTTTTACTACTTTTGCATTCAGTCAGCCTTGCACACGGAGTACCGGTACGTTTTGGTTATCCACTATTTTCTCTTCGCACTGGCCGCGTTCGCTCTCTACACGATCGGCAGCGAGATAAGCCATAAGCTTCAAGCGAAACCGGTTTAGGACAGTTTAATACCCAACACCTCTGCTATGGCCCGCAAGTTATCCGCTGCCTCCTCACGATAATGTGCTGCCCAGGGGTTCGTTTCTTCCAAAAGTGGAAACAACAACACAGCCTGCAACTGGTCGACTAACTGTTTCACGTCGCCAAAATCGTAAAGCAACATCCCACGCGTTTCTCCTGCCCGCGTCGCAATGACAGGCAGCCCGCACCAAATCGCCTCAATGCGCGAAATCCCATAACTCTCGTCGGCGAAAGCCCGAACAAATACATCGCTTCGCTTCAGGATTTCGTAAATCTCAGGGTTGGCCACTTCTTCAAGAACCGTGATCCAATTACGCTCGTGCAAAACCTCTTCTCGATAAATCTCATCGCGCACGAAGCCACCGTCCAAGAGTAACAGGCCAATGTCTTTGCTGGTCCGCTCGCGCAACTCTTCGACGGCTTCGGCCACGTGATTGAAACCATAACTGGGGAAAAAGACGCCGATGGAACAAACTCGTTTGCTGTGAGAGAGGTACGACTCGAGGAGCTTTTCAGTTTGCGATGATAATGTCGTCTCATGGTTTGCCGGATACGGCAACAGGCAGGGAATAACCGTTATGGGCTGGTGTACTCTGATCTCTTCTTTAAGCCAGCGCCGTAAATCCTCGCTGACAACTACGAATTCGTCGACTGCGTTTATCGCGCGATGGAATAGCCAACGCTGTAGCTTCCCGAACTCGCGATAACGTTTCGGCAACGAGCCATCAAGAATATTTTTGTACCACTCAAAGCGCAGCAGCTTCTTAAGAGCGAGCCACGAAGAAAGCAAGAGTGCGTTTGGATATTCCAATTGGAAATGTGAGGCATCGAGAATTCGTGCTTCTCGGGCTTCGTTTAGTAAGGCTGGAATGGTTCCAAGTTTCCGGTGGGCGACGAAGCGTATGCTCCTGTCATCAGGTTTAGGGCCGCCATAAGTCCACACGCGAACCTGCGAACGAGGCAGGTGCGCCACCAGGGACTTCATGTAAATAGCAACGCCACCATAGGGCGGCGGCAACGGTCCAAAGAGTATAATTCTCTTGCTCATCGAGTAGCTGAAGGAAGCTGTCGCGGCGAAATCGACTTTCGCGTCTGCCTGATTCGCGAGGCCTTTGACTGCAAAGACTGTAAAGTATCAAAAAAATGATAGCAACTGAGTTGCAGGAAAAGACTGAGCAAAGCGGCTCCGGCCCGATGGCTTCTGTTTCAGTGGTTGTTCCCTCATACAACCATGCGCGGTTTGTTGAGGCTGCGTTGCGCTCGATTATTAAACAGACACTCCAGCCGCAGCAGTTGCTGGTTATTGACGACGGGTCGAGCGATGGCTCAGCCCCGATCATTGAGCGAGTGCTAAAAGATTGTTCCTTTCCCTGTGAACTATTGGTCAGAGGAAATCGTGGCTTGTGCGCGACATTGAATGAGGGGTTCGCGCGCACCCGAGGCGAATACTTCGCCTATCTCGGTTCGGACGACCTATGGTTGCCTGGGTTTCTGGCCGCGCGAGTCTCTCTTCTCGAGTCACGGCCGCGAGCTGTGCTCGCCTATGGTCACTCCTATTTGATTGACGAAGAAAATCGCATCATCAATTCAACGGCGGACTGGGCCGCATATGCTGACGGTGACGTGCGCCAGATGCTTTTGCAGACGACGGCTCCGATGAGCCCAACTGTTTTGTATCGCCGGGTTGCTCTTGAGCAGCAACGCTGGAACGAGGACTCGCGGTTGGAAGATTACGATTTGTATCTGCGGCTGAGTGAGTACGGATCGTTTGCATTCGACCCAGCGGTTTTAGCGGCCTGGCGCCGGCACGCTTCAAATGTGAGTTGGAATCAGAGCCTGATGCTTGAAGAGCAGTTGCAGTCCCAGCGTCAGGCGGCGCTGCGCTTTGGTATGACTGACGCGCAAGTCGAAAAACTACAAATAACGACTAGATTTAGCCGCGCCGAGGACTTTCTGCGAGTAGGACAAAAATCGAAGGCGTTGAACTTAATCATGCATAACTTGCGGGGCGCTCACTCCCCATACGCGACGGCCCGAATGTTTTTGCGGTTGCTGATTCCGAATTCGCTTATGGAAAGACGCGCGCGCGCGCGGCAGCGCAAGGCTCATAAGCGGTATGGACGGATTAATGCTTAAGCTAACCGTTGAGGCAGCCGCCCAAGCTTGTAGTTTAGAGTTCAACCTTCAGGCTGTTCTGACGCGATAAAGACAAACTGAAGCTTGATGTTATGAAGCAAGCGCCTCCTTCCGTGAGTGCTAGACTCACGGCAGCTCTGTGACAGGAGACTGAAAGGAGGCGCTATGGACACAATATATATCGGCGTTGACTTTCATGCACGACAA
>JALYSR010000341.1 GCA_030854715.1 Acidobacteriota bacterium
TCTCAGTAGTGGGCGGAATAGCATCCACACTCAGCAAATGACTCTTAATGGCTGTGCTCAGTTTGTCGTTGGCGTAGTGCGTAGCCATATCTGCCTCCTCTAATCAAGTCGTTTGACCGTTCCGCCAATATCCGCTTCGCGCGGCGCCACAGGAAGGTCAACCGCCTGGTCATGATCATTTCCTCAGCCCCGCTGGTCCGAATGGTTGGACAAAGACGCCGCTCTCGCCCCCAAGGCGGCGTCTATCTCCGCACGCGCGCAGCCTCCTGAGTCTCAGGAAGGCACGCGATCTTTGTAAATTCAATCGTCATCGGGACAGTTCTCCTCAGCTAACGGCAGCAGCCGCACTCGCCTTGCTAATGCGCCCTCTCACCAGGTTTATGACATCCTGGGCCAGAAAAGGTTTGTAAAGCACCGGCAGGCTCCGCTCTTCCCAGATAGCCAGTAGATCATCGGAAAAGCCGCCGCCGGTCATCAAAATAATATGGGTCAGCGGAGCTTGCGTTTGAAACTCCAACCCGAGCTTGAAACCATCATCTTCACCGAGCATGTAATCAAGCAACACAACGTCCGGCCGCCGCTGATAAAATGCGAGACGAGCCTGTGGGCCATTTTCCGCGATCAGGATTTCCCATCCTTCCTCTTTTAACTCGGCCGCAAGGAAGAACAGCAGATCGTGGTTGTCATCGACAATAAGAATCGTCGGCGTTTGTCGCGGCGCCGTGGCCGCACCGCCGGTGCACACTATGGAAAGACTTTCGCCGGCGTCGCTTAATGAAATACTCACCTGCGCACCCGGAAGAATTTCACCCCGGGCCACCATGGTTGCCAGCGGTTGCGTAAGCTGACGGTGGATCGTGCGCTTGAGCTCCCGAGCGCCGTATTCCTGGCTCACTCCCTTGTGCAGTAGGAATTGCCGTGCCTCCTGAGTCACATCAATTGAGAAATACCGCTCCCCAAGCCGCAGGTTGACGTGATCCTGCAGCGCCCGCAGGTCATGATCGAGAATTAGTTCTATAGCTTCGGCATCCAGTGGATTATAGGTGACTACAGCATCGATTCGATTGACAAACTCGGGCGAGAAGCGCTTTCTCACTGCACCGAGCGCAATACTTTCAAGTCTGGTCGTAAGATCCGTTTTTGATTTTGCATTGGCGCTCTGGAAGCCAATGTTGGGGTTGATCTCCTTCATCATTTCCCGAGCTCCGAGGTTACTCGTAAAGAAGATCAGAGTCTTTTCGAAATCGACGATAGTGTTATCACCCAGGTGTAAGATTCCCTTATCGAGAATTCCGAGCAGCAGTCTGGTGATTGAATGAGCGGCCTTCTCTATTTCGTCGAACAGTACGAGAGCTAAGTCACAATCGCGGCTGGTTACCTCGGTCAACTGTTGCTGGGTGAGCATGGGAGTCGTCTCGCGGTGACCGAGATAACCGGGAGGAGCGCCAACAAGTTTGGCAGTCTCATGCTCCATCTGAAACTCGCCGCAATCGATCTTGAGAATCTTCTTCTCATCGCCGTGCAACAAATCGGCAATTGCTTCGACGGTTTTTGTTTTGCCGGTACCGGTCGGGCCCAGCAGCAGGAACACACCGGCGGGCCTGCCAGCGGGAGACAAACCCGATTGATACATGTAGACGTAAGGCACAATAGCTTTCGTGGCAGCCGATTGGCCCACAACTTTCTGCGATAACAACGTCACCAGGTCAGACGGCTGCGCGGCAGATTGCGATTGCGACAGCGATAGTTCTAGAAGAGTGGAGTTTTCCATTCGAACTTCCCAAGCGTTGCTGGTGAAGATAAGCTGATTCAACTGGAACTAGTGCGAAGGGGAAGGAGCCCCTTGGGGTCGTCGGCTCTTGCATCGTCTAAGTCTGTCCGTTTTAAGAAATGCGTTTGCGGCCAGAACACGGACGACAATGTAAGTGTCAAAAACTCGTGGGATCTCCAGCTAGCGTCAGGAGAAGAGTTATCTTGGATGGCCGAGTACTTGAGTCGCGTTTGGGACGTTAGCGCGGGGACAAATAAGGGGTGATCCGCTGCGAGTACTGTATCGCTATGTGACTTTCCGCACAATCGGGAGTTACCTGAGGTCAATAGAGGGAAAGCCTGAGTACTGAGA
>JALYSR010000351.1 GCA_030854715.1 Acidobacteriota bacterium
GGTTTGCTGGCAGCAGTTGGGTGAGTTGTCGAAGATCAGACGAGACTACAAGGGCGCGCGCGAATGTTATGAACAGATTCTACAGATCGATCCGGAAGACCTGGGCTCTCATTACAACCTGATGCTCATCTATCGCAAGATGGGAATGAACGAAGAAGCGAAGCGTGAGGGTAAGATCTTTGCCGACCTGAAAGACGATCCATCCGCGCTGTCGCTGGCAAATACGTTTCTGCGCAAACATCCGGAGATGAGTAATGAAAGTGTCTTCTGGCACATTCACGATCTGGCCCCCACTCCAGGACTATAAAATCAAGAACTCGGTGACCCTCGCAGCATGAAGCTTACTTTGAAGGGTGCGGTTTGCAGCGCCATCCTATTGCTCTTCGTTGTCTTATTAGTCGAATCGGGAATAGCCGGATCTGCTCTTCAGAAAAGCAGAAGCGCAAGTTTTGCGTCGCGAAGAAAAAGAGTGGATGAACTATTTAACCGAAACTGCGCCCGCTGTCATGGCGCAGATGGCCGCGGTGACACGCCGCTGGGCCACACCTTCAATGCACCGGACTTTACCGATCCTGAATGGTGGGAAGAGAACTCGGCTATTACCGGCACGCGCAGACTCAGATCGATAGTCACTCGAGGTAAGGCGGGAATGCCGGCGTTTGGCGAGAAACTAACCAGGCCGGAGATCAACCTGCTCGTCGACCGCGTTCGTAGCTTTCCGAAACTGCAAAGGAAGAGCTAACCGCAAAGTGGGCAAAGCCAATACGCAAAGTCTCCCGAGGAGCGACCCCTTTGCGTTTCGTTGCGCCCGCATGTCCTTCCTATGCCGCTCTGCTTTGCTGGTTGGTTTCGCCGGTTCATTCTTTGTTGCCACAGTTATCGACGTCGCTGGTAACGCTCAAAACGCCGCTCCCTCAATAATCAAAGTCGATCCTCCGTCCTGGTGGGCCGGACATTCCATCAATCCGGTCAGACTTCTTGTGCACGGCCGGAATCTCGCGGGCGCGCGAGTGCGCTCCTCCAGCCCTGCGATACGAATATCGGATGTTGTCGTTAACGAAAATGCCACCTACCTGTTTGTCAATGTCAGCATCACTCCGAAAACTAAGCCGGGTGAATATCCGCTGATACTCGACACAGCGGCAGGTCGCTCGACAATTCTTTTTAGTATCGAACCCTCGCTCGACACGCCCTCGCATTTTCAGAGCATCACTGCCGACGACGTGATCTATCTAATTATGGTTGACCGTTTTGCCAACGGTGATCCGAATAACGACGCGCCCGCGGATGCACCGCGCGAGGCAACCGACCGAAAGAATCCCCGCGCTTATCACGGCGGCGATTTGCGCGGCATCATCAATCATCTGGCCTACTTCAAAAACCTTGGTGTCACTGCCTTGTGGCTGACGCCCTGGTATGACAACTGGAACGGGGTTAACACATGCGATAAACCCTGGTGCCCAAATACTTACTATCACGGCTATCACGCCATTGATTATTACGCGGTTGAGGACCGCTTTGGCGATATGGCGACGCTGCGGGAGTTGGTTGAGAAGGCTCACGCGATGGGGTTGAAAGTTATTCAGGATCAGGTAGCCAATCATGTGGGTTCGCGGCATCCATGGGTTAAAGATCCTCCGCTTAGCGATTGGTTTCACGGCACACTCGCCCATCACCAACTCAACAAGTTCAGAAACAGTGTATTGCTTTCGCCTCATTCAAATCAGGACGAGTTTCGCAACATGCTTGATGGCTGGTTCAATGACGACTTGCCTGATATGAACCAGGAAGAACCCGAAGTCGCTCGCTACGAGATACAGAATGCGCTTTGGTGGATCGGTGCAACCGGGCTCGACGCAATTCGACAGGACACGATCCAGTACATGCCTCGCAGCTTCATCCGCGATCTTTCCAATGCTTTGCATCGTCAATACCCAAAGATGTGGATGGTTGGGGAAGTGTTTGAGCGTGATGCGGCGCAAACTAGTTTCTTCATTGGAGGCCACACCGGTTGGGACGGCATCGACACCAAACTCGATTCGGTTTTCGACTTTCCGTTGTGGCATACGTCGTTGCAGGCTTTCACAAATAAACTGCCAATGCGATCTCTTCGCGATCAATTGAAATACGACGCACTCTATCCCGCGCCGTCAAGAATTACGACCCTTACCAACAATCACGATACCGTTCGTTTCATGTCGCTCGATGGCGCAACTCTGGAGGGCGCGATGATGCATACGGCTTTCATCTTGAGCGTCCGCGGTATCCCACAGCTCTACTATGGCGAAGAGATTGCCATGGAAGGAAAAGAAGATCCCGATGATCGCCGCGATTTTCCCGGCGGCTTTGCCGGCGACGTGCGGAACGCTTTCGAAGCCGCTGGACGCGGGCCTTCAGAACAACGGATGTATGAGTGTACGCAGTCCTGGATACGTTTACGAGCGGCTCATTCGGCGCTTAGGGACGGACGCCTGATTGATCTTTTCTACGATGACGACGCCTACGTGTTTGCGCGACAAGATCAAAATGAGACAGTTATCGTCGCCATTAATCGTGAAGGTAAGGAGAAGATGGTATCACTGCCGGCGGGTTCGATTGGATTGAAAGATGGTGCGTCGTTGACGTCCTTGATTGGAACGACCAGTGGCGGCCGCATAGCGAATGGCAGTGCAACGCTGATGCTAGCCAAGAGTTCAGCGTCAGCTTTTGTGGTGCATTAGATCGCGGCTGTGCGATGGATTAAACCCTCGATGAACTTTCCAAGATCCAGCGGCATCCTGCTTCATCCGACTTCCTTGCCGGGTCCATTCGGCGCTGGCGATCTCGGACCGGAAGCGTATGCGTTTGCCGATTTCCTGCGCGGCAGCGGCCAAAGTCTTTGGCAAGTCTTGCCACTGGGTCCGACCGGTTACGGCGATTCACCTTATGCCTGCTACTCGGCTTTCGCGGGTAATACTCTGCTAATCAGCCCTGAGCAGCTGATCACTGACGGACTGCTTACACAGTCAGACTTGCCGCCTGCGACTTCACCGGCGAGCGAGCGGGTGGACTTTGCACAGGTTCACGCGCTCAAAGATGATTTGCTGCGGAAAGCCTATGAGCGATACAAGCTGACCACAGACACCACTCTCCGCAGTGCGTTTGAAACCTTCGCGCAGCAATACGCCGACTGGCTCGAAGACTATGCTTTGTTTCGCGCGCTGAAAGATGCGCACGGTGGAGTTGCCTGGACTGATTGGGAGCCGGCATTGATACGCCGCACGCCCGCCGCGCTTGCCCGCACTCGCGAGCAGCTTCGGGACGAGATTGAGGCGCAGATGTTCTATCAGTTCCTTTTTTTCCGCCAGTGGTTTGCCTTGAAGAATTACTGCAACGAGTACGGCATTCAGTTGGTTGGAGACCTGCCGATTTTTGTGGCCCACGACTCGGCAGACGTCTGGACCAATCCCGAGGAGTTTAAGTTAGACAAGAATGGAACTCCGATTGTCGTAGCTGGTGTTCCCCCCGATTACTTCAGCACGACCGGCCAGCTTTGGGGCAACCCCTTGTACAACTGGGATCGAATGCTCGACGAGGGGTTCAAGTGGTGGATCAAGCGAGTGCGAGACACGCTGAATGTTGTTGATATTGTGCGCGTCGATCACTTTCGCGGCTTCGCAGCGTGTTGGGAAATTCCCGGAGGCGACCAGACTGCCGAACGCGGACAGTGGGTAGAAGCGCCGGGCCGAGAGCTATTCACCGCGATCCGAAAAGCGCTGGGCGAATTGCCGATTATCGCCGAAGACCTGGGCGTGATTACGCCCGACGTCGTAGCCTTGCGCGACGACTTTGGTTTTCCCGGCATGCGAATTTTGCAGTTTGGCTTTGGCAGCGATACGAAGAATATCGATCTGCCGCACAATTACACGACCAACGTTGTGGCCTACACGGGCACTCACGACAACGATACAACTGTCGGCTGGTTTCGCAGCGTGGCCGGCGAAGGCTCGACGAGAACAGCAAAACAGATCGAGCGCGAGCAAACGTTTTGTCTGAACTATCTGAACACCGACGGCAAGGAAATCCATTGGGACTTTATTCGCGCCGTGTTGGCCTCAGTTGCCAATACTGCTGTTGTTCCTTTGCAGGACGTGCTGGGATTGGGAACACAGGCGCGTATGAATCTACCCAATAGCACTTCGGGAAATTGGTCGTGGCGCTACAAACCGGGAGTGTTGACGGAGGAAATTGAAACGCGACTGAAGGAGTTGACGGAGTTGTATGGTCGCGCCAGGGACACTTCCAGCCGCGGCGCGGAATCAACAGGGTAATATGAAGGCCGCACAAGTGCAGTTTCAAAATGGATGAAATCCCACTTATGGGATTAACGAATAAACCATTCACAGAACAGGTCGCCATCGTCACTGGCGGCGGCAGCGGAATTGGGCGCGCTTTCGCCGAAGCTCTCGCGGGCACCGGAGCAAAAGTAGTTATTGCCTCGCGTCGAAAAGAAGTTTTACGTCGCACTGCGGACGAGATAAATTCAAAGTTTGGTTCCGAACGCGTCTTTCCGTATGAATTCGACATCCGCGATCTCGGACAGATCGAGGAACTGACTCGCGATGTTTTTGAACGATGGCAAAGCATCGACGTGCTGGTTAACAACGCCGGCCTGGCCGTACCTGAGACCGTTGACAAAATTACAGAAGACGGTTGGGATAAGGTAATGGACACCAACTTACGCGGGGTTATGCAGTTGGTTCGCGCGGTGTTACCGCACATGACTGCTAACGATTTCGGCGACATCGTCAACGTCTCTTCTCAAGCAGGCAAACACGGTTACGCCGACGTGCCTTCCTACTGTGCTTCGAAGTTTGGTCTGTTGGGTTATGCTGAAGCCCTACGCGACCACGTCCGTAAGGCAGGAGCAAATATTCGCGTCTTCAACCTTTGTCCCGGTCTGGTCGATGTTGAGAATGTGCAGTCAGGCCAAACGCCGCGCGAAGGTTTTATTCACGTGGAAAACATGGCACGCACATTAATGTATGCGCTGTCGTTAGATCGCAACGTCGTGTTGGAAGACATCAGTATCTATGCGCGATAGCATTGAGCAAACAGCAAACAGCAAACAGCAGACAGCAAATAGAAAACAGCGAATACCAGGAGTTTATAAATGTCAGTGTGGAGTTGAGTGTTAACGCCTGTGCAGCGATTCTGTTCTTGCTGTTTGCTGTTTACGGTTTACTGTTTGCTAATAGGAGCCACAAGATGAACAAGCCACGCTTAAGTTTCTGGCCAATCTTCAACATGAGTTTCGGGTTCCTCGGAATCCAGTTTGGCTGGGGATTGCAGCTCGCCAACATGAGCGGAATCTATACGTACCTGGGCGCCCGGCCTGAAGACGTACCGATTCTATGGTTGGCCGGTCCAGTTACAGGTTTATTAGTTCAGCCCATCATTGGCTCGATGAGCGATCGGACCTGGAATCGGCTCGGTAGACGCCGACCATATTTCCTCACAGGCGCAATTCTCGCCAGCATTGCTCTCTTCTTCATGCCCGATTCCGGCGCCTTATGGATGGCCGCCGGGCTGCTCTGGATTCTGGATGCCAGCATCAACGTCAGCATGGAGCCGTTTCGCGCGTTCGTCGCCGACAAACTGAATATCGATCAGCGAACCGCCGGATTCGCCATGCAGAGTTTTTTCATTGGCATCGGCGCCACACTGGCAAACGCGTTGCCGTACATTTTCCGCCGGCTCGGGGTTGATGACCGCGCAATCAACGCCGCCGACCAGGCAGTTCGTGTTATTCCCGCTAGTGTCAGCTACTCGTTCAAGATCGGTGCAGTGGCTTTTCTGTTTTGTGTACTTTGGACCGTCGTTACCACCAAGGAGTTACCGCCGGAGAACATGGCGGAGTTTGAACGCAAGCGGCGGGAGCACAAAGGCGTAGGAGCGGCCCTGGCAGAAATCACTTCAGCCTTTCGAGAAATGCCCTCAACAATGAAGCAGCTTGCTGTGGTTCAGTTTTTCACCTGGCTGGGCTTGTTCTGCATGTGGATGTTTTTTGGTCTGATGACCTCTTACCATATTTTCGGGGCGGCGAACGAACGAGATCCGCGCTTTACTGACGGCCAGGCATGGGGCGGTAATGCTTTCGCGATTTACTCGATTACCTGTTTTGCGGTGGCGTTTCTTCTGCCACCACTGGCGCGAGCGACCAGTAGAAAAACAGTTCATGCCATTTCACTCCTGGCCGGCGCGCTCGGACTGCTTTCGGTTTACTTCATTCATGACAAGGGCATCCTGTTGGTCAGCATGATAGGTGTCGGTATCGCCTGGGCCTCAATTCTCTCGATGCCTTACGCTATACTTTCCGGCGCTTTACCGGCAGCGCGCATGGGCGTCTACATGGGCATCTTTAACTTCTTCATTGTGATCCCCGAGATAATTGCCTCGTTTTGTTTTGGTCCAGTTATTCGTGCCGTATTTGGCCGAGACAATCCAAATGCACCAATGTATGTCGTCATGGCTGGCGGCGTCTTCCTCACGTTGGCGGCCATCAGTGTATTGTTGGTTCGCGACGTTGCAGACAAGGATGTTTCGGAAGAAGCGGTCATTGAAGCCGACGCGCACGAGTTGTTTACAGTGCCCGAATCCGTGCAGCCGGTTCCGAGCACTGGATTGATTGAGAAGGAGTGAAGAGTTGCCGACAGCTACGGCTTCGCCGTCGGATGTACAGAAGGGCTCAGCCCTTCCGGGGAGTCACTTTTTGGAATTTTGGAGGTTATGCCTCCAAAGACTAAGGCCGAAGGAAACCAACCATGTTGATGCCTAAGCACGACACTCCATACTTTCAAATCCTTTTTCTTTGCATACTATTCTTCATTGCGTCGGGTTCTTTTGGAGGTGTGGCCCAGCAACCGGCGCGCGACGTTTCGAAGGAACAGGCGCGAGCCACACGCGACTGGGTGCGCGATGGAGTCATTTACGAAATCTTTCCGCGGGCATTTTCGCCGCAGGGAAACTTCAACGGCATTACCGCGCGCCTCGAGGATCTTAAAGAACTCGGCGTGAACATTCTTTGGTTGATGCCCATTCATCCCATTGGCCAGGAGAAGAAGAAGGGAACTATCGGCAGCCCCTACGCCGTGCGCGACTACTACGGAATCAATCCTGATTACGGCACGGCCGACGATCTAAAGCGGCTGATACGCGAGGCACACGCGCGCGGAATGAAGGTGATCATCGACATTGTTGCGAATCACACTTCATGGGACAGTGTCCTCATGAAGCATCCGGAGTTTTACAAGCACGACGCCAAAGGCAACATTACTTATCCCTATGATTGGTTCGACATTGCAGCCTTGAACTACAGCAACCAGCAGTTGCGGGTTTACATGACAGACATGCTCAAGTACTGGCTCCGAGAGTTTGACCTTGATGGCTTTCGCTGCGATGTTGCCGGAGAAGTGCCAACGGACTTTTGGGAAAATGCGCGCAGCGAGCTGGAGAAGATCAAACCTGACATCGTGATGCTCGCCGAAGCCCATAAGGCAGAGTTGCTCGTCAAAGCTTTCGATCTGGATTACTCGTGGCCCCTTCACGGCACGATGACGAATGCACTCCAGGGACGCGCGCGGGCTTCAGCGTTGCGCGACGAGTGGGAAAAGGAAGTCAAAGAGGGCCCACGCGGTTCCCTTCATATGCGCTTCTCCGACAATCACGACGAGCGGCGCGCGATCGCGCGTTTCGGCGAGCCGGGAGCGCTGGCCGCTTCCGCCTTCGTGTTCACCCTTGACGGCGTGCCGATGCTCTATAATGGTATGGAAGTTGGTGACACTACCGAATCGGGCGCGCCGGCGCTGTTTGAAAAGTTGCCGATTTTTTGGCCCATTGCAGAGCGGCGGCCGGAATTTCCTCGGTTCTACAAACAGATAACGGCATTGCGTCGATCCAGCGAGGCACTCAGACGCGGTTCTCTCGAGTGGCTACGTAATTCGGATGAGTCGCGGGTCGTCACTTACATACGCCACACCGCAAACGAAGAGGTGCTGGTAGCCATCAACCTTTCGAATCACCCATTCGTTGGTTCTGTTGAGGGCGTGAGTGGTACGCCTTTTCTTGATGTTCCCCTTGATGTGGGCAAGCCTTTACCGCCTGATGCGCCGGCCCCGGCACAGGCTGCGAGAAAGAGATCGGTCGAGCTGCCCGGGCTTTCGCTGGATGCCTGGGGATACAGGTTTTACCGTAGAGCTCAAAAGTAAGTGCCGTTCGTCAGCAATAACACATAGA
>JALYSR010000353.1 GCA_030854715.1 Acidobacteriota bacterium
GTGTAACTTAGCCCAGAGTTGCCGCGTTGCGCGGCTACCCTGGGGAAGGAGTTGCGAAGTATAGAAACCCAAACGGGGTTGTGTCGTCTTACCAACTAAGCAGTCATAACCCCGTTGGGGTAGGAACATTTCACAACTTCGGTCCCAGGGTAGCCGCGAAGCGCGGCAACCCTGGGCTAAGTCACACAACCGCTTCGCGGTAATCGCAGTCGCTCATGACATCAATCTTCTTCAGAGATTCCTTCAGTGTCGTCCGTAATTAACCCTCATAACCAAACGACAAACTCAGGTTTGTCGAACCTTATTCAAAGAGTCTGGGTTCTTCTACGTCGGCTTCCGGCACGGCAGAATCCGTGAGCGACGGATACATCTTGAACAAAGGCTCGGGAGCAACCACTCTTTGCTCCGTGAGTGTCGACTTTATCTCGAGGGCATTCACCACCGCCTGGCCGCGAAAGTGATTGTTTGTAATCACGTAAGACTCCTTAGTCTTCGCTGCAATTTCCTTAATCCTGGTAATCCACGGTTCTAGCTCATCGAGTGAGTAAAGATAGTTGTAGCGGTCGTCGCGCGGGGCTTTTTCCCTGAACCAATCCTGGTAATTCCTTCCATGCAGCCGTACGTAGCCTACTTGAGAAGTCGTCAGGGCAGCGGGTTTGATCGATTTTGTGAACACAGGCTGGTCGACGTTGCAGATTCCTACGCCCAACTCCTCCAACCATTCGTAAATCTGCGGGTTGTTCCAGGATGAGTGCCGGACTTCGAGGGCTAACGGATACTCTTTAAATCGTTCGAGTAGTTTAGCCAGGTAAACCCGATCGTCGTCGGTATTTTTGAATGACCAGGGAAATTGGAGCAGCACGGCGCCCAGTTTTCCCACACTCGCTAGCTCATTCATTCCTTCGCGAACGAGTTTCTCGTCCTCTTCGGTGGCCTTGCCGCGTTCATGCGTGAAAACGCGGTGGAGCTTGGCAGTGAACATGAAATCAACCGCATCTGAAACGCGGGTTACCCAGGATTTCGCAGTAGAAGCTGTGAAGGGACGGTAAAAACTACTATTGATTTCGATGGTATCGAAGAAGCGCGCCAGATATTCGAGCGGATCAAACTTCGCGCCCGGCTTTTGCGGGTAAACGAAGCCCTGCCAATCTTTATAAGACCAGCCGGCGGGGCCGACCCTAATTTTTCGCTTGCCTGCCATGACGAGCCGAACGTGTTAATTCTGCGTTGCTGGTTGAAAAAGATCCGGGATGCTTGTGATCACGGCCGCGGATAACGGCTTTAGCTTGAGTTGCTCAGTGAGAAAAGCGATGCGGTCACGACGGGCCACGGCGTTAAGGGCGTGGGGAGCATCGTATAACTCAAACCGTTTCGGCTCGCTCACCACGGCCGCATACAATCGCGCGCGTTCTGGCGTCAAAAACTTCTCCTGCGAGCCATATTGAAGAAATACAACCGCCGGAGCCGCGTGAGAAACGTATTTGCCCTGATCGGTCCAGTAATATTTCGCTTCAAAAGCATCGAACTTTTCCACGCCCACTTCCTGCCGATACCTCTGGTACTCGGGTATTTTCCTGGTGACTTCATCCGACATCGTGGCAGCCATCAGGACAAAAGCCTTGAAACGCCGGTCTACGCCGCTAAGAATCGCGCCCACCACACCGTTGTAACTGTGGCCAACGTAGGCAAGACGCTTCGGGTCAACATCTTTCCGCACCAGCAGCAAGTCAACTCCGCGACGCATATCAATCACCTGCTGCATCAGGTCAACATTCTCCTGCTCATTCAGCGGCTCATCATTCGCCACGTGTCCTGGTCGCGCAATCGGGCCGTCAGTTAACAAAGACACCACACCCGCTGGCGCGAGCGCGACCGCCTCATCGAGAAACTCCTTGCGGTTGCGCATCTGTGAGTTTGCCCAATACCAGTGTCCCCAGATGACGCCGGCAAAAGGGCCCTTACCTTTCGGCAAAACTAGGTACGCAGGGACTACACCACCTTTGGGACTGTTGTAACTGATGTCGTGAATAGTTACGTCCCCACGACGCTCAACGCCAATTTCTTTGAGCCCGAGTGGCGCACCGGCGTCGTAATCAAAGTGCCGAGTGAGGTCGGCGTCCTGAGCGTGGTATGACGTTGCGCTGAGCAGAAGCAGCCCAAGCAGCATAATCACCTGGTATCCAAGTTGTTCGTGCATGGTCAATCACTCCTAACTTTCCCTCGCTAACGATAATTCGGTACTGATGCAGTTTCGATTTTACTTTCATTAGCACCGGCGCTTTAGCGCGGTGGTTGACGAAATCGCCTGACCTAGAAACCGTTTAAACGGTTTCAGTTTACAACCAGGAATCCTGGTCACCGGGCTAAAGCCACGGTGCTAATAAGAAAAGAGGGTTCATTCAAACTGCACCAGTACCGATAATTCACCAGGATTGACAATAGTATATCGCGAATGCGACGCTGAATCGCTTCAACAAACATCGCGAAAGGAGAACCGTTCGTGCGATTGACCGAAATGGTTTCGTGCTCTGGTTGAGCGGCTAAGCTGTCACCGAGCTTACTCGCTCAGGTGTTGAGCGGGCTACCACCACAGCCCAAAGACGAGAATCTTCTGGTTGGCTTTGACAAAGCCGACGACGCCGGAGTGTATCGACTGCGCGACGACCTCGCGATCGTGCAAACGTTAGATTTTTTCACGCCGATCGTTGACGATCCTTTTGTTTACGGTCAGATCGCCGCGCTTAATTCCATCAACGACGTGTGGGCGATGGCCGGCACGCCGCTGACCGCACTCGCGATCACCTGTTTTCCCAAGAAGGGTGTCGATCCGGCAATACTCGGCGAGATCATGCGCGGCGGGCAGGAGACTTTGAACAAGTATGGCGTGACGCTAATCGGCGGTCATAGCGTCGATAACGAGCAGATAATGTTTGGCTACTCCGTTACGGGCGTTATCGATCCGGAAAAGATCGCCACTAACGCAGGCGCGCGGCCAGGCGACGTAATCATTCTGACGAAACCCATTGGCACTGGTGTGATATCGACGGGCATAAAGTTTGAAAAGACGACTCCTGAAATTGCCGCGTCGTCTGTTGAGACAATGTTGATGCCCGGCAGATATGCAGCCGAGGCGATGCGCGAGTTTGGCGTCAAGGGCGCGACGGACGTCACAGGGTTCGCCTTGATTGGCCATGCCTGGGAAATGGCAAAGGCCAGCAAAGTTACGATAGTGATCGAACCCGGTGCCGTGCCTTTGTTGGAAGGCGCGTCGGAATTGGCCGCGGCGGGACTCTTAACGAGCGCTGACAAAACAAATCGTGAGTACGTAGGTAAAGAACTGAAAATCGACAGAGCGGTTGATGAGAATTTGGTAAAGTTATTGTTCGATCCGCAAACAGCCGGCGGGATGTTGATTTCGATTCCGTCGGGGCGCGCGGATGACTTGCTCAAGCGCCTCCGAGAAAATTATCCTCAAGCTGCGACGATAGGCCGGGTTCTGGAACGTGGTGAACATTTAATCGTCGTGAATTCTGCATAGGAACTAGAAATGGCTTCTACAATCGGGAAAATATCGGTTCCGAAGACGCACTCAATTATTGATCTCTACGAAAGCGTGCGCGCGCGGACCATGCAGATCGTGGCGCCGTTGGAGATCGAGGACTACGTGATTCAGACCGCGGATTTCATGAGTCCGCCGCGCTGGCATATCGGCCACACCTCGTGGTTTTTCGAGACGTTGCTGATCGCGCATCAGCCCGGCTACAAAATTTATTCCAAGGAGTATCTTTTCTATTTCAACTCCTACTATGAGGGGTTCGGCGAACGTATAGCGCGGCCCAAGCGTGGAACCAGGTCACGACCAACGGTCAAGGATACAGTTGCATATCGCAAACACGTGGACGAGCAAATGATCTCGTTCCTGGAGTGGCTCGATCAGCAACCGTCTGCGGAATCAGTGCTACCGCTCGTTCGGCTCGGGCTCGAACACGAGATGCAGCACCAGGAACTGCTGGTTTACGACATCAAGCACCTGCTTTGCGATCAGTATGACGCACCGATGCAGCCTGCACCTGCATCGTCAGCGAAGGTCGAGGGCATGGCGGAAATTGAAGGCGGGCTGTTTTGGCTCGGCTACGGAAACGGAGGAGAACCGCAGGCAGGGATGCCTGCGCTCCAATTCGCCTTCGATAACGAGAAGCCCGCACACA
>JALYSR010000065.1 GCA_030854715.1 Acidobacteriota bacterium
TCTACGACCTGCTCTATCACGAGAAACTGATTATCTCGGAGGCAGCGGTGAAGGAGCTCGAACAGCTTCTGGGAGCCAAACAACAGGCGGGGGCTGGTGATACAGGCGAAGAGCGGGCTGAAGAAAAGGCCGAAGCCGGCTCACCCGAATCAGTGGCAAAACCGAAGCGCACCCGCAAGCCGGCAGTGAAGACTGCAAAGCCGGCAGCGAAGCGAACAGCAAAGCCCAGGAAGAAGAAGGAGGCGGCTTAAGCAATGAGGACAGTCTGGGACATCATCAAGTCGCCGGTGATTACCGAAAAGGCGTTGGTCGCGAAGGAAGAGTCGCAGGAAACGGGTCAATTGTTGACCTTCCGCGTAGACAAGCATGCGACCAAGCCGGAAATCAAGTCGGCAGTTGAGTCGATCTTTCAAGTGAAAGTGGACCACGTACGCACGATCAATTTCATGGGGAAAACGGCGCGGCGCGGACGCTTCGAAGGCCGAAAGCCGTCATGGAAGAAAGCCTACGTGACGCTGAAGCATGGCGAGAAGCCAGTGGATTACGGTGAAAGCATCTAGTCAGTCGTCAGTAGTCAGTAGTTAGTGGAAGTTCACGACAACGGACAACGGACAACGGACAACGGACTAAAGACATGGGTATAAAGAAACTAACCCCAACTTCTCCGGCACGCCGGTATCAGACTTATCTCACGCGAGATGAGCTCACCGTCGGAGCGGTGCCTGAGAAGTCGCTGCTCGAGCCAAAGAAGAGAATCTCCGGGCGTAATAACGATGGACGCATCACAGTGCGGCGTCGCGGCGGCGGCCACAAGCGCTTCTATCGCATTGTTGATTTCAAACGCGACAAGGAAGGCGTTCCGGGCCGCGTTTCGCAAATTGAATACGATCCGAACCGGTCGGCGCACATCGCTCTTATCACTTATCTTGATGGCGAGAAGCGTTACATCATCGCCCCAAGCGGTATTGAAGTTGGGAAGACGATCATGAGCGGCGCCGAGGCTGACATTCTCCCGGGCAACACGCTTCCGCTGATCAATATTCCGCTCGGTACGCAGATTCACAATATTGAGCTGCGGCCCGGTAAGGGTGGGCAGATGGCCCGGTCGGCCGGCGCGTTTGCGCAGCTGGTGGCCAAAGAGGGTGATTACGCGCAGCTTCGCATGCCATCAGGAGAGGTGCGACGCGTACCGCTGGTTTGCAGGGCGACGATTGGTCAGGTCGGAAACATCGAGCACGAAAACGTTTCGCTGGGTAAGGCCGGAAGGTCCCGCTGGAAAGGCATTCGTCCCCACGTGCGCGGCGTAGCCATGAATCCGGTGGACCATCCACACGGTGGTGGTGAAGGAAAAACTTCGGGTGGCCGAAACCCGGTAACGCCGTGGGGGCAACCCACCCGCGGTTACAAGACGAGAAGTAACAAGCGGACGCAGAGAATGATTTTGAAGGATCGTAGAACCAAGTGATTTCGGAATGCGGAATTCGGAATGCTGACTTACGAACGGGTTTTAATTCCAAAATCCGCACTCAGCAATCCGAAATGGAGTAACAGATGGCACGTTCAGTTAAAAAGGGCCCGTTTATTGACGTCAGCATTCAAAAAGCTGTCGAGCGAGTGCGCGCCGGCGGCAACCGCCCGCCCGTGATCAAAACCTGGTCCAGGCGTTCGACAATCACGCCGGACATGGTTGGTCTGACATTTGGTGTGCACAATGGCAAACGGCATCTGCCAATTTACGTGACGGAAAACATGGTGGGCCATAAGTTGGGCGAGTTTGCGCCAACGCGCACATTCAAGGGCCACTCCGGAACAAAAGTTGAGAAGGCGACGAAGGTGGCCCCGGCATCGGCGCCGTCGGCCCCCACGCCTAAATAGTAGAAACGGAAACCGGAAACCGGAGACCGGAAACCGGAAAGAAAAGTTTTTTACGGTTCACAGTTCACGGTTCACCGCTTAAGAGGTCTAGATGGAAGCGATAGCAAGTGCAAAGTATCTTCGAGGGTCGGCGCAAAAGGCGCGGCTCGTTGTGGATATGATCCGCGGCAAGGACGTCAATAAGGCCCTGGCCATTCTGCGCTTTTCAAGCAAGCGCGCCTCGAACCTGATTGAGAAGTGCATGCGCTCGGCAATAGCGAATGCAAACGAGGCGGCGGAAAAGGCAAACATTGCGATTGATCCCGACGATCTTTGGGTGAAGACCGCGTTCGTCGATCGCGGACCGACTAAGAATCGTCGTCGCGTGCGTCCGGCTCCGCAAGGACGAGCCTATCGCGAGCGAAGGCACTTTTGTCACGTCACGATCCTGCTTTCAAACGATGAGCGGACGGAGCTGAAAGGCAAGGGTGATAGCAAGGGTAAGGACAGTGCAACGAAGCCGGCCAAGTTAGCCGAAAGCAAGAGCCGGAAGCGTGGTGGAGCGGCAGCAGCGCCTCGCGCCAGGCGCACGGCGCCGAAGACTGAGGCTTCTGAAAAGGCGGACGTTGCCGCAAGGGCGGCAGCTGAGAAAAAAGCGACTAAGCGAGCGTCGAAGAAAAAAGCGAAGAAGAGCGAAGACAGCTAACGATTTCACATTTGGCATTTCAAATTTGAGATCTCAGATTTCAGATTCTCAAATTAGTTGAGATTGAAAGATTCAGGGTTCGCATTCGATCTCAGATTTAAGATTTGAGATTTCAGATCTCAAGATTTGAGATTGAAACAAAGAACTGGAGAAGATTGTGGGTCAGAAAGTTCATCCTTACGGATTCCGCCTCGGCTATAACAAGGACTGGCATTCGCATTGGTTCGCGAAGAAGCAGTATGGCGAGTTCTTGTTGGAGGATCTCAAGCTCAAGCGGGTTCTGAAGCAGCGTTTTACCGGCGCGGGCGTCTCCCACGTCGATATTGAACGCGCCGCAAACCGGCTCAAGATCATTATTTATACCTCCCGTCCGGGAATCATCATCGGGCGTAAGGGCGCCGAGATTGACAAGCTGAAGAGCGATCTTTCAGCCAAGACCGGGCGCGAAGTTTTAGTTTCGATCCAGGAGATTCACAAACCTGAACTAAACGCTCAGTTGCAAGCCGAAAAGATTGCCGCACAGCTTGAGAAGCGTATTGCTTTTCGCCGCGCGATGCGCAAGGCGGTTGAAGAGTCATTGAGATTCGGGGCGCAGGGAATCAAGGTCAAGGTTAGCGGACGTCTCAACGGCGCTGAGATTGCGCGTAGTGAGTGGCATCTTCAGGGACAGCTTCCGCTGCACACGCTTCGGGCCGACATCGATTATGGTCTGGCGGAAGCGAAGACGACGTTTGGCCAGATCGGCGTGAAGGTTTGGATTTATCGCGGTGAAATACTGGACGCGAAAGCCGCCATGGCCCGCGGCACCGGATCGGATCCGATTAACGAAACGCGCATGGGCGAGCGTGAGCGACGCCCACGAACGCGTCGCGAGCGTGAAGGCGGAGGCGGTTCTGACGGCAGGCGGCCACGCGGGGAAAACGCCTAGCATTGCCGAATGGCGATTGCCGATTGTCGATTGAAGAATAATTATAAACGACCTGCCAATTGGCAACCGGAAATTGGCAATCGGAAATGAGTGAAACGCTATGTTGATGCCGAAGAAAGTTAAGCACCGAAAGCAGATGCGCGGACGCATGACCGGCGTCGCGACTCGTGGCAGCGAGATCAGCTTTGGTGAATACGGGCTCAAGTGTTTGGAGCCGGCGTGGATTACGGATCGACAGATTGAAGCGGCGCGTATTGCGATGACCCGTCATATCAAGCGCGGTGGCAAGATCTGGATTCGGATGTTTCCTGATAAGCCGGTGACCAAGAAGCCCGCCGAAACGCGCATGGGCAAGGGCAAGGGAGCACCGGAATACTGGGTGGCGGTAGTTAAACCAGGCAGGATTCTTTACGAGATCGAGGGAGTGGACGAAAAGACAGCGCGTGATGCAATGCGCCTGGCTGCTCAGAAACTGCCGATTAAAACGAAATTTGTTACCCGCGCGGATCAAGAAGGGGGCGCGATTTAGTTATGAAACGGCGCGAAGAGCTGGACAAGTATCTCGAGTTTTCAGCAGACGAATTGAAAGCCGAGACAGATCGCTTGAAGGAGTCGCTTTTTCGTTTGAAGTTTAAGCTGGCCCTGGGCGAAGTGGATGCGGTGAAACGCATTCGCGAGGAAAAGAAATCACTAGCGCGTCTGCAGACGATTTCGCGGCAACGCCAGCCGCAGGCGAACTAACCTTGACAGACTATAGTCTGTTCTCAATGGAAAGAATCACGGGCCGAAGCCTGTGCTACTACTGAGTGAAAAGAATGGCAGAAGAGAAGCAAGAAGAAAATAATACCGGCGCTACGGAGACGGGCGCGACCGAGGCGACTTCGACTGGAG
>JALYSR010000025.1 GCA_030854715.1 Acidobacteriota bacterium
CAGAATACTATTCAGCGTTCCTGGCGGGACATCAATGCTGGGTTTCCCTGACACTGTAACGGTACCAGACTTACTGGGATGCTTAAACTGACGATGACTGCCTCTGGTCCTGACCTGATACCATCCATCTTCCTCGAGAAGCCTGATGACCTGCTTTACTTTCACGCTGGGATAATAAGTGGTTTTCTACGCCAGAGGAAGATGCATAACGGTTGAGTTCAGGTGGCCGCGCGAGTCGCGACAGCCTGAGAAGCTAAAGGCCTGATGAAGGGCACGCAATCGCGGCTCACCTGCAACGATTTGTTCGGCGGCGTGCTAGCGAAACTACGCCTCTTTGAGGGCTTTGATAAACTCCTCCGAGCCTGAAACCCAACCCAATAATGTTTTAATGACCAGGAGAGACGCTTCGTGATTGCTTCTCGGAAAACTGTATCCGATTGGCTCGCCCGTACAGTCCGCCAGCAGCACAGGCAAATAGTCTCTAAACATCGCGTCTCTAATCGTCGACTCCACACATACACTCGTGGTGCAGCCAGTGAAGATAAGATGCCTGGCCCCGAGCGTTTTCAGCGTGGTATCCAATTCGGTTTGGTAGAAACCGCTGAATCGATGCTTGTAGATAACGACATCGTCAGCCTTGGGTTTTAGTTCGGGAACAATATCGGTGCCCCAGTTGTCGCGAATCAGAATCCGACTTTCTCGACCATCGGGGGCGCGAACGCTCTCTCCGACTTTGAACCCGTCCAGGTGTCGCACCCGATTCACGGAGTCGGAAGCACCCAGGTCCGAGAGATCAGGACGAAATCCCATTTTGAGATAGACGATTTTGACGCCTGCGCGGCGAGCCGAAGCCAGGACTTTCGCGGTCGGCCCGACAGCTCTCTGAATCATGGAGATGTCGATTCCGGCGCGGTCAAACATGCCGCCCTTGGCCCCGAAGTCATTTTGCATGTCGCACACAATTATCACAGTCTTGGCGACATCAATGCTGATCGGTACCGTCACGCTCCGTTGGCCATCTCGGCTGACCTGTGCATCGAATGTGACAATGCGAGTTTTCGTAAAATGATGATGCACTTTCTTTCTTTGCTTTATTACGGATCCGTTTGCCACCACGCCACCCACTGTTGACGCGGCCATCGCCGCGAGCATCTGACGGCGTGTCAGTCCTGTTTTCTTCATCTCTCGTTCTCCTTTGAGCGTAAGCCATCCAACGGTGGAATTCAGGTGGCCGCGCGAGCAGCCTTCAACCTGAATTCCATCTTTGAGGTTGAGAGGCGCGCAATCGCGGCTCACCTGCAATGACTTGTTGGGTTGCCCGTGATTGGAACCACACAACGTGATTTCTTTGTTGCGCGGAGCGACGCAACTAGCGCGATGCAACGTCGCTTACCTTCGACGTGACTGATCACGCGGAGCGTCGTTGCGTTTCATTCAAGCTAGGTTATCAAACTAAATTGCGAAGCGAAGTCAACGGCACGGCGGTTGTTAGGCGTGCCCGCCAGTTTGGCGGTCCAGCCCAGCGGCCCCTCGCGGTCCAGCACGTGCCGTCACGAAGTCATACGAAGTTTGGTGGCTCTTCCGCCTGACAGTTCTCACAAAGTTCCGCGACGGCGGCGTCAATTAAGCCGTTGGCGAAGTCCGACCAACTCCCCTCGGGATCGTAGCCGGACGCGTCCCACTCTACCGACTCCCCCCCGGCTTCGGACCCGTCAGGGCAGAAGACAGTCAGCCCGCCACCGAAGGTGAAGTTGTATTTGCCTGTTCCGTAGTGTGTGAGTCCATGTTCATCTAACTGGTAGGTGCACTCTTTCTCCACGGGAACGATTTGGCACAAACAGTTTGGATGTGGCTTGCTGCTGTAGTTGGTGCCGTCGAGTGCCGCGCATATTCCGCACGCATCGCCCGTCGCCTGAAACTCGTATTCTTCGTCCATTCGGTCCTCCGGTCTGTGACTAGTGCTGGTGGGATTAACTTCGGGCGTGCAGGAGCAACCAGTCTTCCACGAAACGCTGGACATCAGCCGCGCTCGAGTCGGCGGACAGCTCAGGCAATTGCCGGCGCTCGCGAAGCCAGCGCCGATACCGATCAATAGTTGCCGGCGTCATCTTCACCACCTGCCAGCGCTGGGCTTTGTAGCGCAAGTGGTCGCCGACCTCGAATTGAGCAGGAAGGTCTCTGCGCTTAAAGCGATACGAGCGCACCAGGAAGTCGGCACCGTCGTGGTCGAACAAGTGGGAGATCACCCGAACATTTCCGCTCGCGAGCAGCTCGACGACGCGGAGGATGTCCAGTGGAGAGGGTGCGCCATCCTGCGCTCGCTCGCGTACCGGCGCGCCCGAGAGGGCCGGCAGCTTGTCACCTTCAAGTTCGGAAAGCACGCGCGGCGGCGGTGCCCCGGCGCGCTTTCGCGCCAGCCGGAACCGCTTGCCGACCAGCACGCCTGCCGGCGCAACGGGTCCCGTCTTGACCGTCTTTGCCGCATAGGCCGGGTGCTCGAAATAGACGAGCAGCCGGCGACCGAGCGGTAGCCGACGCAACCGAAAGCGGCCACGCGCGTCCGACTCGACCCGCTGACCCATGCACGACACGGCCACGCCGACCGCCGGGGATCGATCCGCACCGATCACAGTCCCATTCAACGTCCCTGTGTGGCGCAGCAGGAGGGCGTCCTTCATCCAGGCGACCAGATCGTCATCCGATGGCAGTGTCGGCACAACCCCCTGCGTGTGCATCGTCTCAAGGACAGGGCGCAGCTTGTTCAAAGAACGCGCGCCCAACTCGTCCAGAGTCTCGACGCCCCCCGCGTACAGTCCTTCCGCTATCAGCAGTGTGACCCCTTTGACTTCGAGCAGCTCGGCGATTGCCTGCCAGCGCCGCACTTGTGCCAGCGACACCCCGCTTACCTTTTCGGCAAGCCGACGTCGTTGTGCCCGAAGGAGATCCGCTGTCGTGAACACGCCGAGCTCGTTCATCACCCGTGTCACCACCGGACCGATGCCAGTCAGATCAATTATGTCGATAGAAGCCATGTCGGATATCCTTGTGAGCAATGCGGTCGCCAAAGCGACCCAACGTCAGAGTTCAGGTGGCCGCGCGGCGGCACACAACGTGGATTCTATCTTTCAAGTCGAGAGACGCGCTACCGCGGCTCACCTGCAACGAATTGTTAGACCGCCGCCACAGTATACCAATCTCAAGACGTCCTGCCAGACCACCTTTCATCTTACACGCTCCCAGGTAATCAAAGCCGTTCCCTGTTCGGCATTGGCCGTTTCTGCGGCCTCTAAGACTAAGTGATTCCCGGAGAGTTTGTACGAACGCTTCCAATGCTGACCCGCCGCGTTCGGGAATACGCTCGCGTCAACGTGGTGGATGATGTACCCCTCCGTCTCGTTGATTTCATACTTGCCAAAGTAACCTCGGTAGCCCCTGAGGGCAGCCCTCAGATCGTCACACGCTGCGTTCGTCACCCCGGCGAAGTTTGGGCGACCCATATTCACTATATGCACAGCCATATATCCGGTTGCGTCGTATATAAGCAAACCGCGCACGTTCGGCCCTAGGCCGGGGAAGGGGATAACCTCGCCATTCGGCCGCCGGAATTCATCAGACACGAGTCTCCAGGTGCCGACGATTTTGCTGGCGACAACTTGCGGTTTCCTTGTACGGGATTTCTGAGCACGCGGCTTGGACTGACCGTCAGCTTGAGCAACGCAAACATGAGCGGTAACGAGAACGCTGATGACTATGAAATAGAGTTGATGCCTTCTCATAAGGAACTCCATTCTTCAATACAAACTCATACTGGAGCGGTCTAACGTTGCGCTTCAGCGGCCGGGCGACAACCGCATCGTGCGGCAAGTTGTCGATGAGAGGAACGCTAATTCCGGTCCGCTGCAAGCGCTTGTTCGGCAGTGCCCACTCCAACCGTATGGAACCGGGGAATGAGCATGATGCACCACTGAGTTATTGGTTCCTGGACGTGCCGCGATACGCGATGTGGGCGCCCTGAATCTTGCCAGGGTCCGGATCGTCCTCGATTCGCTCGTACAACCACTGCCACCACTCACCGACATTGGGATTGCAATTTTCGACGCGCTCTGCCTCAACCCACCGCCCGAGCCGACGCCAAGTCCCTCTGACCCACCCTCCGACCATGCGATCCAACATACGATGGTCGACGACGTTCTCATAGACCATGCAACCCCACATTTCGCAGGCGCTATCCACGGCAAGGGCGGCCTCGAGCAAGGCCGGGTCGCTACGGATTACCTCTGGATCAGCATTGTTCGGCAGCTTCAGGATTCTTGCCACGGCGCGCCGGACCTCCTGAGTCTGAACTGTCCGAACAATATCTACGGCGGCTTGGTCGCGCCGGAGACGCGCAGCGTGCCGGAGCTGCACCACGGCGAAGATGACACCCAGTACCACTGCCAGGGTGGTTACTAAGTTCAGCGCGGAAGGCACATCGAATCCATTGGAGAGAATCGCCATCATTAGTTTGGAACCCTTGTGGTTTAATCACCAATCGTCACGAAGGAAAGAGCGAGATGCTTGCCCACAAGCTCTTTGGGCCGAACGTTTGAGTTCAGGTGGCCGCGCGGCGGCACACAACGTGGATTCTATCTTTCAAGTTGAGAGACGCGCTACCGCGGCTCACCTGCAACGATGTGTTATCTCGCGCGCTGATTGTACCACTCACCG
>JALYSR010000069.1 GCA_030854715.1 Acidobacteriota bacterium
CTTTTTGCAGTACACATCCGGCTCGACCAGCGATCCGAAGGGCGTAATCGTGTCACACGAGAACGTGATCCATAATTGCCGGGCCACCGTCGACCACACGCCAACCGGAGTCTCATGGCTGCCCCAGTACCATGACATGGGCCTCATCGGGTACTACCTGTATCCTATCATCACGGGCGGCACGACCTACGGCTTCTCGCCGACGGATTTCCTTAAGCGACCCGGCTTGTGGCTCCAGACGTTGAGCCGGGTCCGGGCGACCTGCGCGTCCTCCCCAAACTTCGGCTTCGATTACTGCCTGCGGGAGGACAGAATTCCATCCGACCAACTCGTTGATCTGGATCTCAGCTCGTTGCGTTTTTTGATGAACGCCTCGGAGCCTGCTCGCCCCGAAACATACCGCCGCTTCCTCGAACGGTTCGCTCCCTATGGCCTGCGGCCCCAGGCCCACGTGGTCGCATACGGGCTTGCCGAGAACACGCTTGCAGTTACTCATTACGGGAGACGGATTGTGACAGTGAACAAGCGGCTTCTTCAGGAGGGTACGTCACAACTCGAGAACGCTCAGATACCGAACAGCAACCAGCTTCGCCTTGCCAGCTGCGGCAAACCGCTGGACGGGATTCGCGTGCGCATCGTCGATCCGAAGTCCGGCGCGGTTCTGGGCAATAAGCAAATCGGCGAAGTCTGGGTCGCTGGCAAGAGCACTTGCCAGGGCTATTGGAATCGCCCTGAGCTTACCCGGCAGGTCTTCGGTAACGCCGTCACGAATGATCCACAGGATCACAACGGCTACCTTCGCAGCGGTGACGTTGGTTTCCTGGACGATGACGAACTGTTCATCTGTGGGCGGATCAAGGATCTCATCATCATCCGCGGGGTTAATTACTACCCGCAAGACATTGAGAGCATTGTTGAGTCGGCCTCGCCGAAGATCCGGACCGGAGGTGTCGCAGCCTTAGACGGCAACGAGCAAGGAGATGGCCTGGTCGTGATCGCTGAAGTGCGGAAGGCTAAAGATCTGCCTGACCCGAAACAGATCAGTCAAGCAATCCATACGCAATACAACATCAGGCCCAACGCCATTGTGTTCGTTCCGGCCAGGACCATCGCAAAGACAACTTCCGGGAAAATCGCGCGCAGCCTCACGCGCGAACGTTGGTTAGGCGGTAAGTTACGTGTGATTGCGACCTATGTCAGCGTCACGGATGGAGGACCCATCGGGGATACGCCCTCAGGACTCCGAGGACGTTTCCGGAATTTTCTCGAGCAGTACCACCTTACGGGAGACGAGGAAAGCACCCTGGCCGAGATCGGAATCGATTCTCTCGCAATGGTGACGCTCCTCGACGACATTGAAGCGCTGCTGAAGGATCACGGGGCAACCGATCTGCTGAGTGATATAGATGGGCAGCTCCTCCAGCGGCTGACCGTCGCTGAGTTTTTCTCCCTGTTCGACCAATTGGAAAAAATATCCGCTGAGCGCATAGCGGCGTTTCAATCCGTCCTGAGAAAACTTCGGCAGGAGCATGACGACCATCAACGGGATTCCATGCGGTACGATGCCGGATTGAGATTGCTCAACCGCGTCGACATCTCTCTCAATGAAGAGCCTCTAACCAGCGTACTCCTGAGTGGCCCCACTGGTTTCTTTGGCCCGTTCTTACTAAGCAGCCTTCTGCGGCAGACCCCATACAACTACTACGTCTTGACGCGTGCCGCAGACTCCGTTCACGGAATGGACCGTATTCGAGCTGCGCTCCAACGCGCTAACGTCTGGACGCCTGCCCTCGAAGAGGAGATGAAAAAGCGAGTCCACGTCGTCTGCGGAGACATCGCCCAACACAACTTAGGCATGCGCCCGGAGCTGTGGCAATCGCTTACTACCCGCGTACAGGCGGTGATCCACAACGCAGCGTTGGTGAATTATATTTTGAACTATGACGCGTTGCGACCGCACAACGTCAACGGTACCCGTGAACTATTGCGGTTCTCCTGCACAGGAACGCGGAAGGAGTTTCACTTCATCTCCAGCACGGTCATCTTTGGCTGGACGGTGAAGGGCGAGTTGCTGGAGACTGACAATAACATGGATATGTCAAATCTCGATTTCGGCTATGCTCAAAGCAAGTGGGTGGCCGAGCAATTAGTCTTTGCGGCCGAAAAGCAGGGACTAAAAATACGAGTTTACCGTCCGTCATTCATCACTGCGTCGGCCGGCGGCATTGGCAGCAGAGACGATATTGTCATTCGGCTACTTGCGTTCATGATCAATAACGGCATCGCGGTCAACGCCGCGAACCAGATCAGCTTTCTTCCCGGCGACATCGCCGCCAACAACATTGTCGCCATCTTCAAACAGCGAGATATGGCCGCCCGGACCTTTCACGTGACGGCCGACGACTACTGCAACATGATCGACATTACTCGCTTGATCAGCAGCCAATATGGCTATCAGTTCATGTATTACGACATACCCGGCTTCGTCGCCGAGATGAGACGTCGCTGCACCAAAGACAATCTGATTTACCCCCTGCTGGACTTTTTCACCCGCTCGCACGAGCAGATAGCCGCGATGCAGCACAAGCGCTACAACAATGACCACTACCGTAAAGCCAGGCAACTATCCGGGAACGGTTGTGGCGATCCACTGCTCGCGGACACGGTGTCGTATTTAATGGCGTACATGCGGCGAGAGGGTCTCATTTCCGCCCGAGCGCAGGCACGGAAGGCCCAGGTGTCCGTCTAGTTTTGCTCACGAGGCCATGAGGTAAGTGAGATAGAAACCGGTGTAGACGAGAACCAGTAAGAGGAGATACAAAGAAGGTCCTCGCCAGGAATACGCGGGAGCCATGCCAACTTGTGGGCGATACGGTTTTAGTATCACGGCACTCACCAACGTACCGAGCGCGACCCCGCCGAGTGCGTCAACCACGACATGCTGCTTGACAGTGCAAACGGATACGCCGATGAACACCAGGCACACGAAGGCAACTGTGCCGTACAGCCTGGCTGCCTTCCATGCGGAGAACGCCGCTACCAACGCGATGGAGAGATGAAGCGAAGGGAAAAGGTTGTACGGCGGATCGATCGAGTAAAGAATCGAGACCGCCCAGTCCGAAGGACGGGTCATATCCAATATCGCTGGGGCAACTCGTAATCGTGCCGAGGTTACTGGAAATGCCGTGAAACACAGGAGCGAAACGCTAATTGTGGTGGCGTACGCGAGTGCGGTGCGTCGAAGCAGTCGGGGGCAACGCACCACAAAAAGCGGAATCAGCGTCGCGGGAAAGATGAGCAGGTAGATCCAGACGGAACGCGCGAGGAACGGAATCTGTCCGTCGAGAGACGTCCCCAACTCGTGGGCCTCTCGCGGACTTGTTGAGAGACCCACACCGAAGTAGCCGCCAATAAAGAGGATGAACAGGCCCCCGGTCAGGACAGCTCTTTCCAGCAGAGTTCCCCTGTAACCTTTCAAAAGAAGCCACAATTTATCTCCCAGCTGGACCAAGGTGTTCATTGCTCAGCTATGAAGCAGTCACCAGCAAATGAAACACGCCTCGATTGCCGGCGATGAGATTGCTTCGACCCGACGGATGCCTTAGTTGTAAGATCAACCTCGCCAGGGCTTTTGCGCTCGCTTGGGTCATGTTCGCAGTCTGATACGAAAGCGCGTAGTGATAGAGATAACTTCCAGCAACTTTGATTCTGCCGGCTGATATCTGAACGCCGAGAGAAGTGCAATCGATGGGAATGCCCGAGCGGAGCGAGCGGTATCGGGGACGGGCGCCGTTATTGTCTGCGCGGTTAGAGGTAGAATCCAGCGCCTGAGCGATCTCTTCCATATGGCGCGGCAGGAGTAGTTTATAGTTGGCGTCGCTCGGCAGCCGTCTTCTGATAGCAACTGCCAGCATCGTCAAAGCTACCAAAGTAGTGGTTGCGATATGCCACCATTGAAATGGAAGGATGCCTAAGAATTCGCCCAGTGCGACTGCCAACATCAACATGAGCGAGAGCCACTGGCTCTCCGAGAAGCCCCACAAGTAAGCGCGATCAGTGTCCGCGCGTACAAACTCGAGAAAGAACCGTCCGGCGCCATAAGCGCAAATATATAAGGCCGTGGCCATGCCTGCTGGATAGCCGCCCAGAACGAGCAGACAGCCAATGGTGACAATTCCGCCGACCCACATTGATTCGACAATTTGAGCGGGAAAGAAACGCGTCCCTGCGAAGTAGGGACTGAAACCGGCAGCCACATGTTCTGGACCGTAGCACACGCCCCAGCGGGACGGCCTGCCGTGACAACACCCGGCCATCAGACAACCCACGCGACCGCAAGCCAGCCCGAGTCCCAAGCCCAAAATGCTTACATCTAAATAGCTTAGAATTGGCTGTCCCAATACCCAGGACAGAGCAGCGGTCACAAGTATGATTGCGATCTCGTGATGGCAGTATGTCAGACGTTCCTCGCCGAGAATGATTTTGGTAATCATCGCGAGCGTCAGACATGCCAGCAGATCTGCCACGACCAGTCCGGCCATTATGTACACTGAAAGGCCGCTGAGCGCCGCGAGGGTTAACATCAATACGATCGTCAGAACCAAACCCGCCCCGCCGCAGACCTGAAAAGCGGACCAGGATCTTCCGCCTAGTGAAAATTCCGGATGGACCGACTTATCGAAAATGACGTTGATTGATCTGTTCATTGCTCTTGAGCTGAAGGGTCGATTTCTCATTCCTCATCGCCACACACTGAACAGCGAGCGCCCACAGCACCGGCTGCACACTTACGCTGTTCACGCCTCAAATTAAGAACAAATTTAATCGTGTAAGTTCGATACGGCGCCAGCAAATAAGAAATGCTCACCTTTGAGATCGTCTTCGCTTATCGAGAACCGTAGTTTCCGATTGATCTCACGCCAGGGACTTGTCAGAGTAGGACTCTCGCTGTGGTAAATCGTGAGCTTGTTTCCGCGCCATTGTGCCGGAGCCAGAATTTGAAGTTGCGTGGCATCAAATGAACTAGAAACTCCTGACTCGAATTCATCGCGCATAGCATTGGGTATAAACCCATTCACGACGGCTTCGACTTCTACCATGTCGCTTATCCCCCTTTCTTCTCAAACTCTTCCTGGCAAAACCTTACGGACGTCTCCACCCTGTGATCCTTTTCTCCCCCTGGTACCGGCGATGTATTCTGTGTCGTCCTATAGGATTGTAGTGTGATGAGCCCATAATATCGTCTCTTATCGCCTGCTCATTGACGGTTCCATCAGAATTCCGGTAGCTGGGCTCGAACGGTGGCCAGCCATTTCTGATGAGGAATCTTTCAGTGTCGATACGGACATTGATTTCCTGTTCCAAATACGCTTCTGAAGCAGGACGCTCGACATGACGCACCTCATGATACAACGTTGATGCTGCCTGCTGGGTTGTGAGACTCTCCAGTATCCGAATCTCCTTGGCAGTGCTTTCTGTGTTCCCTTGCAGACCATGTATCTCCACCTCGACGACTCTGCCGTCATCGTATCTCCACGTATCGTAAGCGGTTTCGAAACTGATGATCGTGTATCCCTGGTTGATGATGGTTTCGACAACATGCTGATCCCCGCTCCTCGCATAGACCTGCATCAAACTTGCTGCGGACCAGAATGCGCCAAGATCGATTGCCTCTTCCGCCTGTCTGGGCGCCGGTGACTTGCAACCCTGCAACCTCAAGCCCGACCTGAGACGCGGCATTGCATTCCCACCAATCTCTGACAAGGCGCCTCTGGCGCCGCTCCAGATCTTGACGACCGCGCCCACCGCCGACTTATCGGCATCTTCTTCGAGCGAGTTGGACTCAGCTCCGCCTTTTTGCATCGCCGCAGAAGTGGAACTCCCTTCTCCCTGCTGGACCACGTGCGCCAGCTCGTGCGCGATCAAGGCATCTCCGACCGGCGTTCCCGGCTTGTATTCGCCTGGTCCAAACGCGATGTCGCTCCCGATCGTGAACGCCCGCGCCTGCAACCCCTCTGACAACTCCTGCGCCCGCGCATCCGTGTGCACTCGCACGCCGTTGAAATCGACACCGAAGGCTGACTGCATCCGCCCCTTCAGCGAACTCTCCAACCCTTGTCCACTGCCGAGTTCAGATCGAATGACCTGCGGATCACCGTCTACTCCAGCTTCACCCTCTCGTCGTTTGAACAACATGCTGCCCACACTCGACAGCGCTTGGCCAGCGCCGCTTACCAGTCCCGACACGGCGCTGCCCACTCCCGAGAGCAACCCGCCCACCAGTCCGCCAACTGTCGCCCCGGGCATTCCTCCTGCCGCAAACTCCGGCGGCAGATCTTTAACTTCGCCCGTACTGGTCCATTCAGAAATTCCCTGCCGCACGCGCCCCGTGATGATTGGTATGTACTCCGCCGCGCTTCGGGCACTGCTTGTTTCAGGCGCGTACTTGTGCAGCGCCCGTTCGACATATGGACTTGGTTGTTTGCTGTAGTGGTCCAGCCAGCGATCAATGTAGGGACAGCCCATGGCCGACCACATCGTGTCCGCCAACGCCTGTTCCGCCGTACTGCACGCAGCACTGCGCAGTTGCGAGAGAAACTCGCTCTTGCGCATCTGACCCGTCTTCACTTCTTTCGCATCGTCTTCAACTATCAGTGACGCGACGGCTTTCGGCTGTGCCGCGCCCGCCTCGGCTTGAGCACCGGTATTTGCTGCCGGGACGGCTTCTGCTCCAGTCGCCGGAGACCGCTGCACGGTCGCCTCGCCACCAGTCAGCCCAGTGCTTTTGAGCTGAACTCTCGCTTCTTTCTCCTCATCTCCACACTCGGAGCATGGTGCGCCCACGGCGCAGGCCGCACACTTGCGCTGCACGAATGGACCGGAAGTGTCGCCAGTAATTCGGGCGGCGATCAGGTCGGCCTCCTGCTCAGGCCCATCTGTAGGCTGCGATACTTTGGGTTTTCTCTGGAGTGCGCCTGCGCCGAATAGACGCAACATGGCCTGGTTGCCGGCCCGCTGCTGAAGATCTCGCAACGAATGCGGAGCTATTTCTTCATGGGGCAGGCTAGCCCGCTGGGCGCCTGATGAGGAACGCTCGGAGGATTCTTTGCGGCCACCACGCATTGGCTTTATGCCTCAAATAGAAGTGTGTGCTTCTATTTCTTCTCAGGCGGCGCCGCACCCGGCGACGCCGCTGACGCTGTTTTGCGTCCCCCTTTTTGCGGTGACTTAGTAGGAGCTTTTTTAGGAGGCGGTGGCAGGTTATTCTGCCCTCCGGACCCTTTAATATTTATGGCATTGGGATAGACGGCCCGCATACTATCGGGATAGGTGATCGTCAGTGCTCGTGGTCCAACTAAGGCGTGTGGCTCAATTGTTATGGGAATCTCCAATATCTTGTCGTTTCCTGCAGCCGGTTTTACACCGGCCGTTTTGACAGTAACGCCTACCCCCAGTTCAGCCTTGGTGCCAGGAGGAAAAGCTCGAGCCGCTTCGGCTTTGATAACACGCTCTTCTCCTTCTGTGATGTCGCCTCCGTCCTGAATGTTCTTAATCTCCAGGAGCCCTTCACAATGCCACCAGAAAGAAGCATGTGATAGAACCATGCGACGGCAGGCACAGTTGTCAATCCGACTGATAACTCCGTCCGCATCGAGTTCCACCTTGGCCAGTCCGACCCAGGGGTCATCCGGAGCTATGGGGCACGGGGGAATGGGACTGTGTACGAATAATTGCTCGAAGCCAGGTGGCGGCTCAACGTCGTCATGAGGACAATAGCTCAAGGCTTTGATCTCGTAGCCATCTCGCCAACGGGAATTCTCACACGAGGTGTCATCGCAGCCACAACCGATGGGTTGAACGCGAACTGGGCGCGTCGCGAACTGTTTGTATCTGACTGCAACGCACACTGTGCTTGGTACGTCTCTCTCAAAGACCTCGACACACCACGGATCGATCACTTCCACGCACGGCTCACCGGTTACTCCGGTGGTGCCGCCCGCGCGCAGATTTACTACGCGTCCGCAGTCAATATTAATTTCATCGCCACACGGTCCAAGGATATAACCAGGTTTGACGTATACCTGCCACGGCTCAAACTCGCCACTGCCGTCAGGCTTCGGCGCCATACAAACCTGCGCGCCGCAAACTACACCCCAGCCATGCAGCATGCGGTTATGCAGGCGCAGTTTGCTGCGGAAGTAATCCTGCTCGAGTGTCAGATCGTCTGAGGTAATAAGTTGGCGAGCATAATAGCGAGGCCGTTCGGCCGCGCCGTGATCGCATGCCATGTCGGCGCAGATTGTGTCCGTTTTCATAATCTTCTCCCTCTCAAACTTCAGTTTCTTCTTCCTCTGATTTCCTCGTGAGCGAGTTAATCAGTTGATAGAGCAGCCGATTGGTGTAGACGATTGGGCGGATGCTGTTATCGATCTCCGGTTCCCAGCCATCGTCGGTTTCTCTTAATTCCACGTTTGCCAGAGGAATACAGCAGTCAGC
>JALYSR010000087.1 GCA_030854715.1 Acidobacteriota bacterium
CCCGGACACTATGCGTGAACTGTCAGGCGAGAAGGCCGCGGTGAAAACCCACCCCGTATGACCTATGAGCGTGCGGATTTCACTACCCGATTCAGCGTCCCACAGCTTTAGCGTCGTGTCCTTATAGAAAGAAACTATCCAGCGTCCGTCAGGTGAATAAGAACAATTCTCCATTCCAGCTTGCTGCGGTCTCGACCAAATTTGTTCGCCTATGTTGATGTCCCACACCGAAAGCTTGTCTCTCTCTCCTGAGACGAGGAATCTCCCATCCGGCGAGACGGCGCAAGCCCCAGGGACATTTATCTCCTGAACAGGTTCGCCCGACTCCACGCTCCAAACCCTGAAGGTGCCGCCCACCGAACCCGAAACTATGTGCAGACCGCCGGGGAGGAAGGCGCATGAAAGGATCGTGCGCCCGCGCGCTCTGAAGGAGGTGATGACCTCACCCGTCTCCACGTCCCACAGCTTCAGTTCCGCGGCTCCTTCTTCTCCTGTGCCTCCGCAGGAAATGATGCGTCTGTCGTCAGGAGAGAAGTCGCACGAAAAGACGCCATAGCGATTACCCTTGAAGACCCTCAACGCCCTGCCGTCCTTTGCGTCCCACAATCTCAAAGTGTGGTCGGCGGATGCCGAAAGGAGATAGCGACCGTCAGGCGAGAATCTGATGGCCATGACATCCTTCGTGTGCCCTAGAAGTGTCATCAGACAGGGATCGGTCGCTTTAGTCTTGTTAATCCATTGCAGCCACGTGCGCCTTTCCGTGCCGCTCTTCAGAAACTCCTTACTCTTGGCCGCCACTATCGAACTATCAGGTTGATTGGCAGCTTGCTGGAAGAATAATCCCGGATGCTCATTCAGCACGTGAGTCTGTGCGAGCACAAATCGCAGCCATTCCTGCAGCGATTCTCGTCCCCTCTCTTGATTGCTTCCCTGCTCCATAAGTGATGCCTGGGCTTCAGTATCGATTCCGATTGTCCACGGTGAACGGATTGAACCTAACGGGCCGACAGCAATGCGAGGAAGACACGCTTGACGAAGTAGTCTCGCTCAGCATGCATGTCATTGAACCTGCTGCTGATGAAGACGTGAACCTTTTGCCACTCGCGTGTCATCAGATTGAAAGCCAGATCAAAACTACTGGGATACCGTTTACTTCACAAGTATTCATCCACCTTGGGCGCGTGCTTTAAATAGCGAGTAATCAGGAACCCGATCGCATGGTAATTGGTCAGCACCCCGGCCGCAGCGGCACTGATGACCAGGACCAGATCGCGGCGCGCCGTCCATTCCGGCGTGATAACTGACGGTCTTCCGACCACCAACCAGCCCACTAAGAAGAGTGGCAAAGCGAGCTGGAAGATCGCAGTCACGGCAGCTAGGATGATCCGTCCCCAGCCGATGATCAGCGGCCACATAATGGCGTGGAATGGTGCACCCAGCAGCAGCCGCCCCGGGTTTGCGGGCGATAGCACGTCCCACAAGACTGGTTCGAGCGTGCGCAGCACTCGTCGATACGACGAGCGCAGACACCAGTGCGCGAGATCGGCGGTGAAGTAACCGGCGGCAAAGAAGAGCGCCATCGCGGCTGTTAGCGCTCCTGCCACAGGCCAAGATCGCCGCGCCACCCAGACCGCCGCAGCGGCGAGCGCCGCTTTGGCGATGAATGCCGGCAAGTTGATCAGCGCCGCGGCGAACCGGCCGGGAAGCCGAACAGAGGCGGTCTTCACGACCTCGTCGAACGACGGCGAGAGTTCGCAGAAGTGCCGCAAGTCCGTGTGGAGTTCGCTGGCGGCCGCTGAGAAAACGAACCCCAGCTCGCCTTCTCCTTCGCCATCATCGCGCGGGATCCTGATGGCGTATCGCCGATCCCAACCCAAGTGTGATGAGTAGGTCAGTCCGAAATGACTACGACCTTCGACGAAGGCCAGATGGAGACCCTCGGCTTTCCAGGTGACGGTTCCAAACGCGCCACGATCGGTCGAGATCCACTTCTGCGCGTAGCGCAGATACGACTTCTGCACGGCACGGTCGTCGCTCACCCCCTCCTCGTCGATCGAAAAGCTGTGGATCGGCGACTCGTAGTTCCAGACGTAGACGTCGAACGAGATCGGAACTCCGTCAACCATTCGCCGGAAAACCAACGTGCGGAACGCGGACACCAGGTTGATATTTGGGCTGAGCACCGCAATGCTCCAAAACCTCAGCGTTCGTCCAGGCCAGAGGCTGAAGCTGCTCGGGTTGAAGCTGACCCCGAAACGTGGCAGCCAGACAGAAGAGCTGGCACCCACTGCCGGTTCGGGCAAGGTGAAAGGAAAGCCGAAGCGTTGCGCGATCTCCGCCACTACGCGGTGCACTTCCCGCATCGCTGGTGCCCGGGGATTTCCCTGAAAGATAATGGGCGGCTGTGCGAGCAGCGCAGGGTAGGTCTCTCGAGGCTCGTCTTCGTGCGGGATGCCGACCTCGACGATCCGGCGGTGATCGGAGATCGCGGAAAGGAGGCCGTCCATCTCGTAGCGGCACCACTCGGCGCGCGACCATCGGTTGTTGGTGAATACAACTGCGTGGGTGGCCTGACGCAAGCCGTCATCGATCATCTGGTCGAATCGATCGTAGTCATCGGGAAGGATCCGGTACTCATTGAACCAGACGTCGAGGCCCGAGGCGATCAGGTACTCAGCGACAAGCCGGACCAGGTTGGCGTCCTCGCTCTTGTAGCTAAGGAAGATTGGACGCGACTTCCACTGCTGAATGTCCGTTTCAGGCATCGTTCAGAGTTTGTTCAAGCTGCTGCTGATTTGAGACGCGCAAAGGATATAAAACCACTCCGGAACTGTTCAAGTGGAATTAGGTAAAGAGAAAGATGCTTTTCACTTGAGCTTCAGTTAATCACTTCGTTACCCCACTCGATGTCCTCTCTACGTAATCCCTCGCGCGTGTGCGGACGCATTCTGGCAATCAAACTTAACGCCTCCTGCTCATCATGACCCCGCCGGCGGAGAAGAATGTAGGTGACCACTCCCGTGCGATGAATACCGGCTGAGCAATGTATCAGCAGATGAGCGCCCCTATCCAATACTTCCGATAGGTCAGGGATGGCCGATAAGATCAGGTCTTTTTTCTTACCTTCAGACCATCTGGCGTTGGGTAGAGGCAGCCAGGTCCACTCCATCCCAGCTTTTCGCACACCATCGCCGATCTCATGCGCCCCTTCTCTTTCAGAAAGAAGAGTCAAGACATGCTCGCAGCCTGTCTCCTGCAAGAGCGGCAGAGCCTTGAGGCCGGGCCTGTGCCAAATAGCGAGCCAGCCCGCTCCAACAGGTATCCATCTAATCTCGCGGACGCGTCCCATGCTCCCTGCCCCAACTGAGTGTGTCTCGTACGATTCTCAAGGTTCACGATCTGAATTTCTACGCCCTGGCATCGCCGCAGATTTCGAAGTGAGTTTCACCGGAGCGATCGCCAATACTCAACACTTCGCCTCGGCGAATACCAATGCTGGCGAGCGTGCGGCCAAGTTGTCGCTGTGAAAGAACCGTGGCGTTCAGTCGTTCAAGCAGGTCAGGTCCGGCGGTAACCAGAGCGTGTCCGCACACTGCGCATGTCTGCTGTGATGCACGCAGTGAAGTTTTTAAGCATAAGAGAGATTTTGTGCGCCCGCAGCCGCCACAGATCAGCTTTCTCACGAAACGCTTACCTTCAACTCGCAGACCCGGGGAATCCTTTTGGCCGGGAGTGCCACACCTTCCCAGCCCCAGCGCCTGACCGATGGTCAATTCTCCTGCGCGACGATCTAGTTTCTCAATGGACCAAACTTGATGATTAGAAAAGCGACAATAGGGATTACGGCGGAATGCGGTGACATAATGTTTGTGGTGCGCCGCATCAATCAGCACCTGTTGACTGACGGCGACGCGCCCGATCCGTCCGGTGAGAAGCTTCTCGCATTCGATTGCCTGAAGCGATGCTGCCAATGCGCCAAGACTCGATGGCGCATTCGTCGGAAAAGCCTCTTCAACGAAGTCCACACACGGATAGGTTTGCTCGAGCGCGTCGTAATCACGGTGGTCCCAGGCGCACTCCAGACACGGGTTATCAGGCCCGGGGAGATACACGTTAATTCGCGCAAGCAAACCGCCCGCCTCGACGCCTGCGTCTATCCAGGGCATACCCAGACGCCAGGCAGCTTGATTCACGTATTGCCGCGCGCCGCGCGTATCCAGACAAGCCAGAATCAGATCGGCCCGTAGTCGTCCGAGCGGCAGGTTCTCCACGCCAGTTTTGATCGCCGTCACCTGAAGTTGCGGATTAATGCGGCGAAGGATGCGCGCCTGCACATCTGCTTTGCTCTTGCCTACGTCAATTGGAGTGATGCACTGCGAATACAGATTCGCTTGCTCGTAAACGTCTCGATCAATCAGCGTCACCTGCTCAACCGCTCTCATTCGTCCCAGGTGCGGCACGAGGTGCGAACCGATGTTTCCCCCTGCTCCGACGACGATCAAGCTTCGCGCCGAATTTTCTGAAGGCTTGCGCATCTCATAAGTCCTCGGGTGTCCAGCGATAGCCCGCTTCGGGGTCCGTCGTCTGCGGGCAGAGCGCGCAACGCTCCGCGTAAGTCCAGCAGGGAAGGTCTTCCGATTGGTGATACCAGACATTGCATTGCGGGCATTGGACCGCCGTGGATTCCTTTTCAATTCCTTGTCTGCATCGCGGGCAGTAGATTTGGTGCTCGGCGCCAGGGAATGCTCTGATAGCGGCGAGACTCTCGGTTGAGAAGAAGCAGGTGCCGACGCCTTTGACACAAATCTCGTCCCGATCTGCGACCACGCGCACGCCGAGCAAAAGGCCCATGCCGTTGACGCGGACACCACTCTTCGCTCCGGCGATCAAGACCCAGGAGGCCGCTCCTGCCTGCGCGTTCTTCAATAACATCACGCTGGAGGCCATCTCGTCTCGGACACTGCGTACGGGTCGAGGCGGATTCTCCGCAAACGTGAACGCATCTGCGTCCAGCGGCAGCACCGCCCATTGCTCTTCAGCGTTTCTTATCCAAAGATGGGCCATCACCAAACCACTCTTCCGTTAACTTGCAATCCACGCTTGAAAGCAGAAACTGCTCGCTTCTTTGATCCTGGCGTGCTTGACGCCTAATGTCATTTCCTAAACGCAGAATCACCGATGAATTTTCTTCAATCGCCTTACGGATCACGAGACGTTCGCATTCCAAAGACGGTTGCTCAACGTCGGTCATTCTCAATCACAGAAAATCGCTTACGTCTGAGGGCGAAGCGCACACCGCGCCGCTTGTTTGTTTGAATCAGGAAGGGATTTGCTCCAGCCCGATTGAATAGTTCCTGACGCAGGCGATAGATATTCTGGGTCACCGAGTGCCGAGTAAATCGTCTCCCCATTCTCTTGGTCAGCAGGATGGCAACTTCATCGAGCCTCTTCCATCCAACTATCTCGTCTTCGCTTGGCCCGCTATCAATTGACAGCGTGTAAAGAAGGTCTGCGAGCATTGGAGGCAGCGTGAATTGCTTACCTCCATCTATTCGCACATCCGCCAAGTCATCAGCCCGGGTCTTGATTTCCAGCGAGAGCACGCCAGCCTCGGCCATGCGGCGCAGATGATCCTTAACCTTCGCACTGTTCCCCCGCCCTGCGGAATTGTAGTTACCAATAGCTTCGTCGAAAACACCTGTTTTGAAATAGTCTTCAAGGCGAGCAAGGTCGAAGGCAATGGCATCGGCAAGCAACTCCGCGCTGCTGATGCGCGCCACCAGGGTTCCGTAGCGACGCACGATGTCGCTCAAGAGTCTGAGCGCATCAAATGATCGCTTATCTTCGAGATTACTCGCCGCCGGCATGCTATCTTCTCCAAGTTCTGCGAGCACACGCTCGCAGTCACGGAAAGAGCGAGCCCCGTGCCACTTCAGATTTCCTCGGAAATTTTCGGACTTACAAGCGCGCGACGACTGCTTGGTAAAGATAAAGTTGAATTGACGCGATGAGTTATCGCTTGTTAGCGAGGCAGGAGTTGAATTACAAATGTTTTTGTCAGAGAGTCTCCAGTTTGGCCGCAAGGTCGACTCACGAGCCACAGCTTCCGCCGCTTGCACGAATCATGTAACTCCCTGAGCAGTCGCTTGACCGGGGTGGTCAAGGTGGATTTGTTCTTGCACGCTCAGAGAGCCGCGAGCTATAAGACCCGGTATAGAGAATCCTGGCATGGAAGACCTCGAGAAAGAGCTGGCGAGCATCACGTTGGCGCCTTACATCGTCAAGGCGATGGCCCTGATCGGTGTGAAGCGCCGGTCGGGTAGCAACATGTTCCGGCACCAGATCAGCACGATGGCCATTCTGCTCGGTTACAAGATCGTCGATCCGGTGCTGCTCAAGGCGTCAGTGATTCACGACTTGTTCGAGGATGCGGCCACTATGCCGGGCGTCACCGAGGAAGAGATCAAACAAATCGACTCAGACGGCCCGGCAGTCTATCAACTGGTGATGGAGGTTACGATTCGGATCGTTGACGGTACCAGGGAACCAAAGTCCGAATACCTTCTGCGGATCATTCAGAGCGGCAGTCATCGGGCCAGAGTTTTGAAGCTCGCGGATCGCATCAGCAATATCTTCGCTCTCGGATTCGTCCACGACGCGGCGTTCGTCAAGCGATACTTGCAGGAAACTCGCGACTGCATCCTGCCCTACGCCGAAGCTGCAAACCCGGACATGTTCAGCGAACTGTCCGACCTGGTCGAGAACCGCGAGCAGATGTTGCGGTCCGATGGGTATGGACGCCGCCGGTTGAAATGCGGTCTTCAGTCACACCGGTTGAGTATTGGATGCCGATGCGATAACGCGAAGCGGGATGGCCTAGGCGTAACGCCCTATGAATTTATTCCACCCATGATCTCACCGCACTTTGGACAAGTGGATGCGTAAGTCGACCCGTCGGACTGCCAGATCGAGTCATCAAAGCAAAAGTCTGCATTGCACTTGGTGCAATGTCCCCCGATATTTCCTGCCGGGCGTGAGCTTGATACGATTAAATCAATATCCAGTGGAACGTTTGCGTCTCCCCCACAAATCTGGCACGTCACTGTTTTGGTATTTACCATAAGCACCGTCTCCTATTCCGTTAGCTGTGTATTTTATCATCATAGCTTTAACCGGATCGAAGCAAGAATCGCTTCGATTTTATTGAGCCCATTCAAGTCTCCTAAATCCCGGCAGATTTTTTCGGCGTCCTCATAATAGGTTATTGCGCCTTCCAGGTGGCCATCCTGGTACAGAGTGTAACCTTGTTTCATCAGGATTGAAGGCAAACGATCCCGCACCGCCACCTGGCGACGATGCAACCTGGAACGGAGGTTCTCTATTACTGGTTTCATTTTCTCAACCAGAGAGAATCCCTGATTCTCCGCCAATTCATATGCTTGGTTGGCTGTATCCAGAGCCTCCTCATCTTTGCCGGCATAACTAAGAAGCCGCGCTTGGTTAATGAAGCTTGTCGCCAGGCCTTCCGCGTGTCCCAATTCTTGAAACAAGTTGGCTGCCTGCTGCTGGAGAACGATGGCCGAATCCAGTTCACCTTGATTCTCCAGGATCAATCCTTGGTTTAGGAGGCTTGCTGCTAACTCTTCCTTTTGACCGATCTCACGAGAGATTGTTTCTGCCTCTTTCAGCAACGTCATTGCCATATCCGGCTGGCCAGACTGACGTAGGATCACAGCCTGGTTCCCGAGGCTTGCTGCCAGTCCGTACTTGTTTCCCAGCTCTCGGCAGATATTTTCTTGTGCTTTGTGCAAACTCACTGCCCCCTCGAAATCACCTCGGGCATGGAGAACGTTTGCTTGATTGCCGATGCATCCTGATAGCCCCTCCTTGTTTCCGAGTTCGCGACAGATTTGCTCTTGTTCTTTATGGAGTTTCATTGCCCCGTCCAGATCGCCGCGTCGAAAGAGGATGATTGCCAAATTGCCAAGATTTGACTGCAGTCCGTTCCTATCTCCGATTTTGCGGCAAATAGCTTCTGCTGCTTTCAACAGACGGATCGCTCCATCCATATCGCCGCAGGAAGCTAAAATGACTGCCTGGTTTCCAAGGGTTGTTTGTAGTCCGTCCTGATGCCCCTGTTCGCGGAACAACTGCTCTGCTTGTCTGTGCAGATTCATTGCACCATCGACATCGCCGAGCTTATACAGACTGTTTGCCTGACCTTCGAGAAGACCTGGGAGTGCCAACAAGTGTAGATCCCCCACACGCAGGCAATAATCTACAAGGGAACGCTGTAGTCTCAGGGCTTCATCCACGTAGCCAGCATTGTCCAAAAGGAGAGCAACATCCCAAACGTAAGATGTGTGATGTTCGGGATCCTGCAGAACCGGCCGGTAAGCATCCACCATACTTAGCGTGGAGTTTGTATGAAGCACAGCCCAGTAAGACATCACGTCAAACTTGTTTTGATCCCAGGCGGCGCGGAAGAAAGCCATCTCGGACAACAAGCGGTAGAGATCATTCCAGGCGTGGGCTTTTACCATTTGCCACGGAAGCTCATCCACTTTGCGCGGGCTAATTTCACGATTAGCAAAGTACCGAGTAAGACGCAGATGCGCTTTGGTTTGATCTTCCTCCTGGGATAAATATCTTTCGCCGACTGCTTTCCGCATGTAATCGTGAGAGAAGCCAATTAGGCCGGAGCAGTTCACCAGCGATTGTTCGACAGCCAGATATAATGGTGACCAATATGTCCGTGGCAGAGGATTCCCATTTGATCCCAACAATTCCAACAGCTCAGTCTCGGTCAGACCGCGCCGCGCGGCCCAAAGCAGAGACATCGCATCACGGACCAGCCCCGCTCGGTCGGGCTCGTAATCTTCCTGGTAGCGTTCAAGTATCCGCTGGTACAATTCGGGAATGGTGCCGGCCGCCAGGTAGTGCTCAATGCGATCATCGAGTTCTTCGTGAATGCCGAAGAGTCGCAGTTCATCCAAGAGCGCGCGCAAATAGAGTGGATTGGCAG